>NZ_JBJMIE010000310.1:0-14892 GCF_045807065.1 Actinophytocola sp. | reverse complement strand
TCGCCGTACACCTCGCCGAGCGAGCCGCCGAAGACGGTCGCGTCCTGGCTGAACACCGCCACGTGCCGGCCGTCGACCGTGCCGGTGCCGGTGACGACCCCGTCGCCGAACGGGCGCTTCTCCTGCATGCCGAAGTTGGTGGAGCGGTGTCGGGTGAGCGCGTCGAGCTCGACGAACGAGCCCGGGTCGAGCAGCATGTCGATGCGCTCGCGGGCGGTCATCTTGCCCTTGGCGTGCTGCTTGGCGACCGCGCGCTCGGACCCGGCGTGCACCGCCTCCTCGCTGCGCCGGTAGAGATCGGCGAGCTTGCCCGCGGTCGTGTGGATGTCGGTCTCGCCGCTGGGCGCCTGACCTAGCGGCTCGGTCGCGCTGCTCATGCTCGCGAGCCTAGTCAGGGGTGCCTGCCGGTAAGTTCAGGTATGTGACCGAGAACAAGCTGGATGTGCTGGTCCTGCGCGAGCAGCTGGTGGCGCCGAACGGCCCCTACGCCGCGCTGGACGTGGTGGACACGACCGGGTCGACCAACGCCGACCTGCTGGCCGCGGCCGGTGACGGCGCCGCGGACCGGACGGTCCTGATCGCCGACCAGCAGACCGCCGGCCGGGGCAGGAGGTCACGCACCTGGGTGTCACCCGCGGGGACGGGTGCCTACCTCTCGGTCCTCATCCGGCCCGCGACGGTGCCGGCCGCGCGGCTGGGCTCGCTCTACATGGTCGCCGGCCTCGCGCTCATCCACGCCGCCCGCGAGACCGCCGGCATCGAGGCGTTCCTCAAGTGGCCGAACGACCTGCTCGTCGGTCCGGAGCGGAAGAAGGCGGCGGGCGTGCTGTCCGAGGTCGCGTCCGAGCAGGCGGCGGTCGTGGGCGTCGGCGTGAACATCACCGCCCTGCCCGAAGGCGCCGAGCCGGGGCCGGGTGGGCTGGCGGCCGGCTCGTTCGCCGAGGCCGGCGCCGAGAACACCGACCGCACCGAGATCACGGCCAGCTTCCTGCGCGCCTTCGCCGAGTTCGAGACGGCGTGGCGCATGGTCGACGGCGACATCGCCCGCTCGGGAGCCCTCGCCGGCTACCGGGAGGCGTGCGGCACGATCGGCCAGCGCGTCCGCGCCGAACTCCCCGAGACCGAGCCGCTGACCGGCGTGGCGGTAGACGTCGACGAGGAGGGCCGTCTCCTGCTGAAACTCGACGACGGCACCCCGAAGGCGATCTCCGCCGGCGACGTCGTGCACCTCAAGGCGGACTGAGGCGCCCTCTTTGTGGATGTGCCCCCCGCGGACGGGTGTACCGCCGGTACGGTTACCGCGACACCTTTCGCGGGGCGTGTTATCGGGAGGACGCTGTGGCTTACCCAGACGAACTGCTCAGTGAGGGCGAACACGTCATCATCCACAAGCACTCGCACTGGAAGATGCTGCTCGTCCCCTACATCGTCCTGATCGTCACGCTCGGTG
This sequence comes from Actinophytocola sp., assembly GCF_045807065.1. Taxonomy (GTDB): domain Bacteria; phylum Actinomycetota; class Actinomycetes; order Mycobacteriales; family Pseudonocardiaceae; genus Actinophytocola. The sequence continues at coordinate 13,442 of NZ_JBJMIE010000310.1, read as the reverse complement.
TGGGCGTCTGGCTCGCGATCCTCGTGCAGGACCAGAGCTGAAGCACGATCGGGTTCATCGCGATCGGCGCGGTCGCGCTGATCATCCTGGTCTGGCTGTTCTTCATCCCCTTCGTCCGCTGGCGCACCACGCACTTCATCGTCACGACGGACCGCGTCATGGCGCGCGAGGGCGTGCTCAACCGCACCGGCATCGACATCCCGCTCGCCCGCATCAGCACGGTCCGGTTCGAGCACGGCCTGATCGACCGGATCTTCGGCTGCGGCACGCTGATCATCGAGTCCTCCGCGCAGGAGCCGCTCGAGTTCGACGACATCCCGCAGGTCGAGCGGGTGCACACGATGCTGTACCGGGAGATCAACGACAACCCGCAGGACGACTTCGCGCCGCAGGGTTTCGAGGCACCGCCCACCGGGTCGACTCAGCCGCTACCGCCACAGGGCGACCGTCGCCGGCGGTGAGCGGAGCTTGCGCAGCGAACCCGTGATGCGTCACGACCGGCGACCACCCACGCGAAGCCCGCGAGGAGTGGATGAGGCGCGGTCGTGACCGCTCGCGACCTCGGGCTGCCGACCCGCGTACCAGCCCCCGACCTCCCGGACCGCGTCACGATCTGGGAGGTCGGCGCGCGTGACGGCCTGCAGAACGAGGACACGGTCGTCCCGGTCGAGGTGAAGCTCGAGTTCCTCGACCGGCTCGCGGACGCCGGCCTCACCACGCTGGAGGCCACCAGCTTCGTTCACCCGAAGTGGGTCCCCCAGCTGGCTGACGCCGAGGAGCTGCTGACCGGCCTGCGGCGACGCGACGGGGTCCGCTACCCGGTCCTGGTGCCCAACGAGCGGGGCCTGGACCGCGCGCTCGCCGCCGGTGTCACCCACGTCGCGATCTTCGCGAGCGCCACGGAGACCTTCGCCAACCGCAACCTCAACCGCACGCTCGACTCGCAGCTGACCATGTTCGAGCCGGTCGTCACGCGGGCGGTGCGGGCGGGTCTCGAGGTCCGCGGCTACGTCTCGATGTGCTTCGGCGACCCCTGGGAGGGCTCCGTCGACCCGGCCGCGGTCGTGTCCGTCGGCCGGCGGCTGCTCGACATGGGCTGCACGCAACTGTCCCTGGGCGACACGATCGGTGTCGCGACCGCGGGTCACGTGTCCGCCCTGCTCACCGCCTTCGCCGACGCGGGGACCCCCGTCGACCGGCTGGCCGTGCACTTCCACGACACCTACGGCCAGGCCCTGACCAACACCCTGGCGGCACTGCGGCACGGCGTGACCACGGTGGACTCCAGCGCCGGCGGCCTCGGCGGCTGCCCCTACGCCGAGTCCGCGACCGGCAACCTCGCCACCGAGGACCTCGTGTGGCTCCTCGACGGCCTCGGCGTCGAGACCGGCGTCGACCTGGACAAGCTGGCCGACACCAGCGCGTGGATGGCCGAGAAGCTGGGCCGGCCCAGCCCGTCCCGCGTGGTCCGGGCGCTGCTGGGCTGACGATGGAGATCGTCGAGCTGACCACGGACACGTGGCCGTCCCTGGAGAAGCTGTTCAGCGCCAACAAGACCGTCGGCGGCTGCTGGTGCTGCTGGTTCATGCGGCCGAACAGGGACGTCCAGGCGGACTGGGGCGAGCGCAACAAGGACTTCCTGCGGGCGCGGGTCGAGGAGAATGCGCCGCTCGGCCTCCTCGCCGTCTCCGCGGACGACCCGCTCGGCTGGGTCGCCGTCGCACCCCGCCCGACCTACCCGCGCCTGGCGACCTCCAGGATCACCCGGTCCGACGCCGGCCCGGACACGTGGTCGGTGACGTGCTTCTTCGTCCACCGCACCGCCCGCCGCCGCGGCCTGGCGAACACCCTGCTGGGCGCCGCGGTCGACTACGCCGGCGCGCGTGGCGCGGCGGTCGTCGAGGGCCATCCGGTGGACACCGGGGGCGAGCGGCGCGGCTCCGGCGACCTCTACCACGGCACGCTCGCGATGTTCCTGTCCGCCGGCTTCGAGTTGGTCGAGCTCCGCGGCACGAGCCGCGCGCTCGTGCGGCGCGTGCTGTGATCCCCGCGCTCGTCGAGGTGGCCGGCGCACCGGTCCTGGTGTGGCGGCCGGCGACCCCGTGGTTCGCCGTCTCCTCCGGCGTGCTCGGCGGCGGCATGGGCGAGCGCCACTGGGTGGTCAACGCGACCGTCTCGAACGAGTACGCGCGGACCGACCCGGATCGGCACCTGACCGAGATCGCCGCCGCGCTGGGCCTGACCGGCGCGGGCATCGGCCTCCTCACCGCGGTCGACGTGCGGGAGGTCGAGCACCGGTCGGACGGCGGCGTCCACGTCTCCGTGACCACGGGCATCGGCGCGCACCCGACCTGGGCGGCCGGGCCGGCCACGATCCCCGAACCGGTGGGCACGATCAACGCCGTCTGCTGGCTGCCGCGGCGCCTGTCCCCGGCCGCACTGGTCAACGCGGTCGCGACGGTGGCGGAGGCCAAGGCGCAGGCACTGTTCGCCGCGGGTGTCCCCGGCACGGGCACCCCGACCGACGCCGTCGCGCTCCTGTGCCCGGTTTCGGGCGCCCCTGAGCCGTTCGGCGGCCCACGTTCACCCGTTGGTGGCGCACTGGCCCGCGCGGTGTACGGCGCGATCTCGCCGCGACTGTGAGAATTCACGGGAACCGCGTGACGAGCATGTGCGTCCAACGCGAGACCAATGCCGTCCCCCAGCGGAGGTGGCCATGGTGGCTGACCACAGAGCCCAGGTCGAGGACCTGATCGCCGGTTACCGGCGGAGTAGGGAACAGCTGGGGACCGTGCAGCGCCAGTTAGCCACCGTCCGCGAGACGGTGACCAGCGAGAACGGCCTGGTGACCGTCACGGTGTCCGCGTCCGGCTCCCTCGTGGGGCTGGAGATCGCCGACAACGCGTACCGCGTGGCACGCCCGGCCGAACTGGCCGCGCTCATCGTCCGCACGACGGCCGAGGCGGCGGGCCGCGTGTCGCGGACGGCCGGCCAGGTGCTGGCCCCGGTCCTCCCGACCAACACCGACCCGGAGGCACTGCTGCGCGGCACCGCGGACCTGTCGGCCGAGGAACTGGCGCCGAAGCCGGTGCCGGAGCCGCCGGAGGAGACGTTCGAGAACCAGACGTGGCTGCGGTCGGGGAGCACACGCGATGCACGGTGACGCCTTTGACGGTCCTGGGGACGGCTTCGAGGTCGACGCCGCCCGGCTCGCGAGCCGGGCAGGACAGTTCGAGCCGCTGGTGAGCCGCCTGGACTCGATTCAGCGCAATCTGACCGACGCCCTCTCGGCCGACGGTGCCTGCTGGGGCACGGACGCCGTGGGCCAGAGCTTCAACGCCGTCCACGCGGCCCCGGCGGACGACGCACTGGCGCGCCTTTCCGGGTTGTCAGGCCGCCTGACCTCGGTGAGCACCCGCCTGACCGAAACCGCCGGCACGTACCGGACGGTCGACCGGTCGGCGGCCGAACACCTGAAGTCCGCGGAGCGGTAATGGGCATCGAACTGCCGCCGGAGCTGGCGGACGTGGCCGCACAGGCGGGCGTGTCCTGGCCCGAAGCCGACGAGGACGCCATGGCGAAGCAGGCCCAGGCCTGGCGTGACACGGCGACGAGCATGTCCACCCTCGCGACCGACGCGGACACCACGGCCCGCTCGGCCCTGCAGACCGTGCACGGCGAGACGGCGACGAAGGCGTCCACGGAGTGGAGCACGTTCGTCGACGCGGACAACGGCCACCTGACGACCATCGTCAAGGACGCCAACGCCGCCGCCGACCGCCTGGAACACGCCGCCAACCAGGTGGGCACGGCGAAGGTGGAGATCGTTCGCAACCTGGTGACCCTGGCCCAGAACCAGGACGCCGCCCACGCGGCGGCCCAGGCCGGTCACCCCCTCGCCCTGGCAGGCCTGGACACAGCCGTCCACGGCACGGCGGCGAACGTGGCCCACATCCAGACGCAGCTGATCAATGCCGTACAGCCGGGCGCGGGCGTGGACATGGCGGCGGTCCAGAACCCGGTCAACGCCAACCCGGGCCACCACTTGCTGTCCAGCGCGACGGACGTGGTCACCTCCACGGTGACGGACGCCGGCCAGACGGTGACCACCGTCAGCGACACAGCCACCCACGTCCCGGGTCAGGTCGTGAACACCCTCGCGAGCCCCGGCCATGCCCTGTCCGGCGCCGCTAACGCACTTCCGGGTGCCGGCAACGCACTTCCCGGCCCGGGCAACGTACTTCCGGGCGATGCGCTCTCCGGCGTCGGCAACGTACTTCCGGGAACCGGGCTCCCCGACCAGACCGGTCCGGGTCACGCCGGCGACCTCCTGCCAGGCCACGGCGGCCTCCCACCGGACACCAGCCACCCCGGCGGTGCTCCCCACATCCCGGTTCTGCCCGTCGATCCGGAGGTCACCGGCCCGGTCCCACACACCCACTTCCCGGGCGGCGTCCCCACCCCGCCCGCGGGCCAGACCGTCCAGGCGGGTTATGCCGGCGGCCTGGAGCCAGCCGTGGCTCCAGGCCCGGCCAACCTCCCACCCGCCGTGGCAGGTGTCCCGCCAGTCCACCCGGGCGCTCCCGCATTCGGTGGCACTCCGGGCCTCGGTGGACCGGCGCCAGTGGCCCCACCGGTGATCGGAGCCCCGGCGCCGGGAGCCGTTCCCGCTCCGGGCACCCCAGCCCCCGCGCCCCGAGCCGCCGCTCCCGGACCCGCCGTTCCTGGAGCCCCCGCTCCCAGAGCCCCCGTCCCCGGAGCCGCCGCTCCCAGGGACGCCGCTCCCGGAGCCCTCGCTCCTCGCGCCGGCGGCCTCGGATCCGCTGCTCCCGGACCCGCCGCCCCCGGAGCCACCGCCTCGACCGTCCCACCGGCCGGCCGCCCGGCGACCTACGCCCCGGCTCCCGTCCCCGCGGACCAAACCCAGGAACCGGCCCCCCGCAAGCAAATGGCCGGCCCACCGGGCGCCCCACCCCCGGTGAAGGGCGAGCGCAACGAGGTCCTGGCCGCGTTCTGGATCCACATGTTCCCGATCGGCCACCTACCGGTCGCCTCGTACCGCCCCGCACGCCAGCTCCCGCCCCCACCTCCGGAACTGGACTACGCCGCCGGCCTCCGCTTCGAACCGGCCGACCACCCCCAGTCCGACCTGGTGGACGCCCGCCCTCGCCTGGCCGACCTCCGAGCCGCCATCGCACAGGACCAAGCCACCAAAGCCGCCGCCGAGGCCCAGCAAGCGAACTACTACGCCCCAACCCCCGCCCCCGGCTACCCACCCGCACCGCCAGCCCACCCGGCCGAGGCAGTAGCCGCCGGCTACCCACCCGCCCAGGCCCCGAACTACCCACCCCCCGACGCAGTGCTCACCGGCCACGACCCCGCCGAGCCCCCCGCCGCAGCCCCCGCCGACCCAGCTGCCGCCGCCAACCCGCCAGCGATTCCCGCCAGCCACCAGGCGCCCCCTGCCGGCTACTCGGCGGCTCCCGTCGCCCCGCCCGCCCACCCGGCAACTCCTGGCGACTATTCGGCGGTGTCCGGCGACTCGGCCGTCCATCCGCCGGCCATTGGCAACTATCAGGCGGTTCCTGCCGACCCAGCTGTCTCCGCCGGCCATCCGGCGGTTCCCGCCGGTCACCAGGCGCCTCCTGCTGGCTACTCGGCGGCTCCCGTCGTCCCGTCCGCCCCGCCCGTCCACCCGGCAACTCCTGGCGACTATTCGGCGGTGTCCGGCGACTCGGCCGTTCACCCGGCAGCCATTGGCAACTACCCGGCGGTTCCTGCCGACCCAGCTGTCTCCGCCGGCCACCCGGCGGTTCCCGCCAGCCATCCCGCGGCCCAAGTCGCCCTCCCGCTGCCTCCCGCCGCCTCGGCGCCCGACCAATCACCCGAGCCACTCGGCGACCCGAACGCGAAAACGATCCCCAATCTCCGTCCCGTCACCCCCAGTGCGGGCTTCACCGCGGATCACCCCGTCGTCCAGAAGCTCCTCGAGAACCACGACCCCCTCGGCGGCGGGAACGAGCGGGACTGGGATCGCCGGTACCTCGTCCGCCTCGGCAGTGTCACCGCGCACGGCATCAGTCCCGAAGGGCTCGAGTACAACTGGCCCACCAGCGAGCAGTACCCCGAGGGCGGCAGCGCCTCCGGCGAACCCGAGGTTCTCGACGAAGGTGCCCTCATCGACCGCTTCGGCACCCCGCACGGCCGGGTCTTCGCCGCCGACGGCACGGTCTTCGCCCAGCGTTCGCTGCCGCCGCCGCACAAGGACACCGGTTACCGCCGCTACAGGGTCGTCCAGCCCCTGCCCGTGTGGCGGGCGGTGTCGGCGGCGTGGTTCGGGCAGCCCGGCGGCGGCGTCCGCTACCGCACCACCCACTCCGCCGTCGAGCTCGTCGCCCTCGGGTACCTGGAGGAGATCGCATGAACGCCGAGTCCATCACCGAGTGGCTGGCGGCCGTCGGCGTGCCGGCCGAGGTCGTGTCGGTGGGCGCGGAGGCCGACAACGCGTGGTGCCTCGTCCGCGACGACAACCCCGACGAGGACGGCAACTACGCCTGGGAGGTCTTCTGGCGCGAGCAGGGCAACCGGTACGACTGGGCCCGCTTCACCAACGAGCAGGTCGCCTGCCACTACCTCTTCGGCAGGCTGACCTGGGCTCAGGTCGTCCGCGGCGCGCTGACCCCCGCCTCCTGAAGCACCGAGAGAGCCGCGTCGTGCACCAGGCCGTTGGACGCGAGGCAGTTGCCGTGCGTGAACCCTGAACGCCCACTCAGGTCACTGAACCCCCCACCGGCCTCGGTCACGACCACCTGTACCGCCGCCAGGTCCCACGCGTTCGCGATGGGCTCCACGGCAAGGTCGAGCGCTCCCTCGGCGACGAGCACGTGCTGCCAGAAGTCCCCGAACGCCCGGCTCTCCCAGCAGGAGTCGATCAGCGCCAGGTACGCCTCCCGGGTCTGGTACTTCGACCACGACCCGAGATCGGTCGTCGACACGTAGGCATCCGCGAGTTCCCCGACCCCCGACACCCGCAGCCGCCGCTCCCCGGCAGGCGTGGCGACAAAGGCTCCACCACCGGCGGTGGCCCACCACCGCCGAGGCATGGCCGGCGAGCTGACCACCCCAACCACCGGTGACCCACCGTCCACGAGAGCAATCAGCGTCCCCCAAACAGGGTTCCCCCGAAGGAAATTCTTGGTTCCGTCGATCGGATCGAGCACCCACGTCCGGCCCGCCCCGATCGCCCCGCCGCGTTCCTCGCCGAGCACGGCGTCGTCCGGCCGCAGCTCGTCGAGGATCTCCCGCACGGTGTCCTCCACGGCCGTGTCCGCGTCCGTGACGGGCGAGCGGTCCGGCTTCCGGTCGACTACGAGATCGCTGGCCTGGAACCGGCTCATGGTGATCTCGTCCGCGGCATCGGCGAGCCGCAGTGCGACGGCGAGGTCGTCATCATGCATGCGGCGATGCTGTCATGCGCCGGCGCGCCGCCGTCACGTGCCCGACAGGTGGTAGCCGCGGGTGTTGCCCATCTGCCGGCCGAGTTCGAGCAGGTTCACGACGTCCACGAAGTGCTGGTGCAGCCGTTCCAGCGGTTCCTTCCGCCAGTCGTCGCGGTATTCGTGAATGTCGTGGTCCGGCGGCCCGATGTGCACGGAAAGTGTCCAGTTCGCATAGGCGCCACTGATTTCCCAGGTCATTTCCATGCCGAAACGGTGACTCCGGGCCATATGGTCGCGCAAATTACCAATCGGGTGACGCCACTTTCGTGCCACCGTGGCATGACGAGAAGGTTTCGGCATGGGCAGGCGAAAAGGCGTATCCGTACGCCAGCGACGGGTATCGGCGGAACTGCGGGCATGGCGCATCAAGCGCGGTCTGAGCTGCAAGGACGTGGCGAAGGCTCTGGGCTGGTCGGAGAGCAAGGTGAGCCGCATGGAGACCGGGGAACGCGGCCTCTACGAGGTCGACGTCGCCGCGGTCCTCGGCTACCTCCGCGTTCCACCGGAAATCCGGCAAGAGCTGATGAACCTCGTCCGAGCCGGAGTTGAACGAAACTGGCATGAGATCGGCCACCAACTCCCCATCTCCAAAATCCTCCGCGACCTCATCCGCTTCGAGAACGAAGCCGCCGCCATCTACAGCTTCGAGCCCCTGCTCGTCCCCGGATTGCTGCAGACCGCCGAGTACGCCCGCGCCCTGATGCGCGCCTTCCCCCAGAAGATCTCCGAGGAGATGATCGAAGGCATGGTGGCGGCGAGGATGGATCGCCAGCGAGTGTTGGATCGAGCCGATCCGCCCCACCTACACCTGATCATCGAGGAGATGGTGCTCCGCCGAACGATGGGCGATCCGGTGATGATGCTCGGCCAACTTCAGCATCTCCTCGCCGCCACGGCCCGTCGAAATGTCAGCATCCGGCTTCTGCCATTCGATGCCGTCGGGTCAACGGCCGCCCAGGGCTCTCTCAAGATCATCGATTGCCCCGAACAGCCCACCCTCTGCTATGAGGAAAGTCGATCAACCTCCGCCTTCCTCGAGGATGAGGAGTACATCGCCATAGCTAGGCTGAGCTGGAAGAAGCTATCCTCTGCCGCGTGGTCTGAAGAGGACTCCCAGCACCGGATTGCAGAGCTTGCCAGCAACCTGAGGAGAGGCACGTGAAGGCAGCCGACATGGAGTGGCGCAAGAGCAGCTTCAGCACCGCGAGTGGCGATTGTGTGGAGATTGCCTGGCGCAAGAGCAGCCGCAGCACCGCCCAGAATGCCTGCGTCGAGATGGCGTTCTTAGCCGGGGCCGTGGCGGTGCGGGACTCCAAGAACGCCTCCGGGCCCACCCTGGCCTTCCCCACCGTGAGCTGGGATGCCTTCCGCGGTGATCTCCGTAGCCGGGAGGCATAGTCTGGCACCGTGAGTGTGGTGCTGCTGGCCGAGGACGACACGGCGATCGCCGAACCGCTGTCCCGTGCGTTGAACCGCGAAGGCTACGAGGTACAGGTGGTCGCCGACGGCCACCGGGCTTTCGAGACCGCCAACGGTGGCGGTGTCGACCTGCTCGTCCTCGACCTCGGCCTGCCCGGGATCGACGGGCTGGACGTGTGCCGTCGCCTGCGTGCGGCCGGTCGGGGCATCCCCGTCCTGATGCTGACCGCCCGCGCGGACGAGGTCGACTTCGTCGTCGGTCTGGACGCGGGCGCGGACGACTACGTCGCGAAGCCGTTCCGGCTGGCCGAGCTGCTCGCGCGCATCCGGGCACTGCTGCGCCGCCAGGCGCCGGGCACCATCGAGGTGAACGGCGTCAAGATGGACCTCGCCGCGCGCCAGGTGATCGTGGACGGCGAGGAGGTCACGCTGGCCAACAAGGAGTTCGAGCTGTTACGGGTCCTCATCCAGAAGGCGGGCCAGGTCGTCACCCGCGAGGAGATCCTGGACGAGGTCTGGGGCGGTCCCGAACTGCGGACGAGCAAGACGCTCGACATGCACATGTCGTGGCTGCGGCGCAAGGTCGGCCAGGGCGGCTCGCGCATCGCGACGGTCCGCGGCGTCGGCTTCCGCTTCAACACGGACTGAGAACTCACCGTGCGCCGCCGCATCCTCCTGGCGATCCTGATGGCCGTCGCGGTGACGGCGTGCGCCCTGGGCATTCCGCTCGGCTTCTCGGCAACGGCCGTCGTCGAGAGCATCACCCGGGAGGAGCTGGGCGCGCGGGTCCGGCAGATCGCGGCCTCGGTCGACGACCAGCTGGGCCGCAACGGCCGCCTGGACATGAACAGCCTGCAACTGGGTGTCCCGACCGGGGGTCACCTGCTCGTGACCCTGCCCGACTCCGGCCAGCGCGACGAGTTCGGCGCCAAGCTGCAGGGCGAGACGATCACCGAGGAGCTGCCGATCGTCCAGCACGGCATCGTCCGCCTCTCCATCAGCGCGAACCAGATGCGCACGACGCAGACGCAGGTCACGCTGCTGGTCTTCCTGGTGGTGATCGCGGCGATCGGCGGCGGCACGGCGGTCGCGACCGTCACCGCCCGCCGCCTGGCCCGCCCGCTGCGGCACGTGGCCGACCGCGCGTCCCGCCTCGGCGCCGGCGACTTCCGCCTGGACCGCACCCGCTACGACGTGCCGGAACTGGACTCGGTGGCCGAGGCGCTCGACGCGTCCGCCACGGCACTCGCACAGCTCGTGCAACGCGAGCGCGAGCTGGTCGGCGACGTGTCCCACCAGCTCCGCAGCCGCATGACGTCGCTGCAGCTGCGGATCGAGGAGCTGACGGTGGTGTCCGACGAGGAGGTCGCCGCCGAGGCGCGGGCCGCGCTGGAACAGGCGGAACGCCTCGCCGAGGTGCTCGACGAGCTGATGGCGGCCGCCAGGGAGGCCCGCTCGGCGGGTGCCATGCCGGTCGACCTGGCCGCCGAGCTGCCGAGCATCGCGGACGAGTGGCGCGACCCGCTGCGGGCCGAGGGCCGCTCACTGAAGGTGAAGGTCGAGGCGGGCCTGTACGCGAAAGCGTCACCGGGCCGCCTACGCGAAGTGATCGGCGTCCTGCTGGACAACGCCCTGCGCCACGGCAGCGGCACGGTCACCCTGTCGGCCCGCGAGGGCGTGGTGGCGAGCGGCGGCGACACGGTGGTCATCGAGGTCGCCGACATGGGCACCGGCGTCCCGGACGAGCTGGCCGAACACATCTTCGAACGCGGCGTCTCCGGCGGCGGCTCGACGGGCCTGGGCCTGGCACTGGCCCGCGCCCTGATCGACTCGGACGGCGGCCGCCTGGAACTGTCGGTGAAACGGCCGGCCACGTTCACGGTGTTCCTCCCGGTCCCCCGAGCGGGTGACGTCCAGGGCGTCCGCTGGCCGGCGGAACGCTCCCCACGCTGAGCGAGACGCCCGAAGCCCGATTCCTTTCCGGTTCGCCAATGGTCTGCACTGGCACAACCGAGAGGAGATCGGCGATGCCGAGCAAGCAGTCCGAAGCCGTGCGGCGGCACTGGGAGGCGTCTCACCAGGCCATGGTGAGCGGCGAGCAGCGGGACGACGAGGCCTGGGGCAACCTGACGGCCGAACCCCGCGGCGTGGACTACCTGGAGACCACGGTGACGGGCCTACGGGCGATGTGGGCCGTGCCGCACGGGTGCGCCGAGGACCGCGTCCTGCTGTGCATGCACGGCGGCGGCTTCGTCAGCGGCTCGATCTACACCCACCGCAAGCTGTTCGCCCACCTGGCCAAGGCCGTCGGCGCCCGCGCGTTGATCTTCGAGTACAGCCTCGTGCCGGCGACTCACCCGGCGCAGGTCACCGAGGCCGCGCGGATCTACTGGTGGCTGCTGGACCAGGGCATCAGGCACGTGGCGTTCGCGGGCGACTCGGCGGGCGGCGGCCTGGTGATCACCACCCAGCTGCGGGCCCGCGAGCTGGGCCTGCCGATGCCGGCCGCCGTGCTGCCGTTCTCCCCGTGGGTGGACCTGGAGGTGACCGGCGAGTCCTACGCGACCAACCGCGTCCGGGACCCGTTCTTCCACGCGGAGACGGTGCGCGAGCTGGCCGGCGCCTTCCTGGGACCGACCGACCCCCGCGACCCCACGGCCAACCCCCTGTACGCCGAGCTGGCCGGCCTCGCCCCGACCTACATCCAGGTCGGCGGGCACGAAGCCCTGCTCGACGACGCCCGCCGCCTGGCCGAACGCGCCGGCGCCGCCGGTGTCGAGGTCCGGCTGGACGTGTTCCCGGAGATGCTGCACACGTTCCAGATGGCGGCCGGCCGAGCCCCCGAAGCCGACGACGCGATCCGCAGGATGGCCGACTGGCTGCGCCCGAAGCTCGATTGAGGACAGTAACTGTCCACAATGAGCGGAATGCTGAACGGCATGATCACACCGTTCCGCATCGACGTTCCGCAGTCCGCGGTGGACGACCTGGTCGCCAGGCTGGCCCGCACCCGGTGGCCCGACGAGCTGCCGGGCGCGGGCTGGGCCTACGGCGTGAACAGGGACTACCTCGTCGACCTGGCCGAGTACTGGCGCACCGGCTACGACTGGCGCGCGCACGAGGCCCGGCTGAACGCGATCCCGCAGTTCACCACGACGATCGACGGCCAGCGCGTCCACTTCCTGCACGCCCGCTCACCCGAGCCGGACGCGACGCCGCTGATCATCACGCACGGCTGGCCGAGCACCGGGTACGACTTCCTGGACGTCCTCGGCCCGCTCACCGACCCGCGCGCCCACGGCGGCGACCCCGCCGACGCCTTCCACGTCGTCGTCCCCTCGGTCCCCGGTTTCGCGTTCTCCGGCCCGACGCGCGAGAGGGGCTGGGGCGTCAACCGCACCGCGCGTGCCTGGGCCGAGCTGATGCGGCGGCTGGGCTACGACCGCTACGGCGCCCAGGGCGGCGACTTCGGCAGCATCGTGTCCCCGGAGCTCGGGCGGATCGCCCCGGACCACGTCATCGGCGTGCACGTCAACGCACTGGCCAACGCCTCGACACCGGTGGACCCGGCCGAGTTGGACACCCTGGAAGCGGCGGACCGCGAGCAGGCCAGGAAGAACCAGGCGTGGTGGTACGCCCACTCCGGCTACGCCACCCAGATGTCCACGCGCCCGCAGACCCTCGCCTACGCGCTCAACGACTCCCCGGCCGGCCAGCTCGCCTGGAACCTGGAGTGGTTCGTCGACTGGGACCCGACCACGACCGAACGAACCCCGATCGACCGGGACACGATCCTGACCAACGTGACGATCTTCTGGCTGACCGAGACCGCCGGTTCGGCCGCGCGGCTCTACCTGGAGGCGGGCGCGGAGGCGTGGGGCCGCCGGCCCGAGCGCTCGCCCGTCCCCACCGGCGTGGCGAACTTCCTCGGCGACCGGGCGGTCCGCGGGCTGGCGGAACTGTCGAACACCGTCACCCACTGGTCCAGGTATCCCCGCGGCGGCCACTTCGCCTCGCTGCAGGCGCCGGACCTCCTGGTCACGGACATCAGGGAGTTCTTCCGGGCCACGGCAGCACGGTGAGCCCGGGCCACTGCGCCCGCCACCGCGCGGCCTTGGTCTCGTAGACCGACCGCGGCGCCAGCACGGGGTTGGGCCGCACGACCAGGTTGAACACGTCGGCGAGACCGTGCGGGGCGTAGATCTGCCACTGTTCGCCGACGAGGCGGACGCCGAGGCAGCAGGTGGTCGCCGCGAAGGAGTCGATGGCGGCCTCGGTGGAGGTGTAGGGCGGACACGGCACGCCGAAGTGGTCCTCGTACCAGAGGTGGACGCGTGCCTCGTTGCGGATCTCGACCGGCGCGGGCAGGTCGTCGAAGGTGCCGGCCCTGATGACCGCGTCCTCGGCCGCCCAGCTGAGGTCGGCGTCGTCGAAGTAGAACAGGTCGTAGTCCCGGATGCCCTCTGCCGGCGGCCGGTCGGTGACCACGTTCCACACCGTCTGGAAGACGCAGCCGGCGGTCAG
>NZ_JBJMIE010000309.1:0-9978 GCF_045807065.1 Actinophytocola sp. | reverse complement strand
GACGCGAACACCGGCACGGTGCGCGCGACGGTGCCGTTGGGCGGCGAAGTGGGCAACGTGGTCTACGACCCGGCCGCGGACCGCATGCTGGTGGCGGTCCAGGGCCGAAACGACGTGGCCGTGCTCGACCCCGGCACGTTCGAGGTCACCGAACGGCTCCCGCTACCCGGCTGCGACCATGACCACGGCCTGGCCGTGGAGTCCAGTAACCGGTTGGCGTTCGTGGCATGCGACGGCAACGCCACCCTGCTGACCGTGGACCTCGCCACCGGAAAGGTCGTCGACCGTGACCCCGTTGGCGAGGAACCGGATGTGCTGTCCTACGACCAGAACGCGCACCGGCTCTACGTAGCGGCCGAGAGCGGCACAGTCACCGTTCTCGACCTGCGAGACCGTCGCCTGACCGTTACGGGCTCTGATCACCTGGCCGCCGACGCGCACGTGGTGACCGTCGATCCCGGTACACACCACAGCTTCTACCCGGTGCCCACCGGCGCGAACGGCCGACCGGCGCTGCTGGAGCGGGAACCGACTCAGCAGAAATAGACGTCGACGAGCGGACCGGCGGAGGCGCGCCGCCCACCACGGCTTCTGTACCGCTACGGGGCTGGTTAGGTGAGGCCGGTCTCGTAGGCGTAGATCACCGCCTGGACGCGGTCGCGGAAGTTGAGTCTCACGAAGATCCGCTTGGCGTGGGTCCTGATGGCGGACTCCTCGACGACGAACACGGCCACGATCTCGCGGTTCGCGAGCCCGCGGGCGATGAGCGCCAGCACTTCGCGTTCCCTCGGCATCACTCCCTCCAGTGTGGACTGCTTGAGGTCGGGGATGGGTTGTGTCCTTTCCAATCACATTTTCGGAATTCAGGGGTGTTAGCTGTTGCGGGTCGTGACGTTGGTGACGGTCGGTAGGGGTTGAAAGGGAGGGACGGGTCTTCTAGCGGCAGGATGAGAAGTACCACCAACTCGTCCCGTCGAGCAGAAAGACCCGTTCGATGCTCCACCGTAATGCCCCGTTGTCTGTGGAAGGTCGTCGCCGTCTGGTGCAGCGGTGTCAGACGCGTCCGATCGCGCATGTCGCCGCCGAGATGGGGATCTCCCGGCAATGCGCGTCAAAGTGGGTCAACCGTCACCGTCAGTATGGCGACGTCGGGCTGCTGGATCGTTCCAGCGTCCCGCACCGCCAGCCCACCGCCACGTCTGCGCAGGTCATCGTGCGTATTGAGACGATGCGCCGAGAACGGAAATGGTCAGCCCGCCGGATCGCCCTCGAACTGGTCAGCGAGGACGTCACGGTCTCGGTTCGCACCGTCAGCCGGCACCTGATCCACCTCGGGTTGAACCGGCGCCGGTTCCTCGACCCCACCGGTGAGAGCAATCGTGAGCTGCGTCGTATCCACGCCCGCTGGCCCGGTCACATGGTTCACCTCGACGTGAAGAAGGTCGGTGTCATTCCCGATGGTGGTGGCTGGCGGGTCCACGGCCGCGGCAGCGAGCGGGCCAAGCAGTCAGTGCGTGGCCGCCAACGCGGTGACCGGGCCCCGCTACACCTACCTCCACACGGCTATCGACGGCTACTCCCGCCTGGCTTACACCGAAGCCTTGCCTGACGAGCAAGCCCGCACCGCGATCGCCTTCACCCATCGCGCCCGCGCGTTCTTCGCCCGACACGGCATCACCCACATCCACCGGCTGGTCACCGACAACGGCGCCTGCTACCGCGCCCACGACTTCGCCACCGTCCTACGCGGCGCCCGCCACCAGCGGATCACGCCCTACACACCACGTCACAACGGCAAGGTCGAGCGCTACCACCGGATCCTGGCCGAGGAATTCCTCTACGCCCACACCTGGACCAGCGAACACCAACGCACAGAAGCACTACATGTCTGGAACGTGCACTACAACTACCATCGACCCCACACCGCCGCCGGAAACCAACCACCCGCCAGCCGGCCCCACACCGGCGTCACCAACGTCATGACCTCATACACCTAGTACAGGCATTGACACCTCCACGCGCACGAAGCGTCCATACACATCGATCCGACCACAAACCGTTGGAACCAAAAGGGGCTGACTGAATGCGACTCCAATTAACTGCCACAACCGTATGCCGGTCGCGGCGTCCAGCGCTCGGACGACTCATTGCGCGCATTGGTGAGGCCGCACGACGCAGGGGTGGGGCGTGATCGCCGTGTCGACACCGGACGTGCCCGAGATCCGCGTATGCATGACCGACTGGGCAGGCCACCTCCGAACGCTCGGATCCTCGCCGCTGCGCTGGGCGGGCGCGGTCCTGAGTGAGGTGATGTTGCCTGACCTGGTGACCGACGGCAGGAACTCGTGTAGGAGCGCTGCGCGGGCGAGGTACGCCACACCGCCCGGCTGCGGATCGACGGCACCTTCCTCCTCGCGGACGGCGAGCGGGTCTTCGCCACCCCGTCAGCCGCCGCGACCACCCTGAGCAGCAAACACCACCACGGCTGGAGCGCGTGGCGACGCACCTCCGACGGCCGCTTCCTGGCCGACCTGCGCGCCGACCTCTGTACCCGGCGGGATTGGTAGTCCACCCACCACCACTCGATATCACTCCCGAGTCACAAACGCCGTGTCGGACCGCCCGACTGCGGCCGGCGGTCCGACGGCGTTCACTCCCGAAGGACTCATCATGGCTGAACCTGATGTCCCGGCGGACCTGCAGGTTGTGTGGGGCGCGCAGGCCGAGATCGAACGCGGCTACAGGTTGAAGGCGATCGCGGTGCAGCTGTGCGCTGACATCGCCGAGCTATACACGATAACGACAGCCACGATCGGACCATAGGGTCCGTCTCCCGCCGTCAGTTCCCTGCCCGCCTGGGGCGACACACAACCCCGGGAACCACTACGCGGGAACGTGAAACCCCGGACGCCGTCGTGCCCCCACGATGATCCGTTGTAGGCACGTGACGAGACGGACTGCCCGGCGAACGGGGGCACTGCTACGCCGCAGTCGCCGCAGCGAGGGAGTACTTCTTCGACTTGTCACTGGTTCGCACGGCATAGCCGCTCTCGACCAGCCTCTCCAGCGCGTTGTGTACCGCCCCGGAGGATCGGTCCAACGCCCTGTCGATCGAGTTCGGACTGAACTCGCCCGAGTTGTCCCGCAGGTAATCCTCGACCATGCCGCGCAACGCTCCCGGTGCCAACCGCTGAGACTTCACCGACTGCTTCTCCGGATCGACGTCCGTGGGCTGGTCGTCGGTCGGCTGGTCGTTCGTCGTGGTGATGGACCAGCGGTCGGCGGGGCGCGAACCACCGTCGGAATCCCGGCGGTGCATGTGACGGGGCCGTCGTTCTCCCAGCGGTTGAAGATCTTGGGTGCGGTGGACTTGCCGATTCCGGCGGCGGTGGACAGGGCGGTGGCGGTGCTGCCGGGGTTGTTCCGGAGTGCCTGCCACAGCTTCTCCTCGGTCTCCGTGCGCGGCTTCGCCGGGTCGGTCGCCGGAGTGGGGACGGCTCGAAGGGTGTGGTTGGTGGACATGAACTACCTCGCAGTGGTGACGGTTCAGGTTGGGTGGTCATGCCCCGGCCGGAGCGGGTGCGGCCCCCGGTGCGCATCCGGTGGTGTGTCGGGCCGTACGACTATGGACGCTTCCTTCGGCGTATGAAGTCAAGCGTTAAAAACTGTTTGTCTCTTGTAGACGTTCATTGGTTCTCGTTGCGTCGTTGCTACAAACCGGTCCACTTCGTGCCCGTGCCACGGACAGGCGTTGACACCTCCCCGCACTAATCCGCGGCACCGAACCATCTCGAGACCGCAAGATAACCCAAGTCCTAACCTAAATAATCTAGCGAACGCTCTACGCCGCCACTCCTGGCCTCAGCGCGTATGGAAGCGTCACCAGCTTCGCCACACTCTTCCGGACATGCACGCCGTCAACTCAGATCGCCTGATTCTCGACCCAACTCTATAAGAAGCTCCGCGCGGATACCCTGAATAAACAGTTCTCGTGATATCTGCACATCTTCTCTCGCTTGCGCTCGCGCGAGAAAGAACTTGCGGTTGATCTCATTCCTGGCCCACGAAACACCGAACAGGTACAGAAGGTGCTTCTGCCTCATCTCAACCTGAGCCTTGTCGCAGACCCGAAGTAGGTCGGCCGCACATGCATGCACGTTGTTCGAAGCCACGATCTCAATGGCGACATGCGCAGACTCCACGGTTCGATATACGTCGTTGAGTCTCCCGCCATCCGTGCGGGTCATTCTCCGCTCGTCCGCTTCCTGCACCCACACCAAAACCTCTGACAGGAACGAATCAACGGCGGCGATAAACGAGGCGTACGCTTCAATACGCTGCTCACGCCAGTGAAGATGCAGGTCATGGACCCGTTGCGACTGTTCACGTTCACGCTCACGCTTCCACCGAAGATCTTCGCGAACAAGTTCTCGCTCCCATCTCCTGTCATCCCGTCGAGCAGTGATCCTGCCCCCAATCCAGGCGCCTCCCACCGACCCCACGAGGGCGATGGCAGCAAGAGCAAACGTGATCCATACAGGTATCTGACCGCCCGACATAGACGCGACTCTACGATCACGTCGACAGACAAAGGTCCCTAGTCAACCGAAGTCACCCGTCTGGGCTTACCCGGCGCCGATCCTGACGTCGCGATCGACACATCGACCGGCCAGCCGCTGATGGACGAGTTGGACAAATCACTCGAGCAACTGGCCGAAGAAGCCTACAGCTCTGCGGATCGGACCGGCGCATGGCTTCGTTACGGGAGCATGACGAGGCGTTTGCCGCGCAGGTCGGTGCGTTCTCAGGCGGTCTCAATGTCGCTGAGAGGGACGGATTCCACGCCGACGGTGAGTTCGCGGACCGGCCCTTCATCCAGGACGAGCTGGATCGGCTGGCGCCTGACGGGGCACCTACCGACGCGCCGTGCCCCAGGTGACCGCGGTGAGCACTTCACCGACGCGGACCTTCTGGAGCCAGGCCGAGGCCCGTGCCCGACAGCACCGGCGTATGAAAACGCGTCTGCGGACCAGGAACGACACTACAGACCGCACTGAGCTTGTTCTTTAGGTGCGCCACGAGTGCGGAAGGTGAGGTTGATGTAGGTAGGTGACCTTGCTGGATGTGGTGCTGTGTAGGAGATGAAGGTGTGGCCCTTCGGCGTCGCCCTGCGGGGGGAGATGTCAAACCGCCTCAAGCTGCGTTGGCTGAAGACCGTCGTGGTGAGCGTTGAGGAAAAGGCGCAGTTGATGCGTCAGGTGGGGACCGGGAAGGCGAGCGTGAGCGAACCGTTGTTGACGCGTCGAAGCAAGTAGATGGCATCGAAACCGGGGCGGTTAAAAAGGGTCCGGGATGAGCCTGGCGGGTGCCCCGTTTATTGGTCAGGCGGTGTCCGGCGTAGAGGTGGCGCGAGTCCGGTCTGCGGCTTCTGCATGGAACGTGGGAAGGCGGATGCCGATACCGCTGTTCTGGTCGTGAGTGGCTGGGGCGGCGAGAGGGAGCGCGTCGAGCGGCAGAAACCGTGAGGCGTTGAGTACCGTCGCGGCGTCTGCTGGCGGACCGGTTCGTAGTAGCGGGGAAACTCTGGTAATCGGGGTGGAGTGAAGGGGCCGGCTCATCTGTCGATCTGTTCGCACGAACAACCGGACACTGTTCCGGGAGGAAGCGGGTGAGCATGTCGGAACCGCAGGATAAGTCGTTCGACATTCCGAAGCGACTGGTGTGGGAGGCATACGAGAGAGTCAAGACCAACAATGATGCCGCCGGGGTGGACAGGCAGTCTATCGATGACTTCGAGTCCGATCTGAGGAACAATCTTTACAAGGTCTGGAGTGCGTCCAGCAGGGCGGGAAGTGAGGCTGTGTGTTGTTGTAGCTGATCTTCGTGTTCGTAAGCTCGTCGTCGCCTGCCGGTGTGAGTCCGGTCCGGGTAGCTGTCAGGAGGCCCGGTAGCAGGCTGGCAGCGTTGGAGGGAAACGTCCGGCGTTGAAGCCCAGCGTCGAAAGCCCTGTAATAGGGGGAGCAAAGATGCGGTCCGTAGCATGAAGCGAAGCTTGCGGCGTCGTCAATATAGCCTGCCTTCGGGTGGGGATCAGGGAGTGCCGAGCCCCCTCCATCAGGGCGAAGGCCATGGAAGGCGCTGAAGACCTGGAAGTGCAGGCGCTGAAGAACTCCCCGGCGTATGGGGCGCGGAACGTATCGATGGTGACGGCGGGAACTGGAGAGGCCCTCCCCGGCCCGGTGACCTGCGGTGGTTGGTGTTGCTGGAGCGGCGTGCCCTATAACCGGTATTCCGGGAAGTGGGTGGCGTGCCGGGTGGGCGTCGGAGGCGGCCGTAGTGTGCGCCGGGCGGCGCAGAGAGCTTGCTGGTGAAAGTCCAGTCGGACCGGCCCCAAGCGGGGTCCGTAGCCGAAGGCGGGGGTAATGCCTCGCTGGGCGTTGTTGGGAGGTGGATGCGGTGGTGGAGTTTGATGGCTGTCGTGTCGTGCTGACCGGCGGCGCAGGACAGGGCGCCCACCGTGAGGTGGGGTCTGAAGGGTTTGAGGCGAAACACCGAGCCGTAGCCGAATGTGGCGAACCGGTCGGCCCGATCCAGATGATGCCGAGCCTGCACTATGGGGGCGAAGGAAATACTTGGGGCATCTGGACACAACAAGGTGTGTGCGGGCGGCGCGGTGGGAAAGTTCTCTGTGTTACCCCGGGAGATCTCGTATGGTCCCGCTCGACGGAGTTGGGTAGCTGGGCGTATAAGCCGCGAGGTGAAATCGCCGGTGATGCCGTGCGAGAAGTCGGAGTGATCCACGGTACTGCTGAACCAAGGAACAACAGAAACCTTGGGACCGTCGTGTTGGTGCGGCGGCGGGCGGTGGCTCAAAAGGCATCGACTCGGGGAAGGGATCACGGTGGAGATGGTGAATGGGGGTGTGGTGTCGAGTGAGTAGGCGGCGTCGGACTGATGGTTGCTGAGGCAATGACCGAGGCGGCGTTGGCTGAGGATACTCGGGATGGCGCTCTGGTAAGCCAGGTAGGAAGGGAACGTGTGCATGTGCGGAAGGCGCACTCGCTGATCGGGCAGATCCATGATCCGCGCAATCTGGCGCGGGCATGGGAGCGGGTGCGAGAAAACCGAGGTGCTGGTGGTGTGGATCGGATCAGTATCGACCGATTCGAACGTGAGCAGGGTCGATATCTCACGGTGTTGCGGCAGCGGCTGGCGAACGGTCATTATCGGCCGCAGCCGGTGCGTCGGGTGGAGATCGATAAGCCAGGGTCTACGACCAAGCGTCCGCTGGGTATTCCCACGGTCATCGACCGGGTGTGCCAGCAGGCGATGCGGCAGGTTCTGGAACCGATTTTCGAGCCGACGTTCTCCGATACCAGCTTCGGGTTCCGCCCGAAGCGGTCGGCGCATATGGCTATGCGTCGGATCTGGGGACAGCTGCAGGCTGGCGGGAGATGGATCGTCGACGCGGACATCGCCGATTTCTTCGGGACTATCTCGCATGACCGGCTCGTCGCCCTGGTGGCGGAACGGGTCGCCGACGGCAAGGTGTTGAGTCTGATACGCAAGATACTCACAGCCGGAGCACTGCAGGACGGCATCTACGAAAGCACAGTCGCGGGCACGCCGCAAGGCGGAGTCGTTAGTCCTTTGCTCAGTAACATTTATCTGCACGTTTTCGACCAGCGGATGGAGCGGGCTGGATTCCAGGTTACGCGGTATGCCGACGATTGGCTGGCTGTGTGTCGGACTCGCGAGGAAGCGGAACGGGTGCTGGCGAGTGCCCGTGCGGTGCTGGAAGGTGAACTGGGTCTGCGGATTCACCCGGAGAAGACCCGGATAGTCCATGTCAGCCAGGGGTTCGAGTTCTTGGGCTATAAGATCGGACTGGGTAAGGGGTTGCGTTTCAAGCAGGGTGGTATCGGCTTGTATGCGATTCCTCGGCAACGGTCGATCGACCGGTTCAAGGACAAGGTGCGGGCGCTGACGCGCCGCCGCATCGCCGTTCCCTTGGAAGAGTTGATCCGTGCCTTGAATCCGCTGATTCGGGGTTGGGGTATGTACTATCGGCGGGCGAACGTGCGTCGGTTGTTCAATCGGCTCAACTTGTGGATCGTGAGACGAATCTGGGGTTGGCGGTTCAAACGGTGGCGCAACGCCGGATGGCGAACGTTGCCGGAGACACGCCTCTATGGTGAATACGGTCTGGTCAATCTCCTGCAACTGATTCCCAGCATGCGTGACTACTACCGCCAGAAGGGCTACATCCATTGAGAGCCGCTTGCGGGAAAACTGCACGAGCGGTTCGGTAGGGCGGGCGGAGGTAGCGGACAGATGTTTGCGGCCTCCCCCGACCCGACACTGCTTGAGCCGAGCGGACAACATAACCGCCGGTGAGGGAAGGGCCGCTGCTTCGTCGATGTGTAGTGCTGTTATGGAAGGGCTCGGTGAGTGTCCAAAGTGGCTATTCCCGCCGCTGTGGGATCTGATCCCGCAGATCCGGTTCGTGCCTTGCAGCATGCGCTTTACCGGGCGGCCAAGGCTGATCCCGGGCGGCGGTTTCATGCGTTGTGGGACAAGGTCTCCCGCAGAGACGTCCTGTGGCGCGCGTGGATCGCGGTGCGCACCAACGAGGGCGCACCCGGTATCGACAGGATCACCCTGGCCGAGGTCGAGGAATACGGACCTGTCCGGTTGCTTGACGAGTTGGCTGGTGAGTTGGGGGAGGGGCGGTATCGGCCACTTCCGGCCCGGCGGGTCTTCATTCCCAAGCCGGGTTCGAAGGACGAGTTGAGGCCACTGTCGATTCCCTCGGTCCGTGACCGGATCGTGCAGGCCGCGTTGAAGATCGTGTTGGAGCCGGTGTTCGAGGCGGACATGTTGCCGTGCTCGTTCGGGTTCCGTCCAAAACGTGGTGCGCACGATGGCCTGCAGGTACTCATTGATGAGTCCTGGCGGGGCCGCCGGTGGGTGGTTGAGACGGATATCGCTAACTGCTTCTCAGTGATTCCGCATGACGAGTTGATGCGAGCGGTCGAGGAACGTGTGTGTGACCAGTCCGTGCTCAAGCTGCTGCGTGTGATCCTGCGCGCGGGGGTGATGGAGGACGGGCAGGTGCGGCGCCCGGTTCTGGGGACGCCACAAGGCGGAGTGATCAGTCCGTTGCTGCGCAACGTCTATCTGCACCAGATCGACCGGGCGTGGGATGTGCGCCAGCACGGGGTGATGGTGCGTTTCGCCGACGACGTGGTGGTGATGTGCAAATCGCGTGAGCAGGCCGAAGCCGCGTTAGCGCGGCTGAGGTCGGCGTTGGCTGAACTGGGTTTAGAACCGAAGGAAGCCAAGACGCGGATAGTGCATCTGGAGGTCGGTGGTGCCGGGTTTGATTTCCTGGGCTTTCATCACCGGCTTGTCCGGGTTGCCGGACGCCGTAACCATAAGTGGTCGGTCACGTTTCTCGCTCGCTGGCCCGCGGACAGGGCCATGAAGCACGCCCGCGACCGGATCAGGGAACTGACCCGGCGGTCGCGGTTGCTGCTTCCGGTGGAGGTGATCGTGGAGGATGTGAACCGTTTCCTGCGTGGCTGGGCCGCGTATTTTCGGTATGGCAACTCTGCGGTTCGCTTCGAGAAGATCATGCATCACGTGTGGACTCAGATGGCGTTGGTCATTGCCAAGCGTCACAAGCGGTCTCGTGGGTATGGGTGGTCGGTGCTGGCCTATCAGTCGCCGGACCATCTTGGGTTGATCTCCCTGTCGGGAACCGTTGTCGCTCCCAGGCCTTTCAAGGACTGGCGGGAGAAACCGAATGCCGGCGGTGAACGGCGTCGATGATCCGTGTGCGGGAGAACCGCATGCACAGTTCGACGGGGGGGAGCTGGAGAAGGGGCGAGCATGGCAGCCGATCATGGCGGCCCTCGGGAAACCGGGGGACCTGAGCCCGGTGTCGCCTACCCTTCGCTACCTCGCCAGCTCCCT
>NZ_JBJMIE010000308.1:0-15317 GCF_045807065.1 Actinophytocola sp. | reverse complement strand
CCCACGGCGACGTGCACACACTGGAGACCTCGACGTCGGGATACCTGGGCGGCCTGTCGCTGCGGCTGGCCGTCGGCGCACACGCCGACCGGGTGGCCGGACCCCTCGGGCTTCGCCCACTCCCCGAGGACCGGGTGACCCTCGTCGACGCCCGCGACCTGGACCCCGCCGAAGCCGACTACCTGTCCACCGCCGCGATCCACCGCCGCCCGGTGACGGACGTCGAGGTGCCGGACGGTCCGGTCGTGCTGCACATCGACCTGGACGTGATCGACGCGGCCGAGCTACCCGGCCTGCTCTTCCCGGTGCCCGACGGACCATCCACGGACGCCGTCGTCGAGGCGGTGCGGCGAATCCTCGACAGCGGGCGGGTCGTGGCACTCAGCATCGCCTGCCCCTGGCACCCCGCCGACGACCCCCGCCGAGCCGAGCTGCTGACCGCGCTCACCACCTGATCCAGACTGCTCACGCGACGCCCGGTGAACCACCCACGGCGAGAGCGCCGCCTGGCCAGGACACCGGTCAGGCGGCGAAGGACACCTTCAACGCGCCCACCACCGCCCGGATCGCCGGGCGACGATCCGCCTCCTCACGCCACACCGCGAACACCCGGCGGTGCAGCACCGGCTCCACCGGCACCAGCGAGACACCCGGTGGCACCGAGTCGGCAGCCAGGCGCGGGACCACCGCGACGCCGAGGCCCGCCGCCACCAGTGCCAGTTGGGTGGGGAACTCGGCTGCCTGGTGGACCACCCGTGGCTCGTGGCCGGCGCGGCGGAAGGTTGTGGTCAGCCAGTCGTAGCAGATAGTGCCGACGGTCGAGGCGATCCACGGTTCGGTGGCCAGGTCCAGCAAGGCGATGGCGGTGCGATCGGCGAGCGGGTGGCCGGGTGGCAGGGCGATGTCGGCGTAGTCCATGCCGATGTCGGTGCTGGTCAGGCGGTCCGGCACCGCGACCGGCAGGTTCATCCAGTCCTGTGCCACCGCCACGTCGAGGTCGCCGGCGGCGACCTGGCCCAGGGACTGGTACGGCTCCACCTCCCGCAGCCGGATCCGCAGGTCCGGATACTGCTCGGCGCACGACCGCAGCACCGCCGGCACCAGGCCCCGCGCGGCGGTGGGGAACGCGCCGATGGTGACCTCCCCGAGCACCCGGCCGCGCCGCTCGTCCAGGTCGGCGGACGCCTCGGCGACCGCGGCCAGGATGCGGTCGGCGTGCGCGGCCAGCACGCGTCCCTCGTCGGTCAGGCGGAGGCGGCGGCCCTGGCGCTCGGCCAGCACGCACCCGGCCTCCCGCTCCAGCTTGGCCATCTGCTGCGACACCGCCGACGGCGTCAGGTGCAGGGCCTGCGCGGCGGCGGCGAGGCTGCCGTGACCGGCGACCGCATGCAGCACGCGCAGCCGGGAGAGGTCGAACATGCAGCAACTCTAATCCATAGCCGCCAGAACAATTAACTTGTGCTTCAGTATTCGTGTTGCGGAGGCTGAGCACATGTCGTCACGCCATCTGCTGCTGGCTCTGGGGGTCGCGCTCATCTGGGGCGTCAACTTCGTCGTCATCGACGTCGGGTTGGCGCACTTCCCGCCACTGCTGTTCTCCGCGCTGCGCTTCCTGGTCGCGGCCGTGCCGGCGATCTTCTTCCTCCGCTCCCCCGGCGTGCCGTGGCGGTGGGTGGCGCTGGTGGCGCTGTTCCTCGGGGTCGTCAAGTTCAGCCTGCTGTTCTCGGGCATGGCGGCCGGGATGCCGCCGGGCCTGTCGTCGCTGGTGCTGCAGGCACAGGCGCCGTTCACGCTGGTGTTCGCCGTGTTGCTGCTGCGGGAAAGGCTCACGCGCCGACAGGTTCTCGGCATGGTCGTCGCGCTGGTCGGGCTCGGGGTGATCGCACTGGACCTCGGCGCGACGAGCCCGCTCGGGGCGTTCCTGCTGCTGCTCGGCGCGGCCGCGGCGTGGGGTGTCAGCAACGTCGTCATGCGACGCGCCGCCCCACCGGACATGCTGCGGTTCATGGTGTGGGTGAGCGCGCTGGCCGTGCTGCCGCTGTGTGCGCTGTCGGCGTTGTTCGAGGGTCCGCAGCGCGGCTGGGACGCGCTGCGGACCGTCACGTGGCCGGCGGCCGGGTCGGTCCTGTTCGTGGGACTCATGGCCACGGTCGTCGGCTTCGGCGTGTGGGGCGGGTTGATCCGCACCTACTCGGCGTCCACCGTCGCCCCGTTCTCCCTGCTGGTACCGGTGTTCGGGATGGCCGCCGCCGCGGTCTTCACGGGCGAACGGCTCACCCCGCTCCGGATCCTGGCCGCCGCGCTGATCATCGCCGGCGTCCTCAGTGGACTGGTCAGAGACCGAAGGCCAGCAGTACGTGCCCCTGGTCCGTCGAGTACTCCGGGTAGTACCCCGCCTGCACGTACACCATCCCGTGCGCGATGACCGCGCCGCTGCCGGTGCCCGCGAACCCGCTGCCCATGCCCTCGACGCCGTTGACGCCGGTGAAGGTCCGCACCGCGTCGAACGTCCACCGCACTCGTCCGGTGGCGGAGTCGTAGGCGCGGAACTTGCCGTCCACGCCGCCCTCCCACACCAGGCCCGGGCTGCTGCTCGCGGCGGCCGGGTTCGCGAGGGCGCACAGGTCCGGGTACTGCGCCGCGCCGCCGGTGGTGCAGCCGTCCGCCGGGTTCGGTGTCTGCCACAGCACCTTGCCGTCGGCCGGGTTCACCGCGAACAGCGCGCCGGGGTCCGCGTAGTACGTCGAGATGTACAGCCGCTCGCCGTCGAAGCTGGCGCCCCACTGGATGCCCGAGATCCCGCCGGACGGCAGTGGCACGCCCAGCTGACGGCGCCACACGACCTCGCCGGTCCTGGCGTCGAACGCGTGGTACACGCCCAGCTTCTGGCCGACGCCGACCAGCGTCCGGTTGCCGGCGCGGAAGATGTTGGGCGTCGCGCCGATGTCGTAGTCGAGCGCGGAGCCGTCGCTCAGGCCGGGGCAGTAGCCCGCCGGCTCCGGGTCGTTGCACAGGGAACGCCACGTGTCGGCCTTGGTCACCTGGTTCTTCCACCGCACCGCGCCGGAGCGGGCGTCGAGCGCGAGCAGCGTGTCGAAGTCGCCGGCGCTGCCGGTGTAGTTCTGGCCCGTGCCGACGTACAGCGTGCCCGAACGCGGGTCGACCACCGGCGAGCTCCACACCCCGACGCCGGACGGCTCGTACTTCGCCGCGCCGCTCGGCCACGTGCCGACCTGTCGCGGCCGCGGCACCGTGTAGTACCGCCACGCCAACCGGCCGGTGTTCGCGTCGAGCGCGTCCAGGTGCCCGCGGAACGTGCAGCACGGGTAGTCCCGGCCGCCCGTGTTCTCACCGCTGGACACGCCGACATAGACCCGTCCTCTGTAGACGATCGGCGAGCTGGTGACGGTGGCCGCCGGGTGCGCGTCGATGCGGGTCGACCACCGCAGCGCGCCGGTGCGGGCGTCGAGCGCGTAGAAGTAGCCGCGCGCGTCGCCGAAGTACACCTTGCCGTACGACACCGCGGGTCCGTCCCAGGCGATGACCCGGCCCTCCGGGTCGACGGAGTGCAGGTCGAACTCCCACCGCGCCGCGCCGGTTCTGGCGTCGCGGGCGTAGAACCGGCCGTCGGAACCGCCGAAGTAGATCGTGTCGCCGACGACCGCCGGCTCGCTGCGCACGGCCGTCGAGTCGGTCTTCGGGTAGGCGAACGCCCACTTCAGCTTGAGGTGCCCGACGTTCTTGACGTTGATGCGGTGCTCGGCCGCGTTGAAGCGGGACCCGACGGCGTCCCGCTGCCACGTCGCCCAGTCACCGTCCACACTGGACGGCGCGGCGGACACGCTGCCGACCAGGCTCGTGGACAGCACCAGGGCAGCGCCGACCGCGAGCAACTTCTTTCCCCAGGACACGATTGCTCACCCCCGTTTTGCGAGAACGCCATCACCCTGCCACCTGCGGGTGTAGGTGGGCATCAGGCCACGGGTTGATTTCCGGGGTCAGCCGTTCGGTTGATGCGCGGGTACTACCCGTCCACCAGACCCGTGCGGACCGCGTGGAGCGCGGCCTGGGTGCGGTCCTGCACGCCCAGCTTGCCGAGAATGGCGCTGACGTGCGTCTTCACCGTCTTCTCGGCCAGGCGCAGGGCGCGGGCGATCTCCCGGTTGGAGCGGCCTCGGGCCAGTTCGGCGAGCACGTCCCGCTCCCGGGGGGTGAGCGCCGCCGGCCGCACGTCCTCCGCGGCGAGCAGGCGCACGACATCCGGGTGCAGCAGCACGTGACCGGCGTGCACGGACCGGATCGCCGCGGCCAGCGCCGGCGGGTCGACGTCCTTGTACACGTACCCGGCCGCACCCGCGCGGACCGCGGG
The DNA here is from genome assembly GCF_045807065.1 of Actinophytocola sp. Taxonomy (GTDB): domain Bacteria; phylum Actinomycetota; class Actinomycetes; order Mycobacteriales; family Pseudonocardiaceae; genus Actinophytocola. Next base: position 10,948 of record NZ_JBJMIE010000308.1, on the reverse strand, counting down.
CAGGACCGCGCTCGGCTCGGTGTAGCTCGTGACCACCAGCACCCGCGCGGGACCGTCCCGAAGGGCACGCAAGGCCGCCACACCGTCGGCGCCGGGCATGCGGAGGTCGAGCAGGATCACGTCCGGGCGCAGACGCCGCGCGTCGTCCACACAGGACAGCCCGTCGGCGGACTCGCCCACCACCGTGATGTCGTCCTGCAGGTCGAGGAACGTCCGCAGTCCTTGCCGCACAACGGGGTGGTCGTCAACCACGAGCACGCGGATCACGCCGGCACCGCCAGCCGCACCGTCGTGCCGCCGCCCGGCTCGGACGTCACCGTGAGCGTGCCGCCCACCGCCGCCGCCCGCTCCCGCATGGACGCGAGCCCGAGGCGGCGGCCGGCGACCGTGCTGGCCGGCGCGAACCCCACGCCGTCGTCGGTCACGCGCAGCACCGTGCCCCGGTCGCCGGCGGTGAGCACCACGTCGATGCGGCCGGCGTTCGCGTGCCGCAACGCGTTGTGGATGGCCTCCTGCGCGATCCGGTACACGGCCTCCTGCCCCTGCTCGGTCAGCGTCGGCACGCAGTCGCAGCCGGCGAAGCGCAGCACCGGCGCGTGCACCCGGTCGAGCAGCTCGACCTGCTTGCGCAACGCCCTGTCCAGCCCGTCGCCCGCGAGGTCGGGCGGCCGGTGCCCGACGACGATCTCCCGCAGCTCGCTGCTCGCCTCGGCCGCGAGCCTGCGCACGGTGGCCAGCTCCGCCCTGGCCCGTGCGGGGTCGCGGTCGAGCAGCGCGGACGCGGCGTCCGCGGTGAGCCGGAGGCTGAACAGCTTCTGCGACACGGCGTCGTGCAGCTCGCGGGCGATCCGGTTGCGTTCCTCCACAATGGACAGTTCGCGGCTGTGCTCGTACAGGCGCGCGTTGACCAGCGCGATGGCGGCGTGCGCGGCGAGCAGGCGCACCAGTTCCTCGTCGTCCGCGGTGAAGCCGCCGGGATGGCAGCTGTTGGCGAGGAACAGCTCGCCGATGATCTCGTCGCCGTCGACGATCGGCATGCCCAGGAAGTCGGTCAGCGGCGGGTGCGCCCTCGGCCACCAGCCGAACCGCGGGTGGTCGCGGATGTTGACCAGGCGCACCGGGTTGGGGTCGCTCAGCATCAGGCCGAGGATGCCGTGCTGTCGCGGCAGCGGGCCGATCGCGTCCCACTCCTCGTCGGTCAGCCCGTCGGCGAGGAACTCCGCGAAGCCGCCGTTGTCGTCGGGGACACCGAGCGCGGCGTAGCGGGCGCCGACGAGCTTGCGGGCGGCGGAGAGGATCGTGGTGAGGACGTCGCGGACGGACAGGTGCGCGGTCACGGCCAGCACCGCGGCGCTGACGTCCCGCAGTTCGCTCCGGACGTTCACGCCGCCAACGGTACCCACGCGCGGCGCCGATGCGCCCGGACGTAGGTCCAAGGACCTAGGTCGCGGCGGTCCCGGGACCGATGGCAGCCCGCCGCCCGCTCCCTAGCGTCGACGGCATGAAACCTGTCGCGATCATCACCGGCGCGTCCCGTGGACTGGGGCGCGCACTGGCCACGGGGTTGGCGGAGGCCGGCTGGCGGCTGGTCCTGGACGCACGCACGCCGTCCGACCTCGCCGCGGCGGCGGAGTCGATCGGCGGCGCGGTAGGCGACGTGGTGGCCGTGCCGGGCGACGTCCGCGACCCCGCGCACCGGGCCGCGCTGCTGGACGCGGCCGGCGAGGTGGACCTGCTGGTCAACAATGCCGGCATCCTCGGCCCGAGCCCGCAGCCGTGCCTGACGGCCTATCCGCTCGACGTGTTGCGCGAGGTGTACGAGGTGAACGTGCTGGCGCCGCTCGCGCTGACCCAGCTCGCGCTGCCCGCGCTGCGGTCCCGGGCGGGGGCGGTCGTCACCGTCTCGTCGGACGCGGCGGTCGAGCCGTACGCGGGCTGGGGCGGCTACGGCTCGGCGAAGGCCGCGATCGAGCAGGCGAGCGCGGTGTTGGCGGTCGAGGAGCCGGCGGTGCGCGTGTGGTGGGTGGACCCCGGCGACCTACGGACGCGGATGCACCAGGAGGCGTTCCCGGGCGAGGACATCGGCGACCGGCCGCTGCCCGAGACGGTGGTGCCCGCGTTCCGCCACCTGGTGACGTCCCGCCCACCGTCGGGCCGGGTGCGCCTGGCCGGGCTGACGGTGCCGGCATGACGCTCGAGTTCTCCCTGCCGGCCTCGCTGGAGGCCCGCGTTCCGCCCGAGGCCAGGGGGCTGGGGCGGGACGGGGTGCGGCTGCTGGTCAGCTCGCCCGGCGGCGTGAGCCATCACCGGTTCACGGACCTGCCGACGCTGCTGCGCCCCGGGGACGTCCTGGTGGTGAACACGTCCGCGACCGTGCCGGCCGCGGTGCCGGTGCCGGACAGCGATCTCGTCGTCCACTTCTCCACCGAGCGGCCGGACGGCACGTGGCTGGTCGAGCTGCGTGCGGCCGCGGCGAAAGCGCCCTTCCGCGAAGGGGTCGCAGGAGAGCGTTACCCGCTGGCCGGGGGCGGGTCCGTGACGTTGCGCCGGCCCTTCTCCGCCGGCCGGTTGTGGGAGTCCGAGGTGGACACGCGGGGTCGCGGGGCGCCGGCGTACCTCGCGGTGTTCGGGTCGCCGATCCGGTACTCCTACGTCGGTGCCCGGTGGCCGATCTCCTGCTACCAGACGGTCTTCGGCGTGACCCCGGGCAGTGCGGAGATGCCGAGCGCGGGCCGCCCGTTCACCGAGCGCCTGGTGACGCGACTGGTCGCCCGGGGCGTGCAGTTCGCGCCGGTCCTCCTGCACACCGGGGTGGCGTCGCCGGAGGCACACGAGCGCCCGTACCCGGAACGGTTCGCGGTGCCGAGGACCAGCCGGGACCTCGTGGCCCGTGCCAGGCGCGACGGCCGGCGGGTGATCGCCGTCGGCACCACGGCCGTCCGCGCCATCGAGACCGACGCCGACGAGGGCTGGACCGACGTGATCATCACCCCGGAACGGGGCGTGCGGCACGTCGACGGCCTGCTCACCGGGTTCCACGAGCCGAGGGCGTCCCACCTCGACATGCTCGCCGCCATCGCCGGCCACGACCTCCTGCACGAGACCTACCGGGAGGCCCTGGCCGCCGGCTACCTGTGGCACGAGTTCGGTGACGTGAACCTGTTGCTCCCGTGACAATTTCTGGGAGCGTTCCCATGTTTCGGTGCGCGGTACTTTCGCCGGCCAGACGACTGAACACGAGCAGTGAGCAGGCGGCGAGGCACTGCGCCGAACAGGTCAAGCGCCTACGGCCGGTCGAGTGAATTGCCTGTGCCCAACCGCGGACCGATTGACAGTGCCGGCCTCCAGGCGCGACGGTTTATCAACCGCGCCTGGGAGCGCTCCCAGGTCATGTGCACGAAGGAGTGCCCATGTTGGGAAGAGCCGTCAAGATCGCCGTGTCCGCAAGCCTCGCCGCGATGGCGTGCGTGGCCCTGCCAACCGCCAGCGACGCGGCCTCCGCGTTCGCCTGCCGCGTCGACTACTCGACCAACGACTGGGGCGCGGGCTTCAGCGCGACCGTGACGATCAGCAACGTCGGCACGTCCGCGGTCGACGGCTGGACCGTCACCTACTCCTACGCGGGCAACCAGACCCTGCAACAGGGCTGGAACGGCGTGTGGACCCAGTCCGGTGTCCAGGTCACCGCCACGAACGCGACCTGGAACGCGAAGATCCCGCCCGGCGGCACCGTCAGCCCGGGCGCGAACTTCTCCTACAGCGGCACGAACACCGCCCCGACCAACTTCGCGGTCAACGGCGCGGCCTGCACCGGCACCCCACCGGTGGAACCGCCGCCCACCGGCCCGGCCGCGCCCGCGCTGAAGGTCTCGGGCAACAAGCTGGTGACGAGCACCGGCGCCACCTACCGCCTGCTGGGCGTCAACAGGGCCAGCGCGGAGTTCGCGTGCGTGCAGGGCAAGGGCATGTGGGACAGCGGTCCGGTGGACCAGGCGTCGGTCGACGCCATGCTGGCGTGGCACATCAGGGCGGTGCGGATCCCGCTGAACGAGGACTGCTGGCTGGGCCTGTCCGGCTCGCCGAGCGGCGCGACGTACCAGCAGGCGGTCAAGGACTACGCGAACCTGTTGGTGGCCAACGGGATCAACCCGATCCTCGACCTGCACTGGACGCACGGCCAGTACACCGGCAACGTGTCCGCCTGCACCGACGTCAACGCGACCTGCCAGAAGCCGATGCCGGACATGCAGTACAGCCCGACCTTCTGGACCCAGGTGGCGAACGCCTTCAAGGGGAACAACGCGGTCCTGTTCGACCTGTTCAACGAGCCCTACCCGGACGCGGCCGACAACTGGGCGAACCCGACCGCGGAGTGGCGCTGCCTGCGTGACGGCGGCACCTGCACCGGCTTCACCTACGAGGTGGCCGGCATGCAGGACCTGGTGGACGCCGTGCGCGCCACCGGCGCCACCAACGTGGTCCTCAGCGCGGGGTTGCGCTGGACCAACGACCTCACCCAGTGGCTGACCTACGAGCCGACCGACCCCACCGGCAACCTGATGGCGTCGTGGCACTCGTACAACTTCAACGCCTGCGTCACGGCGTCCTGCTGGGACAGCGAGATCGCCCCGGTGGCGGCCCGGGTTCCCCTGCTGGCCGGCGAGATCGGCCAGAGCACCTGCGCCCACGACTACACCGACCAGGTCATGGCCTGGCTGGACCAGCACGGTCTCGGCTACACCGCGTGGACGTGGAACCCGTGGGGCTGCGGCCAGGGCAACGTGCTCATCGAGGACTACAGCGGCACCCCGACGCAGACCTACGGCGCGGGCTACCGAGCCCACCTGCTGACCGTGGCCTAGCCGTACGCCCAGCCGAGGACGGAACCATGCGAAGAAGACTCTCCCTCTGCGGCCTGGTGGCTGCGCTGATCGCGGTACTCACCTTCGCGGTCGCGCAGTCCCCGGCCGCCGCCCCGGCCCCGATCCGGATCATGCCGCTGGGTGACTCGATCACGGCCGCGCCGGGGTGCTGGCGCGCCTACCTCTGGGACCACCTGCGGACCGCCGGGTACACCAACGTCGACTTCGTGGGCACCCAGAACAGCGGCGGTTGCTCGGTCCCGCTGGACGCCGACCACGAAGGCCACAGCGGCTTCACGGCCACGGGCATCGCCGACCAGAACCAGCTCCCGGCCTGGCTGTCCGCGACGCACCCGGACGTCGTGGTGATGCACCTGGGCACCAACGACGTGTGGAACGGCACCATCTCCACCGCCACGATCCTGACCGCGTACTCCAAGCTCGTCGACCAGATGCGGGCGAGCAACCCGAACATGAAGATCATCGTCGCGCAGATCCTCCCCATGGCGCCCAGCGGCTGCACGGGGTGCCCGCAGGGGGTCGTCGCACTCGACAACGCGATTCCCGGCTGGGCGGCGGGGAAGACGACCGCGGCCTCCCCGATCACCGTGGTGGACCAGTGGACCGGCTTCAGCACGGCGACGGACACCTTCGACGGCGTGCACCCGGTCGACTCCGGCTTCCAGAAGATGGCGAACAGGTTCTACCCGGCGGTCGCGGCCGCGCTGGGCGACCCGCCGCCGCCGGACACCGACCCACCGCCGACCGGCACCTGCGCCGCGACCTACAAGCTGGTCGGCCAGTGGAGCGACGGGTTCCAGGGCGAGGTGACCGTCAGGAACGACGGCACGACCACCAGTTCGTCGTGGACGGCGACGTTCAGCTTCGCCAACGGTCAGCAGGTCAGCCAGGCGTGGAACGCGACGGTCACCCAGAGCGGGGCGGCCGTGACGGCGAAGAACGTGAGCTGGAACGGAGCACTCGCGCCGAACGCCACGGCCACGTTCGGCTTCCTGGCCAACCAGACGGGATCCAACACCGCGCCGGCGGTCACCTGCACGGTGACCTGAGCGGGGAGGGCGCCGGGTCAGGGGTCAGCGACCTGGCCTGGTGCTAGTACTGCTGCCACTCGGACGTGTTCAGCCGGACGATCCTCGGGTCGTCCAGGGTGGACGGTGGCTCGTCGCCGTTCGGTTTGCGGTCGACCGGGAAGACGGCGGCGGCGGCCAGGTTCGCCTCGTCGAGGAAGCGCAGCGGCTGCGGCGGGTCGAGGGTCAGCGCCGGTCTCCGGTCGGTCTGGGCCAGGACGAAGCCCCAGTCGCCGAAGCTCGGGACGTTCACGTGGTAGGGCGTGGTCTTCAGGCCCGCGGCCCGGATGCCGGCGTCGATGCAGTCGAAGCTGCGTGGCGCGAAGTACGGAGAGCCGGCCTGCACGACGAGCCTTCCCCCAGGAGCGAGCACCTGGCGGGCGAGTGTGTAGAACTCGACGGAGTACAGCTTCGCCGTCGCCGTCGAGTCCGGGTCCGGCATGTCGATGATCACGGCGTCGAAGCGTTCGTCGGCGTCCCGCAGCCAGGTGAACGCGTCGGCGTTCACCACGCGCACCCGCGGGTCGTCCAGGGAATGCTGGTTCAGCGCGGAGATGTCCGGGTTGTCGCGGGCCAGGCGCAGCACCGCCGGGTCCAGCTCCACCTCGACGGCCTCGCGAACGTCGGGATATCGCAGGACCTCACGCATCGCGAGGCCGTCACCGCCGCCGAGGACGAGCACCCGGTCGTGCTTGCCGGCGAGCGCCGGGTGCACCAGTGACTCGTGGTAGCGGTACTCGTCGATGGAGCTGAACTGCAGGTCCCCGTTGAGGAACAGGCGCAGGTCCTTCGGACCCGGCACGACCGGCGAGGACTCGGTGACGACGATGTCCTGGTACGGCGTGGTTTCCGAGTAGACGACCGGGTCCTCGTACAGCTCGTCGCGGGCGTAGCGGAGGAACGCGTCGCTCTGCGCGAACGCGAAGACGAGGAGTGCGAGCACGGCGACGATGCCACCGGCGAGCGCCACCTTCCGCGACGCGTTGGTGCGGAACAGGAACAGCGCGACGGCCGCACCCGCGAGGGCGTTGACCATGCCGACCAGCAGCGCGCCCCTGGTCTGCCCGAGCAGCGGCAGGAGCAGGAACGGGAACGCCAGCCCGCCGACGAGCGCCCCGACGTAGTCGGCGGCGAAGAGGTCGGCCGTCGCGGATCCGGCGTCCTGCTCGCGGATCCGCTGCAGCAGCGTCATCAGCAGCGGGATCTCGGCCCCGATGAGCGCCCCCACGACGAGCGCGATCCCGATCAGCGCGGGCCAGTAGAGGTCGAGCCAGGTGAACGCGGCCTGAAGCCCGAGCACCGACAGGCCGCCGGTGACCGCGAGCAGCGCCTCGACGACGACGAAGCTCAGCAGCGGCCGCCGCTGCAGGGGTTTGGCGGTGAGCGCCCCGATCCCCATGGCGAACACCATGGTGGCGAGGACGACGGAGGCCTGCGTGATCGAGTCGCCGAGCAGGTAGGACCCCTGCGCGACGAGTGCGAGCTCGTAGACGAGGCCACACGCCGCGCAGACGAACGTGGCGAAGAGCAGCCCCGCGCGGGCGAACCGGGTGGACACTCTAGAAGATGGCGACGGCGACGATCGCGGAGACGGCGATGTGCGACGCGGCGTTGACGTAGACGGCGGGGTGCGGTGTCTCCTCGACGACGATCTCGCCGAGCTTCCCGGGCGTGACCGCGTCGAGCACGACGAACGAGACGGCCATCAGGACAAGGCCGAGGATCCCGTAGGCGGCGGTGGACAGCAGCCCCTCACCCCAGTTCCCCTGGCTGGCGGCGATCGCGGTGGCCACGATGATGCCGACGCCGAGGACGTTGCTGGCGAGCAGGATGGCCGCGTTCCGGTTGCGCTGCACCCAGATCTGCTCGCGCAGGTTACCGGGGGTGAGCACGTCGACCAGCACGAAGCCGAGGGCCATCAGCACCAGCCCAACGAGCCCGTAAGTGGCGGCGATACCGACTTCACCAAAGACGTCGGAAACCATGCTGGGGTTACTCCTTATCCTTCTGGTCCGGCGGCGCTGGACGCGCTCGGTCTACCTCGCCCGGCGCACCGGCACGCTGGTCCACACCGGACTCGTCGGTGGCGGGGCTGGTGGTGGGTCGGTCGGCGGAGGGCTCGACGCCGGCTGGACCAGCGTCAGACGAGCCGGCGCCAGGCTCCTCGGCGGACGGCTCCGTGGCGGCCGGCTTGGCGGCTGACGGCTCCACGGCAGCCGATTCCGCGACGGGCGGCTCCACGACTGGGGGCTCGACGGCGGACGACTCGGCGCCAGCCAGCTCGGCAACAGCCGATTCCGCGGCAGCCGATTCCGCAGTGGGCAGCTCGGCAGCAGCCGGCTCCGCGACGACCGGTTCCGTGGCGGCCGGTTCCGTCGCAGCAGGCGGCTCGGCCGCGGTTTCCTTGGCAAGAGCCTCTTCAACCGGGGTTGCCTGGATGCCGGTATAGGTCGGGGGCACCGGCTCGGGCGCTGCCTGTTCCTCGTCCTCCGTTGGTGGGGCGAGGTCCAAGGCGTCCCACGCCGTCGTCGGTTTCGGGACGTACAGCGGGAGTGTCGGTTCCACGGAGGCCAGGCGGCGGGCGCGGCTGTTCCTCCTCAGGATCAGCCAGATCAGCAGTCCGCTGGCCGCCATCAGGACCAGTGCCCAGATGAGCATCCCGCCGCGGTCGCGCCACCAGTCGGAGCCCGGGTCGTCCGTCAGTCGGGCGTCGGCCGGGGTGGTGGCCGTGTCGGGGGTGGCGGACAGGGCCTGCGCGATGCCCTTGTCCGCGGCCAGCAGCGGTAGGGCCGCCACCGCCTTGCCCACGACGGCGTCCGGGTCGTCGCTCGTGAGGCCGTCGAAGTCGATGCCCAGTGCCGCGAGGTCGTCGCGGGTGACGCCCGCGGGGGTGCTGCGCACGTCGTAGGACGCCGAGTCCTCCGACTCCGACGCCTCGCTCGTCCAGGTGATGTCCGCCGTGAACACCACCGAGGCGCGGCACGAGCCCGAGTCCACGGACTTGCCGGCGCCGAAGTTCGAGCCGACGCTGGCGCCCCGCACGCCGACGTTGTCCACGTTGACGTCCCAGCCGTAGCACACGCCCTGGTCCGTGTACGCCTCCGCGAGCGTCGCCGCCAGCTCGTCGGCGTCTGCCGGGTCGAAGAGCACGTCGGCGGAGGCGGACCCCGGCGCGGCCAGCAGCAGCGCACCGGCCAGCAACGCACCGGTCAACAGCCCACCGGTCAACACAGTGGCCCTCACTTCCCGCCTCCCGGGCCGCCGCCGCGGAAGTTGTCGCCCGAACCGCCCGTGCCCCAGACGCCGCCGACGAACGGGAGCCAGTGCGCGTAGCCGCGCCGCTCGTCGTCGATGTAGATGCGGGAGCCGGTGCCGTTCGCGGTGATCGCGACGATGTCGTCGGAGTACCGGAGGAAGTAGCCCGACGGGTCGAACTGGGTGTCCGCCGGCGGCCGCGCGGAGCGGATCTGCTCGTACACCGCCTTCGGCTTCGCCGGGGACGTGTACACCACCGAGTTGCCGGACGCGGACTGGCGGCGGTAGGTGTCGTCCAGGTAGGACCGGATGCCGCCACCGCCGAAGATCGCGAACAGCAGCACGATGAGGCCGACGCCGCCGAGGGCGCTGGCGATCAGCAGCTTGCCGCGCAGGCTCATCGCGGGGTCACCACGCTCGTGGTCCGGACCAGCTCACCGGCCTGCGGGTAGGCGTGCCACGTCTCCCACCGCACGCCGCCGGGCACGGCGCTCGCCGACAGGGCGGTCACCGCCAGCGGGGACCCGGGGAACTCGGCCACCAGGGAGTGCGGGTCGGCGGCGTGGTCACGCACGATCCGGGACACCTCCGCGGAGAAGTCGGCCGGCCGGGCGCACGACGCCGAGAACCGCACGGTGTAGTCCCCGACCGTCCGCGTCGAGCTGGCCGGTAGCGTTCCCGGCCGGTCCGGCAGGCACGCCACCGTCTCGGAGAACGACCCGAGCACCACCTGGTGCGACGCGCCGAGCACGCGCAGCTCCACCGCCAGTCCTCCCAGTGTCACTCGATGGGTGCCGAGCGCGGGCAGGGACTCCAGTCCGTAGGCCAGGCTCAGGTCCGCGGCGCGCGAGTCGGCGAAGCGGGTCTCGATGCGTGCTCTCACGTGCGATCACTGCCGGCCGGGTACACGCGCATCGCGGGCAGCGCCACGGACTCGCCGAGCCCGGCCTCCCACTTGCCGCCGTCGAACCGCTCGAAGCTCAACGCCCTGCCGTCCGGCCCCTCGTAGTCGACGTACTCGACCGACCCGCGCTCGGCGAGCGTGGTCGTGCCCTCCGACACGTACGAGGCGGTGCCGTCCTCCTCGCGTCGGTACGTGACGCCGCCGACCTGCATCGTCTTGCCGCCCGGCTCGGTGACCGCGTCGGTCTCCCGCCACAGCACGACCTCCAGGTCGGGATCCTCCTCGACGGACACCCACACCCGGCTGCCCCGCGCGTCGTCCAGGAAGTGCTCCGACCAGGAGTATCCGCCCTCCTTGAGCCGCAGCGAGCCACGCACGAAGTACAGCTGGTCGCCGTAGTCGATCATGTCCCCGGCGCGGACCGTGCGGATGTCGGTGACGCCCTGGTGGTCGGCGAGCGGGTCGACGGGCGCACCCGGCCGCGCGTCTGCCACCTGACGGTTCCGGCGCGACCGCAGGTACAGCACGACCCCGACGACGATCACGGCGAGCAGGATCAGCACCAGCAACAGCTCGGTCATGGCCGGGAGCATAGTGGCTGGCCACGACACCAATCGGAGAACGCCTCATTCGTGACGTCGGCGGGCGGCGCCCCGAGGAGGGTGCCCCTCGGGGCATGGCCGCGGACGGTCAGCCGGCGCCCAGGCAGATGAACGGGCGCCGCAGCGGGTCGGCGGCCACCGCGGTCGCCAGTGCGGCCGCCGGCCGCTCTCCCGCGGCCACCCTGCGGTGGTACTCCACCATCGTGGCGGCGGCCGACGCGTCGCCCACCCGGCTGT
>NZ_JBJMIE010000307.1:0-13855 GCF_045807065.1 Actinophytocola sp. | reverse complement strand
TGTCGACCCGGCCCGACCTGGTGCAGGCACAGGCCACCATCTCGAAGATCGCCCCGGAGCTCATGAGCGGCCCCAACACCAAGGCCGAGGACGTCAAGAAGGCGTTCACCCAGGTGCGGCAGGGGGTCGACGCCGGGCTGGCGCCCCCGGACCAGGTCTACCTGTTCTACAACTCGATCCTCGAGCGCATCTTCCTCGCCACGCGCGAGGTCGCCGACTCCCTGCCCGACCCCGACGCGGTCGCCGGTGGCAACGTCGCCGTCGAGCTGGCCGACGCGGTGGAGGCGCTGTCGCGGGGCAACGCGCTCGCCGTCGGCGTGGTCGGCCGGATGACGCCGCAACAGCTGCGGGAGTACAGCCGGCTCGTCGGCTCCTACCACAGCCGGATCACCTCGACCCTGCCCGCGCTGGACGGCCAGCTGCGCGTCCGCGCGCGGGCGGTGGTCGGCAGTGACGCGTGGAAAACCCTGTCCACCATGGAGAACGCCATCGTGGACCGCGGCGTGCCGACCCCCACCAGCCCGGCGCTCCCGGTGAGCGTCGCGGACTGGCAGTCCGCCGCCGCCACGGTCGGCAGGGACCTGCTCGCCCTCTACCAGGACCAGTACGCGGGCGTCATCCACGACGCGATCGACACCGCGACCAACACGGCCAGGTGGTGGCTGATCGCCGCGGGCGCGATGTCGGTTGTCGCGCTGCTCGTCGGCCTGCTGACCCTGCGGATCTCCGGGCGGTTGATCAGGCGCCTGAAGCGGTTGCGGGCCGAGGCGCTCTCGTTGGCGGACGAGCAGCTGCCGCGCATCATGAACCGGTTGCGCGACGGCGAGGACGTGGACGTCCGCACCGCCGTCAAGCCACTGGACTTCGGCACGGACGAGATCGGTGACGTCGCCGAGGCCTTCAACCGGGCCGAGTCCGCGGCCGTGTCGGCGGCGGTGGAGGAGGCGCGGACCCGCGGCGGCATCAACGCGCTGTTCCTCAACATCGCGCACCGCAGCCAGGTCGTGGTGCACCGGCAGCTGGAGCTGCTGGACAGGGCGGAACACAGCGAGGAGGACCCGAACCGGCTGTCGGTGCTGTTCGAGCTGGACCACCTGTCCACCCGGGCGCGGCGCAACGCGGAGAACCTGATCATCCTCGGCGGCGAGCAGCCGGGCCGCCAGTGGCGCAACCCGGTGCCGCTGGTGGATCTCCTGCGCAGCGCCATCTCCGAGACCGAGGACTACGCCCGTGTCCACAACGGACACATGGCGACCGTGTCCGTCGTGGGCAGCGTGGTCGCCGACCTCATCCACCTGGTCGCGGAGCTGGTGGAGAACGCGACGTCGTTCTCCCCGCCGGAGTCCAGGGTCGACGTGACCAGCAACGTCGTCGGCCGGGGCGTGGTCGTCGAGATCACCGACCAGGGGCTCGGCATGTCCGGTGAGCAGATCGCGCAGGCCAACGAGATCCTGCGGGAGCCACCGGACTTCGGCGTGACCAACCTGTCCAGCGACTCGCGCATGGGTCTGCTCGTGGTGAGCCGTATCGCCCGGCGCACCGACGTCACGGTCAAGCTGTCCGAGTCGGACTACGGCGGCGTCCGCGCGATCGTCCTCATCCCGACGTCGCTGATCGCGGAGGAGTCCCGGCCGGTCGCGTACTCGGCCGTGCCGGTCGGAAGTGTTGCCGCGGAAGCGAACCAGATGTCGAGCGGCGTGCCGACAAGAACGGCGGCCGCGGCCGTACCGTGGCCGACCGTGGATTCCGCCGAGCCCGCGCGGCCGGCCTTCCCCGCACGAACGGCGGCGCGCCGCGAACTGTCGCAGGAGCACCCGGCACTGCGCTCGGGCCGCCACGAGGCGGTGACCCCTCAGCCACCGGAGAACGCGGCGGGACAAGGGATCCAGCCCACGGCCGGGCGACCGGGGCTGCCGCGGCGGCGCCGGCAGTCGCACCTCGCGCCGCAGCTGTCGGCCTCGCAGACCCAGCAGCAGGCGCCACGGTCCCAGGCGGGCGCGCGGTCGCCGGAGCAGGCGCGGAGCCTGTTCGACGAGATCGAGAGCGGCACCCGGCAGGGCCGGCTGGCCCGCCCGGAGCCGGGCACGAACTACCCCGACGGACGAGAAGGTTCACGGTGACTGGCAACGCATCCCGACTGGACTGGCTGCTCGACGACCTGGTCAGGAGGCTGGCCAAGGTGCGGTACGCGGTGGTGCTGTCCACCGACGGGTTGCTGCTGGGCCGGTCGTCGGAGATGTCGGTGGAGGACGCGGAGCACTTCAGCGCGATGTCCTCGGCGCTGCAGAGCCTCGCGCGCAGTGCGGGTGCCCGCTTCGACGGCGGCGACATGCTGCAGACCGTCGTCGAGCTCGAACATGCCGTACTGTTCGTGACCTCCGCCGGCGACAACGCCTGCCTCGCGTTGCTGAGCGAGCAGGGCGCGAGCATGGGCACGGTGGCCTACGAGATGAACCAGACCGTCATCCGGCTCGGTGACCTGCTGAGCACGCTCAAGCGGCGCGGGTTGTTCGAGCCCCAGGTGGGTCCCCTTCCCTCATGACCGGTCCGCGGGAGGCATGGTTCGACGACGCGGCCGGCCCGCTGGTGCGGCCATTCGCGGTGACCCGCGGCCGCACCGTCGGCAACGCGCGCGAGCTGAACATGATCACGCTGGTCATGTCCGCGCGGTGGGACGCCACGATCGAACGGATGGACCGGGAGTACGGCGACATCGTGCGCATGTGCGGCAGACCGGTGTCCGTGGCCGAGATCTCCGCCGGACTGTCCCTGCCCCTGGCCGTCACCAAGATCCTCATCGGCGACCTCATCGAGAGCGGCTACCTGATCTTCCGCAACCCGTCGGCCACGACCGCGGTCCAGACCCTCGATGTCAAGCTCCTACAGGCGGTGCTCGATGGTGTCCGTAAGCTCTGAGTCCTCCTTCGAGGTCACCGCGGCCGCGGTGAAGGTCCTGATAGCCGGCGGTTTCGGCGTCGGCAAGACCACCATGGTCGGCGCGGTGAGCGAGGTGGCGCCGCTGCGCACCGAGGAGGTGCTCAGCGAGAGGAGCGAGGCGGTCGACGACCTGTCCGGCGTCGAGGCGAAGACGACGACCACGGTGGCGCTGGACTTCGGCCGCATCACCCTCAACCCCGACCTGATCCTGTACGTCTTCGGCACCCCGGGCCAGGAACGCTTCTGGTTCCTGTGGGACGAACTGTCCCGCGGCGCCCTGGGCGCGATCGTCCTGGCCGACACCAGGCGCCTGGACAACTCCTTCGCCGCGGTCGACTTCTTCGAGAACCGCGGCATCCACTTCGTGGTGGCGGTCAACTGCTTCGACGGAGCACCCGTGTACACGGAGGACGAGGTCCGCGACGCCCTCGATCTGGACCCGTCGACCCCCATCCGCCTGTGCGACGCCCGCGACCGCGACTCCAGCAAGGCCGTTCTGCTCACGCTCCTGGAACACCTCATGCGCCTGGCCCAAGCCCGCCTCGGCCTGACCGTCTGAGCATCTCGACCTCCGCACAGTAACAATCCCCCAAAGGCGGTAGCTCCACAGTTGACCGTGGGCTAGGGTCTGGCGCGGGTCGGGGCCGTCTCCCATGGGGGTTCAAGCGTTCATGCGTCGTGTGCTGCCTGCTGTCGTCTCGTCGTTGCTCACCGGGGCGGTGTTGTTGGCCGGGCCGCCGGTCGTGGCGCAGGACGCCGCCGCGGATCCTGTCGCCTCCACCTACACCTCCGTGTCGCCGGTGCGGGTGCTGGACACCCGTGACGGCACCGGCGCGGGCACCACCAGCCCCGTCGGCGCCGGTGGCACGGTCACCCTCGACCTGTCGTCGCGGGTGCCTGGCTCCGCCACGGCCGTGGTGCTCAACGTCACCGGGGTGGCGCCGACGACCAACACGTTCGTGACCGTGTACCCGGCCGGCATCACCCGGCCGACCACGTCGAACCTGAACCTGGCGCCCGGGGACATCCGGCCGATCCAGGTGACCGTCATGCTCGGCGCGAACCGGTCGGTCAGCGTCTACAACAACACCGGCAGTACGCACGTCGTCGCCGACCTGGCCGGTTACTACGGCACGACCGGCGGCGCCCGGTTCACCGCGCTCGCGCCGAACCGGGTCCTGGACACGCGGGACACCAACAGCCCGGTCGGGCCGGGCGGTACGCGGGTGCTCGACCTCGCGAGCCGGATCCCCGCCTCGGCCACATCGGTCACCTTCAACCTGACCGGCACCGGCGCGACCGCGTCGACCTTCGTGACGGCCTACCCGAACGGCACCACGCGGCCGACCGCGTCGAGCCTGAACCTGCCCGTCGGCGACACCCGCGCGAACCTGGTCACGGTCGCCGTCGGCGCCGACCGCAAGGTCGCGTTGTTCAACAACGCCGGCAACACGCACCTCATCGCGGACCTGACCGGCTTCTACACCCCCGACTACGGCGCGGTCTTCCTCCCGCAGAACCCGGCCCGCGTGCTCGACACCCGCACCGGCACGGGCACGGAGGGCTCGACGCTGCCCGTCGGCCCCGACGGGGTCCTCTCCGTCGACCTCACCGGCAGCGTGCCGCAGATGACCGCCACCGGCGCGATCCTCAACGTCACCGCCGTCGGCGCGACCGCGCCGAGCTACGTGACCTCCTGGGCGCAGTGGGAGGACCGGCCGGCCGCCTCGACGCTCAACGCGGCCGCCAACCAGGTCGTGTCGAACGCCGCCGTGGTGCCGTTCGTCCGGTCGCGCGGCGCCGACTTCTACAACTTCACCGGCAGCACGCACCTGGTCGCCGACCTCGCCGGCGTCTTCGCCGTGGCCGAGGACCAGTGCAGAACCGACTGCGTCTACGCGTGGGGCGACAACTTCAGCCGGAAGCTCGGCACCTCGGAAGCCCTGTTCAGCCGGGTGAACCGGGCGTTCGTCGTGGGGCTGTCCGGGGTGAAGGCGGTCGACGGCGGCGGCAACCGCGACGGCTACGCGTTGCTGGCCGACGGCACGGTCCGGGCGTGGGGCAACAACGACTACGGCCAGCTCGGCAACGGCTGGACCAGCAACCAGACGGGCGGCGGCTCCTCGGTGCCGGTGCCGGTCGTCGGGCTGACCGGGGCCACGGCCATCGCCGCGGGCGGCAACACCGCCTACGCGCTGCGCGAGGACGGCACCGTGTGGGCCTGGGGCGCGGGCGCCGCCGGCCAGCTCGGCAACGGCTCGATCAACGACGCCAGCTCGCCGGTGCGGGTGAGCAACCTGACCGGCGTGGTCTCCATCGCCGCCACCGGCACCAACGGCTACGCGGTGAAGGGCGACGGCACGGTCTGGTCGTGGGGTTCCAACGCCTCGGGCGCGCTGGGCAACGGCTCGTCGGTGGTCCTGTCGTCGGTGCCGGTGCAGGTGCCCGGCATCGCCGACGCCAAGCAGGTCGCGGGCGGCAGCAGCGGCGCCTACATCCACCGCGCCGACGGCACGGTCTGGGCCTGGGGCACCAACACCGAGGGCCAGCTGGGCAACGGCTCCACCGACACGCAGTCGTCGGCGCCGGTCCAGGTGTCCGGGCTGACCGGCGCCGTCGCGATCGCCGGCGGCCGCTACAACGGCTACGCGGTGAAGAGCGACGGCACGGTCTGGTCGTGGGGCGCGGGCTCGGACGGCGCGCTGGGCAGCGGCGTCAACTGCGACAACGTGGACTTCCCGTGCGCGTCGCGGGTGCCGGTCCAGGTGTCGGGCGTCACCGACGCCACCGACGTCGCGAGCTTCGAGTACGGCGGCTACGCACTCCGCGCGGACGGCAGCGTCGCCGCGTGGGGCTTCAACGGCAGCTACTCGCTCGGCAACGACTCGGTGTACTGGTCGTCGCCGGTGCCCGTGGACGTGACCGGGGTGACCGGGGCGAGCGCCATCGGCGGCGGCGACTACGCGGGCTTTGCGGTGGTGCCGAACCCGTGAGGCGGGCGCTGCCGGCCGCGGTGCTCCTGACGGCGGGGCTCCTGACGGCGGTGCTCCTCGCCGCCGCTCCGGCGGCGACCGCGGCGCCGGCAACCGACCAGGTCGGGTCGACCTACACGTCGGTGTCCCCGGTCCGGGTGCTGGACACCCGGACCGGCGGCCCCGTCGGACCAGGGGGCACGGTCACCGTCGACCTGTCCGGCCGGGTGCCGGCCACCGCCACGGCCGTGGTCCTCACCGTCACCGGCGTGACGCCGACGGCCGACACGTTCGTGACCGTCTACCCGGCCGGCACCACGCGACCGGCCACGTCGAGCCTCAACCTGGCGCCCGGTGACACCCGGCCCAACCAGGTGACCGTCGCGCTCGGCGCCGCCCGCGCGGTGAGCCTGTACAACCTCGCGGGCAGGACCCACCTCGTCGCCGACCTCGCCGGCTACTACGGCACGGCCGCGGGCGCGAAGTTCACCGCGACGCTCGCGGACCGGGTGCTGGACACCCGCCAGGCCGGCGGCCCGGTCGGCCCCGGCGGCACCCGCGTGCTCGACCTGACCGGCCGGGTCCCCGACTCGGCCACCGCGGTGACGTTCACCCTCACCGCCACCGGCGCGAGCGCCTCGACGTTCGTGACCGCGTGGCCGACGGGCACACCCCGGCCGACCGCGTCGAACCTCAACCTGCCGGCCGGCGACACCCGCGCCGACCTGGTGACCGTGGCCATCGGCGCGGACCACTCGGTCAGCCTGTACAACCGGACCGGCTCGGTCGACCTGCTCGCGGACCTGGCCGGCTTCTACACACCGGACTTCGGCGCCGTCTTCCTGCCCCGGAACCCCACCCGGGTGCTGGACACCAGGACCGGCGCGCCGGTCGGCGCACGCGCGGCCGTCCCGCTGGACCTCGCCGGCGCCACGCCGCTCACCACCACCGGTGTGGTGCTCAACCTCACCGCCGTCGCGGCCACGGAGCCCACGTTCGTGAGCGCGTGGCCGGACTTCCCGGCACGCGGGAACTTCTCGAACGTCAACCTGGCGGCGGGCCAGACCGTGGCGGGCGCCGCGGTGGTCGTGTTCGCCGAGTCGCGGACCATCCAGCTGTACAACCACAACGGCGACGTGGACCTGCTCGTGGACCTGGCCGGGGTCTTCGCGGTGGCGGACACGCCCTGCGCGGCCGGGTGCGCCTCCGCCTGGGGCGTCAACCACACCCGCGAGCTGGGCACCGGGGAGGCCGTCCCCCAGGTGCCGACGCCGTCCCGGACGCGGTTCTCCGGTGTGCGGGCGATCGCGCCCTACGCGAACGGCGCGTTCGCGTTGCGCGCCGACGGCACCGTCTGGGCGTGGGGCGACAACTTCGCCGGGCAGCTCGGCGGCGGCTGGCGGTCGGCGTGGGGCGGTTCGGTGGTACCGGCGCCGGTGCCGGGTCTGGCGGACGTCACCGCGATCGCCGGCGGCACCTACAACGGCTCCGCGCTGCGTGCCGACGGGACCGTCTGGGCCTGGGGCCCGAACAACGTCGGCCAGCTCGGCACGGGGACGCCGTCGCACGACGCGAGCCCACCGGTGCGGGTGAGCGGGCTGACGGACGTCGTCGCCGTCGGCGCCGGTTACCAGACCGGGTACGCCGTGCGTGCCGACGGCACGCTCTGGGCGTGGGGCTCCAATTTCACCGGCGGGGTCGGCGACGGCTCGACCGGGGACGTCTGGGCACCGGTCCAGGTGCTGACCGGGGTCACCGCCGTGGCCAGCGGTGCGGGCGCGACGTACGCGGTGCGGACCGACGGCACGCTGTGGGCCTGGGGCCGGGGCGAGCACGGCCAGCTCGGCAACGGCGGCGCCGAGCTGTCGCGGGTGCCCGTCCAGGTGTCCGGCCTGAGCGGGGTGGTCTCGGTCGCGGCCGGCGAGGTCGACGGCTACGCGGCCACCGGCGACGGCGCGGTGTGGGCGTGGGGCTGGGCCGCGAACGGGCGGCTGGGTGACGGCGTCGACTGCACCGACGCGCCGGTCTGCGAGTCCCACGTGCCGGTGCGGGTGGCGAACCTGTCGGACGCGGCGCGGGTGGCGGCCTTCGAGAACGGCGGCTACGCACTGCGGTCCGACGGCACGGTGTGGTCGTGGGGCGACAACGGCTTCGCCGCGCTGGGCAACGAGTCGGTGCCCTCGTACACGACCGTTCCCGTGCGGGTGAGCGGACTGAGCGGGGTGAACGCGATCGCCGGCGGCGACAACACCGGCTACGCCCTGATGCCGTGAGGCGGGGGCGGACCGGCACGCGCCCCTTCCTCCCGAACGGTTCGGGTCCTCTCGCCGAATCCCTTCGGAAAGCGCTTGCCTAGCGCTCCCCCGCGCTGTTAAATCGTTTCAGCAACGTCGCTGCAAACGAGCGGGGGTCCGCCGGTGCGCCGTCGAGTGTTGTTGTCCAGCCTGCTCCTGGTCCTCACCACGGTCGCGGCGACCGGGGCCGCGAACCACCCGCCGGGCGCCCCGACCCACCTGACCGTCGACGGCCGCGCGAATCCCCTCGCCACCAACGGCGCCCCGCACTTCTCCTGGCTCCCCACCGACCGCGACCGGGACGAGACCCAGACCGCCTACCAGCTCGTCGTGCGGCAGGGCCGCCACGTGGTCTGGGACAGCGGCCGGGTGGCCGCCGCGAGGCAGGAGTGGGTCACCGGCCCCTCGCTGGCACCCGGCACGTCCTACCGCTGGACCGTGCGGACCTGGGACCGCCGCGGCGCCGTCTCCCCGTACGCCCGGCCGGCCTCCTTCGACACCGGCCTCACCGACGCCGACTGGTCGGGCGCCGCCTGGATCCGCCGCCCCGCCACCGGAAACGACGCCGCCAACGAGTGGACGCTCGCGCGGAAGGTCGTCAGCGTCGGCAAGAGCCCCGTCACCCGTGCCCGCGTGTACGTCGCCGCGGTCGGTGACTGGGAGCTGCGGGTCGACGGCCAGGTCACCCGGGGCTCCTCGTACGGCTACCCGGGCGAGGGCTACTACGACGTGGCGGCCCCGCGGGTGCGGTCCGGACCGCTGGCCATCGCGATCCGCTACCACTACTGGAACTGCCGCTGCCAGGGCCGCGCGGCCGGCCCGGTCGACGGCCCGTCCGGGCTCCTCGTCAAGGTGGTCGTCGAGCACGCGGACGGCAGCCGCCAGGTCGCCGTGTCCGACGGCTCCTGGCGCCTGTCCCGCGACACCTCCCAGGACGTCTCGACCATCTCCTACCGCAACACCGACTCCGGCGACGTGGTCGAGCGCTACGACGCCACCCACGAGCAGACCGGCTGGGACACCGCGCACTTCGACGACACCGCCTGGGTGCCGGCGACGGTCGTCGGAGCGCACCCCCGGCCGACCCCGAACAGCTGCGCCGCCTACGGTTCCGCGCCCTGCACCGCCACCCACCTCGCCGCGCAGCAGGCCCACGTCAGCCGCACCGAGAAGCGCCCGGTCTCCGTGAAGCACCTGCCGGACGGCACCACGTTCGTCGACATGGGCCAGGTGGTGTCGGCGGTGCCCCGCATCACCTTCCCCGCCGGCACAGCCGGTCGCCAGGTCACCGTGACCACCAGCTACCGCCGCCACAACACCACCCTCGCCGCGCCGGCAACACCCGGCTCGACCACCGTCTCCCTGGCGAACACCGCCAACCTGCACCCCGGCGACGAGATCGTGGTCGACGCCCCGGCGAGCGGGTACGGCCCCGGCGCGCCGGAAACCCGCACGGTCACCGCGACCGGTCCACAGGTGACGCTGGACCGGCCGCTGCGCCGCGCGCACGCCACCGGCGCCTGGGTGGAGAACTCGCGTGCCGGCACATCGGGCCTGGACACCCAGGGCAGCGACCTGCGCTACCTCTACACGCAGCGGGCCGGCAGGCAGACCGCGCAGCCGTTCACCTACTGGGGCTGGCGGTACCTGGAGATCAACGACCCGACCGCGGAGGTCACCGCCGTCGTCCAGTCGACCGAGGTCGACCCCCGCGAGGCGGCGACGTTCAGCAGCGGCGACCGCACGCTCGACGCCGTGTTCGACCTCATGGCGCACTCGGCGGCGATGTCCGCCCAGAACGTCTTCCTCGACACGCCGACGCGGGAGAAGGGCCAGTTCCTCGGCGACGCCATCGACATCTCGTTCGCGACCACGGCGGCGCTGGGCGAGCGCGGCCTCACCCGCCAGGCGATCGTCGAGTTCGCGCACTCGCAGTCCCGCTACTGGCCGAGCGGCGCGCTCAACGCCGTCTACCCCAACGGCGACGGGCGCCGCGACATCCCGGACTACACCGAGATGTTCCCCGAGTGGGTCATGCGCTACCACCAGCTCAGCGGCGACGACTCCCTGGTGGCACAGGTGTTCCCGGCCATGCGCGGCGTGGCGGACTACATCCTCGGTGCCGTCGACGGCACCGGCCTCGTCCACCAGCTGCCCGGCGGCAGCGGCGCCTACGCGAACGGGATCATCGACTGGCCGGCGCCCATGCGGTACGGCTACGCGGTCACCGACAACGGCTCCCGCACGGTCGTCAACGCGCTCGCGGTCGGCGCGCTCGACGCGGTGGCGGACGCGGCAGGCATCACCGGCGACGCCTCGGCGAGCGGCTACTACCGCCAGCGCGCCGCCGCGATCGCCACCGCCATGAACGCCCAGCTGCGCGACCCGGTCACCGGCCGCTACTCCGACGGGCTGGCGCTGTCGACGGGCCGGCGCATCGACAGCTTCGCCGAGCACTCGCAGAGCTTCCCGATCGCCTACGGCATCGCACCCCCGCAGTCCTATGCGGACCTCGGCGCCTACCTGAACGACCTCGGCATGCGCCAGGGCCCGATGACCGTGCGGCAGCTCCTCGCCGCACTGGTGCGGACCGGCCGCACGGACACGATCGTCCGGCTGCTCACCGACCCGGCCGGCGACGGCCCGGCGCGGGTGCTCGCCGAGGGCGGCACCTTCCTGTGGGAACAGTGGACCCCGGGCTGCCCGGTCGCGGGGTGCACCGGCGCCGAGGTGAACCAGGCCAACAGCGAGAGCTTCTCGCACGGTTGGGGCTCGGCCGGCATCACGGGTGTCCTGCGAGGACTGCTCGGCGTCGACGTGACGAGCCCCGGCACGGTCACGATCACCCCACCCGCCACTGGACTCCGGCACGCGCGCGGGTCTGTCTGGACCGAACGCGGCCGGCTCGCCGTCGCGTGGCGCCGCACCGGGAACCGCACCGAACTGGACATCACGGTCCCGGTGAACGTCTCCGTGACGGTCCGGTTGCCGAGCGGGACCACGACCACCATCGGCTCCGGCCACACCCACCTCGAGGGCTGAAACCCACCGGGAACCACCGCCAGGTCTCCTTGCGAGCGCGAGGAAACCCCAGGAGGAGTGCCGCGCGAGAGCACGACCCTACCGTGAAAAACACACGGGTCCAGTCGTGAGGAAGGCGGCTCTGGTGTCATGAAGCTCGCGATGTTCGGCGGTGAACCCACGGTCCGACCGGAGTACCGGCGACTGGAATGGCCGGTGGTGACCGATGCCGACCGGGAGGCTGTCGGCCGCGTGCTCGACAGTCGCAAGTTCACCGTGGGTGCCAGGAACGAGGCCGAGATCCACGGCCTGGAAGCGGAATGGGCGCGGTTCTGCGACACCCGGTACGCGGTGTCGGTGAACAGCGGCACCGTCGCACTCGAGCTGGCGCTGGCCGCGCTCGGGCTCCAGCCGGGCGACGAGGTGATCGTGCCGGCGCTGAGCTACGTGGCGACGGCGATGGCTCCGCTGTACTCGCTCGCGGTCCCGGTGTTCGTCGACATCGACCCGGTGACCTTCAACATCGACGTGTCGCGGATCGAGGCGAAGATCACCGACCGGACGCGGGCGATCGTGCCGGTGCACCTCGGCGGCCTGCCTGCCGACATGGACGAGATCCTCGCCCTGGCACGGAAGTACGACCTGCTGGTCGTCGAGGACGCGGTGCAGGCGCAGGGTGGGACCTACCGCGGCCGCACGTGCGGGTCCATCGGCGACGCCGGCGTGTTCAGCCTGAACGTGGAGAAGAGCATCCCCACCTGCGGGGAGGGCGGCCTGGTCGTCACCGACCGGGCGGACGTCGCCGAGCGCGTCCGCAGCCTGCGCATCCTCGGCGAGGACCTGTCCACCGAGGAGCGCCTGTACGTCTCGGCGACCCGCGGCTCGAACCTCAAGCTCAGCTCGGTGCTGGCCGCGTTCACCCGCGCGCAGCTGGCGCGTTTCTGGGCCTACCAGGAGAAACGGGACGCCAACACGCCGGTGTTCGTCGACCGCCTCGCGGCGCTGCCGGGGATCATCGCGCCGACCGCGCCGGCCGACCGCACCCACATGTGGCACATGCTGCGCTTCCGGTTCGACCCGCGGGCGGCGGGTCTGGCGGGCGTCACGCCCGGCCGGTTCCGCGCCGCGCTGCGCCGCGCGTTGCTCGCGGAGGGCGTGCCGCTCACGCACTACCAGATCATCCCGCTGCCGGGGCAGCCGGTCTTCCAGGACCAGAACGCGTACGGGAACGGTCTGCCGTGGTCGCTCCCGGGCACGAACCCGCAGCGCTACGACCTCGCCGACTACCCGGTGACGTGCCAGGTCATCGAGGACTCCCTGTGCCTGCGGCGGATGCACCTCAACCCGGACGCAGGCCCGGCGCTGGCCGAGTACGCGACGGCGTTCGAACGCGTGTGGGACAACCTGGGGCACATCGCCCGCTACGCGCGGGCGATGCCCTACCGGCCGCCGTGGCACGCGGTTCCCCGTTACCAGGAAGCGGAGGCGGAAGCGGCATGAGCGGAGCTGGCGAAGCGAGTCGTCGCGAGCCGACCACCGCGGTCGCCGACGACCTCGGCCTGCGCCGCACCGCGCTGGCGGTGCGCGAACACGTCCTGCGGATCGGGGCCGGTCCTGTCGGGACACACGTCGGCGGCGCCCTGTCCGCCGTCGACATCCTCGTCGCGCTCTACCGCGAGGTGCTGCGGATCCGCCCGGCGGAGCCGCGCTGGCCGGGCCGCGACCACTTCATCCTCAGCAAGGGCCACGCGTCCGCCGCGCTGTACGCGACGCTCGCCGAATGCGGCTTCTTCCCGGTGGACGAACTGGTCTCCTACGGCCACTCGGCCGGCCGCCTGATGGCCCATCCCACGACGGACGTGCCCGGCGTCGAGTTCGCGACGGGCTCGCTGGGCCACGGCCTCGCGCTGGGTGCGGGGCTCGCGCTGGCCGCGCAGCGCGCCGGCCGCGACAACCGGGTGTTCGTCCTGATGGGCGACGGCGAGCTGCAGGAGGGGTCGGTGTGGGAGGCCGCGCTGGCCGCGGCCCACTACCGCCTCGACAACCTCACCGCCATCGTCGACCGGAACCGGCTGCAGATCAACGGGGCCACCGAGGACAGGATGCGACTGGAGCCGCTGGCCGACAAGTGGCGGTCGTTCGGCTGGGATGTGTCCGAAGTGGACGGACATGACCTCGACCAGCTGGTGCCGGCGTTGCGGGCACGGTCCGACGGCCCGGCCGTGTTGCTGGCCGACACGGTCAAGGGCCGGGGTGTGCGGCACCTCCAGCACCGCAAGCAGAGCCACTTCGCCAAGCTGGGCCCGGATGCCTACGAGCGGGCCGTCACGGCATTGCGAGCAGCGGCATGACCAGCGGCTTACTCGAGTCCGAGCGGGCCGCGTACCGGGCCACGCTCCTGGAGTTGGCCCGGCGCGACCCCCGCGTCTGGTGCCTGGACTCCGACACCGGTGGCCTGGAGAAGCAGTTCCAGGCCGAACTGCCGGACCAGTACGTCGATGTCGGCATCGCGGAGGCGAACCTCATGTCCTTCGCCGCGGCGCTGGCGAGCACGGGCCTCATGCCCTTCGCCAACACCATGGCGGCGTTCGCGTCCGCGCGGGCGCTGGAACAGGTCAAGCTCGACATCGC
>NZ_JBJMIE010000306.1:0-13227 GCF_045807065.1 Actinophytocola sp. | reverse complement strand
GGCCGAGACGCCGTCGGACACCTGCGCCGCACCCGGCGCGAGCTTGTCCGCGCCCGCCTTCAGGTCGTTCAGGCCGCTGGACAGCGTCGCACTCCCCTGCTCGGCGCTCGCCGCGCCGTCGCGCAGCTGGGCGGCGCCGTCCGCGGCCTGCGTGATGCCGTTGCGCAGGCTCTCCAGGTTGTTGAACACCGACTGGAAGTACGCGCTGACGGCCGCCGCGCTGATCTTGTTCTCCAGCTCCGCCTGCACGGTCTGCGCCATCTTGCCGACGATGTAGCCGTTCGCGTCGTCCAGGGTGATCAGCATGCGAGCCCGCTGGGGTTCGGCGTTCGCGCCGCTCGCGAGCTTCTTCGAGAAGTCACGCGGCACGGAGATCTCGAAGTAGTAGTCGGTGTCGTGCACGCCGCGTGCCGCCTCGGCCCGGTCGACGAAGTGCCAGTCGAAGATCCGGTCCTTCTTCAGCTCGTCGACGAACAGCCCGCCCGCGTCGACCTCCTGGCCGTTCACGGTCACCGGCCGGTCCTCGTTCACCACGGCGACCGGGATCTGGTCGAGCTTGCCGTACGGGTCCCAGTTCGACCACAGGTACAACCCGCCGTACAGCAGCGGCACGAGCACCACGAACGCGAGCGCGAGGCGCTGGAGTGGCGTGCGGAACCGCTTGATCTCGTACCACGCCAACCTCGCTGCCAGGCTAAACGGCCGCACTGCTGTCCCTCCCCAGTTCGTACACGTGCGCGCCCTCGGCGAGGCCCGCGTCGATGGTGCTGGCGACCACGGTCATCCCGCTCTCGGCCAACGAGCCGAGCGCGGTCCAGATCCGGCGCTGCTGGTCGGGCGTGGCGTGCGCGTCGACGTCGTCGAGGACCACGGCGGCCGGGCGGGCGGATACGGCCAGGGCGACGGCGAACAGGGCCGCGTCGTCCGGGGCGAGGTCGCCGATCAGCGTCGTGCCGTCCACGTCGAGGCCGACGAGGTCCGCCGCCCAGCCGGGATCGGCGCCCCGGTGGAGCAGGCCGGCCTCGCGGCGGCCGTCGCCCACGGTGAGGTCGGGGTCGAGCTCGACGGCACCGGTGGCGCGCGCGACGGCGACCCGGGCGCGGATGTCGGCTCTGCTGACGGCGTCCCCGACGCGGAGTTCACCCGTGCTCGGCCTGGCCCGGCCCGCTAACGTGAGCAGCAACATCGTCCGCCCGCTGCCCGCCGGTCCGGCGACGGCGACCAACGAGCCTTCGGGCACCGCGAGGTCGACGTCCCGGTAGACCCAACCCTGGCGAGTGCGCAGGCCCAGACCGGCCGCCTCGATCATGCCGCCTCCGCGAAATATACATTCCTGTATCCGATTCGTTAATGTACTCTTGGCGGCATGGCGCAGCCAGTTGCGGCAGCGGAGACGCCTGTCACGCGACCTCTGTCACGTAAACGTCGGCAGACCCAGGAACGGTTGTTGGACGCGGCGCTCGACGCGTTCGCGGAGCGCGGATTCCACGGCGCGTCCGTGGAGGACGTGTGCGAGCGGGCAGGCTTCAGCCGCGGCGCGTTCTACAGCAACTACTCGTCGAAGACCGAGCTGTTCATCGCGCTGTACCAGAGGCAGACCGAGCGCGTGCTCGCGGTGCTGGACGCGAGTGCCGGACCGGCCGGCGAGCTGGACGGCCGCGACTTCAGCACGGTCGTGACCGAGTTCCTGTCGGCCGCGCCCCACGACCGGCGCTGGTTCCTGATCAACTACGAGTTCGGGTTGCTCGCCGTGCGCAACGAGGCGTCCCGCGCCGCGTTCGCCGCCGTCCGCAACCGGGCGTGGACGATCTTCGCCGCGCACCTCACCGACCTGCTGGAGCGCATGGGCCTCGAGCTGACGGTGCCGGCGCTCGAGCTCACCCGCTGGCTGTTCGCCGTGTACGAGGGCGGGGCCACCCAGGCCTTCGTCGAGCCCGACGTGGTGTCACCCCAGGAGATCAGCGAGCGGGTCAACCCGATCATCCTCGCCGCCGTCACCCGCGCGAAGGACTGACGAGGCAGTTGAGTGTCTCGAACGGCTTTTCGAGGCGGACAGGAGGTTCGGACCGCTCTACCGGATGTCGTAGGTCGAACTCGCTGGATTCGCTTCGCTCAGCAACTGTGGGAGCAGGGCTTCACGCAAAGCAGCAGTTGTGCGGCTGATCCGCTCGTAGATCACGATCTTTTCGTCCAGCGCTCGGAGTGTGTCGGCAATGCTCAGCTGAACAGCCATGGGTGGGACCACGACCGGCAGAGCCCCGAGCATGACCGTGCTGAGGCTGGGAAGTACCGCGCCGCCCGTGCTCCCTGCTATCCAGCGTCGAACCGCCGTATGCCCCAGGTAGTAGACGAGGTATGGCGCACTGATCATCTTTCGCACACGGAGACGGAGACACGCCGAGCTGATCAGCCAGCCAAGCTGGTTCCCGCCGGTTAGCCCACGGCGTCCGAGGTCTCCTCGCCGGGAACACACAATGTCGTCCGGCTTCAGTCTGTATCGGGATAGCCGCCCGGCCGCCTTGCGGCTGGTACCCAGGGCACAGTCGTCAGCGATCTTGTTGTTCGACAGCTCATGCGGCGTGACGACCGGAACATCTGCTGAGGTACGCGTCACCAGCTCCATATGTGCGCCTGAAAGAATCTCACATACACTGTCCAGGCGCTGCTCCGCCCAATAGTTCGGAACGACGCCGATCAACGAATCCATGTTCCGAGCCCGTCCAGTTTCTGCTCGACCACGGCGTTCACCGACGCAGCGTGCCGTTCCAATTCGACCAACTCACTCCGAAGCTCATGCACCGGTCTGGTCGACATTTCGCAGTCGACAGTCGGGTTCACATATCTGGCGGGGACCAGCACGTAGTCCTGGTCACGAACGCGCTCGACAGCGACCGATGCCGAGAACCCCGGCATGTCCTCGTACTCTTTGCCCTCACGCCAACGATTGACCGTATCCACGATCTGACGTCGGTCGTCGTCGGACAAGATCCGCTGCGCGCGGCTGATCATGTGACCGAGCCCGCTCGCGTCGATGAATAGAATCTCTCCCTCATCCATCGACATCGGCGACCTCGGCCACCGTATGTTGACCGGAACGGCGGGTGGAGTGGACAACGCCACGTTGACGGGGACAGCAGGGGCTCTCAGCAACCACACGTTGACCGGAACAGCGGTGGAAGCGAACAGTTGCGGCGGAAGCGCGATGATGGCCTCAACAACTCCATCCTCGACCATCCCCGTTCTGACCTGCTGTTCGGCGCCGCTGCGGAACAGAGTGCCGCCGGGCATGACAACGGCTGCTCTCCCCTGGCTTGAGAGCGACAACATCACGTACTGAAGCCATGCGAGACTGGTGCGGTTCTTCGGCAACCGACCGTATTGAGCGTTGAAGTCCGCCGGTGCTCTCAGATCGAACGGCGGGTTCGACAGGACCACCTCGAAGCGTTCCTGCGCAGCCAACAGCCGTACGTCATGAAAGAGAGCGTCGGCGGATGCGTTCACATCGGCCGATACTCCACGGAGCCGTAGGTTCATACGTGCCAGACACGCGGCACGGACGGAAAGAGCACGTCCCGAAAACGCCACATCACGCGGACGACCACCATGTTCCTCGATGTGTCTCGCCGCGCCAACCAGGAACTCTCCGGATCCGCAGCAGGGGTCGAACACGCTTGTTCCCCGGATCGTGTCGGCCAACTCCACGAGAAGTCGCACAACCGCCGGAGGAGTGCGCACGGCCAAGTCCCGCCGCCCCTCCTTGGCCGCGAACCGATCCAAAAGAAATTCGAACACCTCGATCCCGTAGCCGGCGAGGCGCACACGCTCGATCAGACGAACGATCTCGGCCAGCCGGTGATCGTTTACGACGTCGTCGAGAAGCGGGAGACTACCTCGGTGGAGGTCGAGAAGGAACGAGTCGGGGTAAAGAGCGTCATACTTTACGGGCCGTCCTCTCCCCGGGCCATCGGCTGCCAGAATATTGCTCCAGCGGTCGCCGTCCTCGATAGCAACATAGAGCAAGGTCAACACGAGATCCGCGAACACGGCGATATCGCCAGCGCCGCAAAGCCGGACGAGTTCCTCCCACAGAACACCGAGCGTGTAATCGGGTGACCTGTGTGCAATCTCCATGGTGTTACGGAACCTTGTGCCATAAGTCGTGCCCGGGAGCTCGTCTGGCCCAAGGTTCTTCTTCGGGATCCTGCGGTCGTCGAGCCATCCCGCCATCTGCACGGCCGAGAACAACTCTTGGCCGTCGACCTCCATCGGTACCGGGAACGACGAATGCCGCCGACGCCAGTTGCTGACCGCAGGCAACGTGAGCCTGAGCCGACGAGCTACCTCGGACATACTCACGTGCACATCGACCACGTGAGCCTCCTCCCTCAGCCCCACTGCTTCGGCCGCCGCAGCACCACCCCGGCCTCGGTGACGACCTTGTCGGGCAACTGAGCCCGCCGGACCTTGTCGTTGCCGACGAACACGAACCCGTCAACCACGCGTTTCAACTCCGCGGAGTGCCGATCGGGTGGGAAGGCAGCGATAATCCGCTTGGCAGGAAACAGGCTCTTCGTCTCTCGCACAGCGGGACACAGATCGCTGTCTGCCGAGATCAGAAGAGCAGTGTCGAAGTGGTCCCGTACCGCGTCGGACAGCAGCGCGACGGCGATGTTGACATCGGTCTCCTTCTCTTCGAAGACCGTCCAGGTAGTACCGCAATCCGGCATCGCCTGTCCTTCGCCTGGAAACGACCATCCTTGATCTCCACCAGCGGACTGTGCGCTTGGAGCGCGTCGAGGTAGTCGGACTGGCGTTGCCCGGCTTCGGCATCATCTCGAACACGAGCGGTGAAGTACCTGACGAGTTCCAGGCTCTGGCCGCGTCGCAACAGACTTACTGCCAGTGCCTGCAGGTCAAGCCACAAGTACTTTCGAGCATGCCTCGATCGCAGGCCGAAGTACAGGTTGAAGCCATCGACGTAGGCGGCGACGCGGGACATGGTGTATCTCCTGCATGCACTGCGGTCTGAGGTACGATCGATGCACACCACGCCAGGGTGAGCAGTCCTGGCTCGACGGCCCCGAATTCGGGGCCGTCTCTCTTTCTCCCAACAACTGCAAATTGCCAGGCGCGAGCCTACGCCCATTCAGAAGGCAGCCGTACTGGCGTGCACGGACTATTGTTAACTGTCTCGCCCCTGCGAACTGGTGAAGGCGCCGCCTCGAGACGTTGAACATCTCAAGACGACGCCTTCAAGCCATGCAACCTGGTCAGGCCCTGGTGACCGCGACCGTGACCTCGACGCCGTCGCCGACCGAGCCGGCGAAGCCGGTGGCCGGGCCGTAGGTCACCTCGTTCGCCAGGGTTTCGCCGGCCAGGAACTGTTCGTGCGGGCGTACTGCCTCGACCACCGACTCCGGGGCCTGGACCGTCACCGTGATGCGGTCGGCCACGTCCAGGTCCGCCTCGCGGCGGGCCTGCTGTACGACGCGGACCAGGTCGCGGGCGACGCCCTCGGCCTCCAGCTCCGGGGTGGTCGTCGTGTCCAGGACCACCAGGCCCGAGGACGCCGGCAGCTCGGCCGTCGCGCCCCTGTCGGTGGCCACCAGGCGCCGCTCGTACTCGCCGGGCAGCAGCTCGATGCCCGCGGCCACCACCCTGTCGCCGGACGTCGTCCACTCGCCAGCCTTGACCGCGCGGATGACCTTCTGCGTGTCCGCCCCGAGCCGCGGGCCGCACGCCCGCGCGTTGACCACCAGCTCGAAGTGGCCGTGCGCGGCGACGTCCGTGGTCAGCGAGACCTGCTTGACGTTCACCTCGTCCGCGATCAGGTCGGCGAACGGCTCGAACGACTCCGCGTCCGGCGCGGCGACCACCAGGGACGCCAGCGGCAGCCGCACCCGCAGCTTGTTCGACTTCCGCAGCGCGAGCGCCGCCGAGCACACCTGCCGGACCCGGTCCATCGCCGTCACCAGCGCGGCGTCGGCCGGCAGCAGGTCGTCGGCCGGCCAGTCGGCCAGGTGCACCGACCGCTCGCCGGTGATGCCCCGCCACACGACCTCGGCGGTCAGCGGCAGCAGCGGCGCCACCGTCCGCGACACGACCTCCAGGACCGTGTGCAGCGTGTCGATGGCGTCGGAGTCACCGGCCCAGAACCGGTCCCGCGACCGGCGGACGTACCAGTTGGTCAGCGCCTCCAGGTACTCCCGCACGCCCGCGCACGCCCCGGACAGGTCGTAGACGTCCAGTGCGGCGCGGGTGTCGACCACCAGCTCCTGCGTCTTCGCCAGCACGTACCGGTCGAGCACGTGCGTCGAGTCCGTCCGCCACGTGCCCTCGACGCCCTCCGCGTTCGCGTACAGCGCCAGGAAGTACCACGTGTTCCACAGCGGCAGCACCGCCTGGCGCACCGCGTCGCGGATGCCGCGCTCGGTCACCACCAGGTCGCCGCCCCGCAGGATCGGCGAGGCCATCAGGAACCAGCGCATGGCGTCCGAGCCGTCGCGGGAGAAGACCTCGTTGACGTCCGGGTAGTTGCGGCGCGACTTGGACATCTTCTGCCCGTCGTCACCCAGGACGATGCCGTGCGCCACGCAGTTGCGGAACGCCGGCCGGTCGAACAGCGCCGTGGCCAGGACGTGCATAGTGTAGAACCAGCCACGCGTCTGGCCGTTGTACTCGACGATGAAGTCGCCCGGGTAGTGGTGTTCGAACCACTCGCGGTTCTCGAACGGGTAGTGCACCTGCGCGTACGGCATCGAGCCGGACTCGAACCAGCAGTCCAGCACCTCCGGGGTGCGGCGCATGGTCGACTTCCCGGTCGGGTCGTCCGGGTTCGGCCGGGTCAGCTCGTCGATGAACGGCCGGTGCAGGTCGGTCGGGCGCACACCGAAGTCGCGCTCCAACTCGTCCAGCGAGCCGTACACGTCCACGCGTGGGTACTCCGGGTCGTCCGACACCCACACCGGGATCGGCGAGCCCCAGAACCGGTTGCGGGAGATCGACCAGTCGCGGGCGTTCTCCAGCCACTTGCCGAACTGACCGTCGCGGACGTGTCCGGGCACCCAGTTGATCTGCTGGTTCAGCTCGACCATCCGGTCGCGGAACTTGGTCACGGCGACGAACCACGACGTCACCGCGCGCTGGATCAGCGGGTTGCCGCAGCGCCAGCAGTGCGGGTAGGCGTGGTCGTAGGTCTCGTGCCGCAGCAGCTTCCCGGCGGCCTTGAGGTCCTTGATGATCTGGCCGTTGGCCTCGTTCAGGACGTGCATGCCCTCGTACGGGGGCACGGAGGCGTCGAACCGACCGTGCGGGTCGACCGGCGTGACGGGCGTGATGCCGGCCGCGTCGGTGACGACCTTGTCCTCCTCACCGTAGGCGGGGGCGATGTGCACGATGCCCGTGCCGTCCTCGGTGGTGACGTAGTCCGCGGCCAGGATCTGGTGCGCGTTCTCGGTGCCGACGAAGAAGTCGAACGGCGGGGTGTACCCGCGGCCCAGCAGGTCGGCGCCCTTGTAGCGGGCGACCACCGGCGGGTTCTCCCCCAGCTCACGCGCGTACGCCGCCACGCGGGCCTCGGCCAGCAGGTACTTCTCGCCGTTGGCCTCGACGGTCACGTAGTCGACCTCGGGGTTGACGGCCATCGCCAGGTTCGACGGCAGCGTCCACGGCGTGGTGGTCCAGATGAGGGCCAGCTCGCCGGTCTCGAGCCGCAGGGCGACGGTGACGGCCGGGTCCTGCCGGTCGAGGTAGACGTCGTCCATCTTGGTCTCGGTGTTCGACAGCGGCGTCTCGCAGCGCCAGCAGTACCAGAGGACGCGGTAGCCCTCGTAGACCAGGCCCTTGTCCCACAGGGACTTGAACGCCCACATGACGCTTTCCATGAAGTCCAGGTCGAGCGTCTTGTAGTCGTTGTCGAAGTCGACCCAGCGGGCCTGGCGGGTCACGTAGTCGCGCCACTGCTGGGTGTACCGCAGGACCGACGTGCGGCAGGCGTCGTTGAACTCGGCGACGCCCATCTCCTCGATCTCGGCCTTGGTCTTGATGCCGAGCTGTTGCTCCGCCTCGAACTCGGCCGGCAGGCCGTGGCAGTCCCAGCCGAACCGGCGCTCGACGTGCTTGCCGCGCATCGTCTGGTAGCGCGGCACGACGTCCTTGACGTAACCGGTCAGCAGGTGGCCGTAGTGCGGCAGGCCGTTGGCGAACGGCGGGCCGTCGTAGAAGACGAACTCGTTCGCGCCGTTGTTGCCGGTGGGGCGCGCGTCGATGGTGGCCTGGAACGTCTTGTCGGTGTTCCAGTAGTCGAGCACGGCCAGCTCGAGGTTCGGGAAGGACGGCTGGGAAGCCACGCCGCTTCCCGCGTTCTCGTCCGAGCCGACCTGCGCCTTGGGGTAAGCCATCGGGTCCCTCAACAGTCGTCCGTGTGCCTTGGCACGGGGACGACATGACGCCGCGGTACCACCCCGCTTGCCAGCGCTCGAGCACGCTGACCACTCGTTGACGGCTGTGACGGGCCGTATCCGTCCGGTTCTAGTGAGGCCGCCTGGTCACGGCGGCCCGTTCTTCCGGAGGCTCCCCGGTGATGGCCGGTTCGACGCCTGTACTACAAGGATGCCAGAAGCCGTCAAATCACTTGGCGCGGGCCCGGTGCCTGGCGGCGAGCGTCGCGTCCGGACCGCAGCGGGCACACGGCGTGAAGCCCAGCTGCCGTGCCTCGGACACCGCGACCGGGATGGTCGGGCGGTTGGCCAGCCACACGCAGGTGGCCAGGTGGTAACGCGGGTGCTCGTCGACGACGCGGACCTCGACGTTGAGGCCGGCGACCACCAGCAGGTCGCTCGCGTCGGTCGGCTCCTCCCCCGGCTCGCCGACGAAGTCGTCCTGGACGAGGTCGTCCTGGACGAGGTCGTCCTGGACGAGGTCGTCCTGGACGGCCGCGATGCTCGTCCGTTCCTCGTCGGACGGTTCGTCGACCGGTTCGGTCACCACGGTCCGCACGTCTTCGGGCCCGGATGGCAGCTCGAGCTTGACGGGCGGCTCGAAGTCCAGGTTCGACATCGGCTCGCGCATCGGCTCCGGCTGGAGGTCGTCGTCGTCCTCCAGCGGCTCCACGTCCGACGGCTCGTCGCGGTGGTGACGCGGGCCACCCACCGTGACGGCCCTCGGTCTCACCGGCTCGCCGGCGCGGGCCTTCGCACGCCGGCCCGAGACCCAGTCCATGACGAGGAGCGTGGCCGCGACCACGCTCACCACGACGGAGATCCAGGCCCACAGCGTGTTGGCCGTGGTCAGTGCGGCTACGAGCAGCCCGAAGGCAGCCAGCACCAGCACCAGCACTATGTACAGCACTGATCAGAAGCGGCTACGACGCGTGCGCGTCAGCCGGCCTCGGCCGCGCGTGGCCCGAACGCGTACCCCTGGCCCGACCTGCCGGTGTCCGACGACCCGGTGGTCGGCGCCGCGGAACCGCGGTCGCCAAGCTCGCGAAGGCTCGACTCGAGGAACGTCTTCAGCCTGGTCCGGTACTCACGCTCGAACGTGCGCAGCTCGTCGATCTTCTTCTCGAGCGCGGTCCGCTCCGCCTGCACCTGCCCCAGCACCTCGGCGTGCTGCCGCTGCGCCTCCCGCTCCAGGGTCGTCGCCTTGTCGCGAGCCGACCGCTCGAGGGTCTCCGCACGGGTGCGCGCGTCGTTGAGCATCGTCTCGGCGCGGGTACGAGCCTCGTTGACCATCGTGTCCGACTTGGCGCGCGCCTCGGACAGCAGCTGCTCGGCCTTCGTGCGTGCCTCGGCGAGCATCCCGTCGGACTCGGCCTTGGCCTCGCCGGTGAGCCGGTCCGCCATCTCCTGGGCGAGACCGAGCACCTTGGCGGCCTGGACGTGGTGATCCCCACCCGTCGCGCCGGGCGACGTCTGCTCCAGTGCGCTCGGCGGCGGCACCGGGGTGAGCCGTCGCTCCTGGTGGACCGGCTGCGGTGCCGGTGGGTGCGAACGCGCCTCCTCGATGTCGGCGCGGGCCGACTCGAGCTGGGCGTCGAGCTGCTCGACCTGCGCCCGCAGGTCGTTGTTCTCCTCGATCAGGCGGGAAAGCTCAACCTCCACCAGGTCAAGGAAGGCGTCCACCTCGTCCTCGTTGTAGCCCCGCTTGCCAATAGGAGGCTTGCTGAACGCGACGTTATGCACGTCAGCGGGGGTCAACGACATCTGATCACCTCACGCACTCGGGTGTCTGCGATCCATCCGGAATCCCCGTTACCCCGGATAGGCCAGTCGCATCAGTATGAACACAACCAGCAGCAGCACCATAATCGATAGGTCCAGCCCTACGCCTCCGATCCGGACCATCGGGATCAGCCGACGGACCAGGCGGACCGGAGGATCGGTCACTGTGTAGATGGTTTCCAGCGTTACCGCAACCCCGCCGGCCGGGCGCCACTCTCGCGAGAACGCGCGGACGAGCTCCACCACGACTCGCGCGGTCAGGAACAGCCAGAAGACGAACAGTACCCAATACAAGACAAGCCGCACGGGATCCACGTGTCAACTCTGCCATCACTCACGTTCGGTTGAGAAATCCACCCTCCGCTATCCGTCGTCTGTCCTCCGCGGTGGGGTCCTGGTTCGGTGGTGAGATCAAGAACACCTTGTTGGTGACCTTGTCCATCGAGCCCCGCAGAGCGAACACCAGGCCGGCCGCGAAGTCCACCAGGCGGCGGGCGTCGGAGTCGTCCAGCTCGGTGAGGTTCATGATCACCGGGGTGCCGTCCCGGTAGTGCTCGCCGATGGTGCGTGCGTCCGTGAAGCTCGACGGGTGCAGCGTAACGATCCGTCCCATCGGATAGCCTCCGGCACTCGGCTTGGCCGCCGGAGCGGCGGGCACGGGCTGCGGCACGGGCCGCGGCACGGGCTCACGACGCGGTTCCATCGCCAGCGCGCCCTGCACCGGAGCGTCGGCTGACCAGGGCGGACGCGGTCGTGGCGCCGGCCGGGCCGGGAAGTCGGCACGGCCGTCGACCTCGTAGTGGTCCTCCGCGTAGCGGTCGTCCCGGCGACCGAACTCACGCCGGCGGGCGCCGTCGGCGTAGGGGTCGTAGTCGTCCTCGGCCAGGTAGTCCGGGCGGCGCGGCGCGCCCCGGTAGTCCGCCCGCTCGTCGTATTCGTTCAGGTCATCGAGGTCGTAGCCGTCGTACTCGTCGGCGGGGACCATGCCGAAGTAGGCCTTCAGCTTCTGCAGCGTGCCCATACCCCTGCCCCTCGCCGAATACGACTGCTGAAACGTGTTATGGCGAGGCTAGGCCACGGGTGCCCAGGAGCGCTGTTCCGACACGCACGCAGGTCGAACCGCAGGAGATAGCCGACTCGAGGTCGCCGGTCATCCCGGCGGAGATCTCGGTGGCCTCCGGATGATCTTCACGCAGGCGTTCGGCGGCTTCCCGCAGCCTGCCGAACGCCTCGGCCGGTGTCATCGTGAGCGGCGCCACAGCCATCAGACCGCGTAGTCGTAGTTCACCCGAACGGGCGACATGCTCGGCGAGGCTCGCGAGCGTGTCGAGTGGCGCGCCGCCGCGTGTCGGGTCGCCGTCGATGCTCGCCTGGATGAGCACGTCGAGGGGTTCGGCCCGGTCGCCGGCGTCCCGCGCGTTGCGCACGGCCCTGTCGAGGGCATCCACGAGCCGGTCGGAGTCGACGGACTGGATCTCGGCGGCCCAGCGGGCGACCGCGCGGGCCTTGTTGCGCTGGAGGTGGCCCAGCATGTGCCACCTCGGGCTGGCCCCCGGTCGGAGTTCCCGCAGCTCAGCGGCCTTCGGGCCGGCCTCCTGCTCGCGGTTCTCGCCGAGGTCGGTCACGCCGAGGTCGGTCAGGATGGCGGCGTCCTCGACCGGGAATGTCTTCGTTACCGCAATGAGACGAACGGCGTCTATTGAGCGCCCGGCGGTGCGACAAGCGGTCGCGATGCGGCTGCGCACGTTCTCGAGCGCGGCCTCGATCTCCGCGAGGCGGTCCGTCACGGCTGGTCCTCCGGGTCGAGCCAGGTGAGGGCGGCCAATCGCCCAGTGGTGCCTTCTCTGCGGTGACTGAACAGGCTGCGATCCTCGAACGTGCACCGCGGATCGATCCCGATCTTGGCCACGCCGGCGTCGGCGAGCTGGCGCCAGAGACCGGCGCGGATGTCGAGGCCGGGCGTGCCACGCCGGGTCTTGCACGCACTGCCCGGGAGGTGGGCCTCGACGTCGGCCTGCATGGCGGCGGGGACCTCGTAGCACTCGCCGCAGACGGCCGGGCCGAGCAGCACCTCGATCCGGTCGGTCCGGGCGCCGGCCTTCTCCATCGCGGTGAGCGCGGCGGGCAGGACGCCGACGCGCGCGCCGACCCGGCCGGCGTGGACGGCGCCGACGACACCCGCCTCGGGGTCGGAGAGGAGGACGGGCGCACAGTCGGCGCAGAGCGCGACCAGCGCCAGGTTGGGCTCGGCGGTGACGATGGCGTCCGTCGCCTCGACGGCTTCCGCCCGGGGCCCGTCGACGACCTCGGCGTTGCGGCCGTGCACCTGTTCCATCCAGACGAGCCGGCCGGGTTCCAGGCCCAGCTCGGTGGCCAGCCGGTGGCGGTTGGCGGCGACGGCGTCCGGGTCGTCGCCCACCCCGCCGCCGAGGTTGAACGAGTCGTACGGCGGCTTGGACCTGCCGCCGGCCCGGGTGGTCACGACCCGTCTGATCCGCACAGCACTCTCCTCTTGTCTGGCCGGAACGCCATGAAAGGCGCGTTCGAGACGTTGAGTGTCTCGAACGCGCCTTTCATGGCACTGGGTCGGGTCGGTCGTCAGCGCCGCATGAACGGCGGGACGTCGACCTCGTCGTCCGGCTCGTCCGTGACCGGGACCGCACGGGACGGCAGGCTGCCACCCGTGCCGGGAGTCCGCGGGCGGGGCGAGGCCGTCGGCGGGACGCTCGCGCTGCCCATCGGGCTCGCGTAGCCGGCCGCGGCCTGGCGGGGCGGCGGCGCGAGGTGCTGTTGGTCCGAGGTCTGGTGCACCGGCTGGTGCGGGGCGGCGGTGCTCCCGCCGGCCGGCGGGGTCTGCTGCACCGGCGGGTTCTGCTGGATCGGCGGGTGGGGCGCCGGGCTGGGTGTGGGGTCGGGTGCCGCGTACGTGCTCTGCGCGGGCGGCGTCTGCGGCTGAGCCGGGGCGGGCCCAGGTGGCGAGGAGTGGAACGGGAAGGTGGGCGGGGGC
>NZ_JBJMIE010000305.1:0-8233 GCF_045807065.1 Actinophytocola sp. | reverse complement strand
GGGGGCCGCACCCGGCTGGGCGGCCCCCGTCGCCGCTCCATCTCCCGGCCGCCACGGGACGTGCGCGTGACCAGCGGCCGGCACCGGAGACAGCTCGGCGAACGGAACACGGTCGCGGACATGGACCTCGACGAACCGGAAGCGGACCGCGTGGTCGTCCCGTGGCCGCCGCGGGACCGGTTGACGATCACCTCGGTGCGGTCGATCGTGACCGCACCGGAGGGCATCCCGCTGGTCGTGGTGCGGGTGGACACGTCGGAGCCGGGGCTGTACGGCCTCGGCTGCGCCACGTTCACGCAACGCTTCCACGCGGTCGCGGCGACGGTCGACCAGCATGTGGCGCCGTTGCTGATCGGCCGCCATCCCGCGGACATCGAGGACATCAACCGGCTCGTGCACCTCTCGTCGTACTGGCGCAACGGGCCCGTGCTGAACAAC
Organism: Actinophytocola sp.; assembly: GCF_045807065.1. GTDB lineage: Bacteria > Actinomycetota > Actinomycetes > Mycobacteriales > Pseudonocardiaceae > Actinophytocola. The sequence goes on along the minus strand of NZ_JBJMIE010000305.1, from coordinate 7,795 downwards.
GCGCTGTCCGGTGTGGACCAGGCGCTGTGGGACATCGCGGGCAAGCGCGCCGGCATGCCGGTGTACGAGCTACTGGGCGGCCGGGTCCGCGCGGCGGCGGACACCTACCTCCACGCGTCAGGCGCGACGATCCCCGAGACCCTCTCGTCGGCGGCGTCGCTCATCGAGGCCGGCTACCGGCACGTGCGGCTGCAGACCGGCGGCCCGGGCCTGGGCACGTACGGCGCCCCGGGTACCGCGGGTGGCTACCCGACCGCGCCGTACCCGGACGGCTGGGACGTGCACCACTACCTGGTCACCACCCGACGGCTGTTCGCGGAGGCCCGCGCCGAGCTCGGCGACGAGGTCGAGCTGCTGCACGACGTGCACTCCCGGCTGACCCCGAAGCAGGCGGTGGTCCTGGCGCGGTCGCTGGAGCCGTACCGGCTGTTCTTCCTGGAGGACGTGGTCGCCCCGGAGCACTACGACCGCCTGCCGTGGGTGGTGTCGCAGTCCCCGGTCCCCATCGCGGTCGGCGAGCAGCTGTCGTCCGCGACCGACGCGGCCCGCCTGGTCCAGACGGCCGGCACCGACCTGCTACGCGTACACGTCTCCACGGTCGGCGGCCTGTCCACGTGCCGGAAACTGGTGGCACTGTGCGAGTTCAGCGGCGTCCGAACCGCATGGCACGGCCCAGGCGACGTCTCCCCGGTGGGCATGGCGGCGAACGTGACCCTGGACGTGACGACGTCGGCGTTCGGCATCCAGGAGGCCCACGTCTACAACGAGGCCACGCACGACGTCTTCCCCGGCACCCCGACCCCGGTGCACGGCTACCTGTACCCGTCGGACACCCCGGGCTGGGGAGTCGACCTCAACGAGGAGGAAGCGGCGAAGTACCCACCGGAGACCGGCCGCCACGAACGATGGGCGGCACGGGTCCGCCGCCCGGACGGCGGCCTGGAATCGCCGTGATCCCGGGGCCGACGCCTGAAAGGGCCGCCCGGCACAGTCGAGAGCGGCCCCTCCGCGAAATCGGCTAGCTCTCGGACTTGCCGGTGATGTTGACCATCCACGCGATACCGAACCTGTCGACGACCATGCCGAACTCGTCGCCCCACATCTGCTTCTCGAGGGGGAGGGCCACGGTGCCGCCGTCGGACAGCTTCTCCCAGTAGCCGCGTAGTTCTTCGGCGTCGTCACCGCTCAGGGAGACCGTGATGTTGTTGCCCGGCTGGTGTGGCTGGCCGGGTGGGGTGTCGGCGGCCATGATCGTGTAGCCGCTCGGGGTTTCCAGCATGCCGTGCATGATGCCGTCCGGCTGTTCTTCCGCGCCGAACTCGCCGAACGTGTTCAGCCGCAGCTCGCCGCCGAACACCTGCTCGTAGAACTCCATGGCCTGCCGGGCGTTGCCGGCAAAGCTGATGTACGGGTTCAACCTCGATGCCATGACCGAGCATCCTCGCAGATCGACCAGGTCACGACAACGGGGAGAACACCAGCGTGAACGCGGTCTTCCGCAGCGTGAGCGCGTACTCGGGCAACACGCCCGGTCCACATGATCCGGTGCCTATGCCCAGCTGGCCCGCGTCGATGGTCAACCACAAACCATCACGGGCGGTCAGTTCGTTCCTGTGCTTCGCGGCGGCCAGGTCGGCGTCGGTCCACCTGCGGACCGTGAAACCGAAGTCGCCGTCGACGCGCAGGCCCCGGCCCAGGGTGTCGGTCAGCGTGAGCCGGCGGACGTCGCCGCGCCGGCCGTTCTCCTGTGGCTTGAGGTACGGCGTCTGCAGTTCATCCACAGTGGACTCGAAGTGACCGAACCACGTCGCCAGGCCGGTGTCGGGGTAGGACTCGCCGGGGCCGCGGCCGAACCACGCGACCCGGTCGAGCGTGGCGGGCAGCGGCAGCGTGACCGCCAGCTTCGCGATCGGCTCCGGCCATTCGCCGTCCGGGTCGACGCGCACGGTCAGCGCCAGGCCGTCGCCCGCCGGCGCCCACTCGTACGTGACGTGCACGCCCCGCGCCAGCGCCGCCGCGGCCGTCCGCTCCCGCACCACGAGCGTCTCGCCGGCTGACACCCCGTCGAACCGGTGTGTCAGCCGGTGCAGGCCCAGCGCGCGCCACGTCTCGTGCAGGTTGACGTGCTCGCCGCGGTCGTTGTCGGTCGGCGCGCGCCACAGCGACAGGTGCGGTGCGCCGACCGCGAGACCACCGAAGCAGGTCAACCGGCCGAACCGGTCGAACTGACCAGGACCGAAGGAAAAACCGTCATTGGTCCGTTGTGGACGGTCAGCACCTGAGGGCACGGCACGGTCGCCGGGAGAGAGCTGGTGCTGTGCCCATGCGATCTCGTGACCAGCCGGCGCCCACCGCTCGTCCGACGCCAGGACCGCACGCACGGTCAGCCACGTCTCCGAGTCGAACGACGGCAGGGACGGCAACGCCCCGGACGGATCGAGCACGCCGGACCGGTCACCGGCCGACCACACCAACCGCAGCGGTGGCACCGGTCGCAGCTCCGTGACCTCGACCCGGCCGTCCACGAAGGAGATCCGCACCGGTTCGTAGGCCTTCTTCACGTCCAGCAGCCCCGGCGACGGCGTCCGGTCGGGGAACAACAACCCGTCCACCACGAAGTTCCCGTCGTGGATGGGCTCGCCGTAGTCGCCGCCGTACGCGTACTCGAACCTCGGATGGCGCAGCCCGTGGTCGATCCACTCCCACACGAAACCGCCGGCGATGCGCGGGTACCTGTCGAACAACGCCACGTACTCGGCCAGCCCACCCGGCCCGTTGCCCATGGCGTGCGCGTACTCGCACTGCATGAACGGGATGCCGGACTCCTGCCCGATCTTCTCGACCTCCGCGTGCGTCGCGTACATGCGGCTGTACACGTCGACATACGCGCAGTCGGCGTCGCCCTCGTAGTGGATCGGGCGGGACGGGTCACGCTCGCGCGTCCACTCGGCCATCGCCGCGAGGTTCGCGCCCGTGTGGCTCTCGTTCCCCAGCGACCACAGCACGATGCTCGGGTGGTTCTTGTCCCGCTCGACGGTGCGGCGCATCCGGTCCAGGTACGCGTCCCGCCAGGAAGGCACGTCCGACGGGTTCTCCTCCCAGCCGGAGAACGTGAACCCGTGTGTCTCGAGGTCGCACTCGTCGATCACCCACAGGCCGTACTCGTCGCACAGGTCGAGGAACGCGGGGTGCGGCGGGTAGTGGCTGGTGCGCACCGCGTTGATGTTGTGCCGCTTCATGAGCAGCACGTCTTCGAGCATCGTCTCGAACGGCACCGCCCGGCCGTGGTCGGGGTGGAACTCGTGCCGGTTGACGCCGCGGAACTGGACCGGCTCACCGTTGACCAGCAGCACACCGTCCGCGATGGACACGGTGCGGAAACCGATGCGCAGCCGGACGGTCTCCGTCCCGGTCGACACCGTGGCGTCGTACAGGCGGGGCCGCTCCGCGCTCCACGGCTCGACGGGAACCGTCACCGACTCCCCCGCGGGCACCGAGATGCCGAGCGAGGGCACGGACACCGTCGCCGGCACCGAGGCGTCGATCAGCAGTGTGCCCTGACCGTCCAGGTAGGACGCGTGCACGAACACGTCGTCCAGGTCGCCACGCGCCTCCAGCGCCACCGACCGGAAGATGCCGGGCAGCCACCACTGGTCCTGGTCCTCGAGGTAGCTCGCGGCCGACCACTGGTGCACCCGCACGGCCAGGACGTTGCGGCCGGGCACGGGCGTCACGTCGAACTCGGCCGGCAACCGCGAACCGGTGAAGAATCCCAGCTCCGTGCCGTTGAGCCACACCCTCGCGCAGGACTCGACGCCGTCGAACCGCAGCACCACCCGCCGGCCGGCCCAGTCGGCGGGCAGGTCGAACGCGATCCGGTGGTCACCGGTCGGGTTCTCCTCCGGCGGGTGCGGCGGGTCGACGGGGAACGGGTAGACGACGTTGGTGTACCAGGGACTGCCGTACCCGCGCAGCGGCCAGTGCGACGGCACCGCCAGCGTGTCCCAACCGCTGTCGTCGAACGCCGGGTCGGCGAAGTCGGTTGGCACGTCGGCGATCGGGGACAACCGGAACCGCCAGTCCCCGTCGAGCGAGAGCCGCGGCGCATCGGTGTGCAGGAAGGCGCGGGGCGCGCGAAGTCCTTGGTGCGGCACGAAGTCGTCGTAGTACGTCACGGAAGCTCCGCCGGGGTGATCTCGAAGTGGTGTGCGGCCTGGAAACCGAGGAGTGCACGGGCCGCGGCCGTGTCGATCGGCACGCTCCGCCCGGGCAGCGGGGCCCGCACCGGCACGCCGGGCAGACAGCGCGCGACGAGGTCCTGGGTCGGGTACGGCGAGAGGGTGTCCGGCGCGGCCACGTACAGGGGGTGCACGCCCGACAGCGCAGCGGTGGCCCCGAGCCAGCAGGCCATGGCCGCGTCCCGCATGTCGAGGTACGCCCACATCGCGTTGGCGCCGTGGCCGGGGTCGTCGCGGTGGATCCTCGCCTCCTCGGCGAGGAACTCGGGCTCCCCGAGCATCGGGAACCGCAGCGCGACGACCGCCATCCCGTCCCGGCGCGCGACCATCTCGGCGGTCGCCTCGTCGGCCTGTTTGGACAGTGCGTACGGGTCCGCGATCTGCAAGGGCATGGCCTCGTCGACCGGCAGGTAGTCGGGCACGGCCGGGTGCGGGGAGAAGGGGAGTCCGGTGATGGACAGGCTGCTCGCGATCACCGCCCGCCGCACCCCGGCCCGCGCGGCCTGGTCGAGGACCACGAACGTGGCGGCCACGTTGTTGACGAACACCTCCTCGGGCGCGCCGAGCGTGGGCCGCGGAATGGCGGCGAGGTGGATGACGGTGTCGACGCCGGCCATGGCCCGCGCGACCAGGTCGACGTCGCCGGCGCTGCCGGTGAAGAACGCTTCGGTGCCGCCTGGGTCGACGCGGTCGAGACCGACAACGGCCGCGCCCTGTGCCGCGAGAACGCGCAGCACCGCACTGCCGAGCCGGCCAGCCGCCCCGGTGACCAGGACCCGGCTCGGTACGTGGCTCATCGCGCCCCAGCATAGGTACTCGAACGGGGCATCGTCGAGGCAGGCGGCGCGTCGACCCGCACGCCGCCGCGCCGCCTGCTCGACCGGCTGACCTCGGCGAACCGGCACGGTGACGATCACGGCCACACCGGTGTGCGGATCACTCGGGGTGACCTCCTGACCGGGTTGGGTGATCATGGCGTACGCCGCCAGCGCACGACCGCCCCGAACTCGACGACCCTCGCTCACGGTTCGTCACCCCGCGCCACCGTCGCGAGGAACCGCGCCAGGACCGGCGAGTGGTTGTGGACCGACCACGCCAGGGCCATCTCCCAGCTCGGCAGGTCCTCCGCCAGCGGGCGGTACACGACCGCCTTCTCGTCGGTGTGCGGGGTCGGCGCGATCAGCAGCGACACGCCCAGGTCGGCGGCGACCAGCGCCGCGATGGTCTGCACGTCGACGGCCTCCTGCACGATGCGCGGGCTGAAGCCGGCCGCCCGGCAGAACCCGACGATCGTGTCGTGCACAGCCGGCCCGGCCTCCCGCTCGTAGAACACGAAGGACTCGTCCGCGAGGTCCGCCAGCGACACCCGGCGGCGGCCGGCGAGGGGGTGCCCGCTGGGCAGCGCGACGTACAACTCGTCGTGCGACACGGTGCGCAGGCGCAGGTCCGGCGCGTTGACCGGCGGCCGGAGCAGGCCGACGTCGATGCGGTCGTCGGCCAGCGCGTCCAGCTGCCGCAGCGTGGTCATGGCCATGACCTCCACCCGCACCGCCGGCACCGCCGCGCGGAACCCGCTCAGCAGCCGGGGCAGCGCGGCGAACGTGGCGGACTGGACGAACCCGACGCGCAGCACGCCCAGCTCACCGCGGTGCGCCCGCTGCGCGGCGGCGGCCAGCTCGTCCGCCCGCCGCACCAGCTCCCTCGCCCCGGCCAGGAACACCTCGCCGGCGGGGGTGAGCGCCAGCTGCCTGCGGGTCCGGTCGAACAGCGGCACGGCGAGCGACCGTTCCAGCGCCGCGATCTGCCGGGACAGCGTCGGTTGCGTGACGTGCAGCCGGGTCGCCGCCCGACCGACGTGCCCCTCGTCGGCCGTCACGACGAACGCGCGCGCCTGCCGTAGTTCCATACGGTCAGCGTATTGATCGGCACCCAACTTTGCATTGGACGTATCGAACGGGTCGAACCTAGTGTCGGGAACGTGCAGACGACAGAACTGGGCCGCACCGGCGAGCAGGTCAGCCAGCTCGCCCTCGGTGCGATGTGGATGGGCACCCGAACCGACGAAGCGACCTCCCTGACCATGCTCGACCGGTACCTCGATCTCGGCGGATCCTTCGTGGACACCGCGGACTGCTACGCGTGGTGGCCGGCGCCGGGGTTGACCGGCGGCGAGAGCGAGACCGTGCTGGGACACTGGTTCGCCAGTCGCGGGAACCGGGACCGGGTGTTCCTGTCCAGCAAGGGCAGCGGCTGGGTCGAGGATCCGGACGCGCAGCGCGGCGGCGGCTGGCCCGCGAAGTACGTCGGCGCGGGTGCCCGGACCCTCCGCGGCTCCCTCGACGCCAGCCTGCGCCGGCTCGGCACCGACCGCATCGACCTCTACTACGTGCACGTCGACGACCGCGCCACCCCGCTGGAGGAGACGCTGGAGGCGCTCGACGGCTTCGTGCGGGCCGGCAAGATCCGCTACGTCGGCTGGTCGAACGTGCGCACCTGGCGGCTGGAGCGGATCCTCGGCCTCTGCGACCGCCACGGCTGGCCCGCGCCGGTCGCGGTGCAGCAGCAGCACTCCTACCTGCGCCCGAAGGGCGGCGTCAACACCCTGTCCATTGTGGACGACGAGCAGCTCGACCACCTGCGCGCCAACCCACAGGTCTCGTTGGTCGCGTACTCCCCGATCCTGAACGGGATCTACGACGACCCCGCCAAGCGCGCGGCCGACCCGAAGATGCCGAACTACGCGGGCCCGGACTCGAACGCGCGGCTGGCCGCGCTCACCGAGCTGGCGACCGAGCTGGGCGTGCGGCCGAACCAACTGGTGCTGGCGTGGCTGCTGCACCAGACCGACCCGCCGGTGGTGCCCCTGACCGGACCGCGCACGCTGGAGCAGTTCGACGCCGCGATGGCGGCGGTGGACATCAAGTTGTCGGAAGATCACCTCGGCCGACTGGACAACGCGAGCGCCTGACGAAACATCCACGACAAATTCCGGCACGGTTGACGGTATGTTTCGTCGACCGTGCCGACCCATGTCGGGAGCCGATCGACCTGACTTCTTCGACGGAGGGTGTGTATCCGGCCCAACGCACTAGACCGTTCCGGTGAGACCACCCCACCACGACCGGGTCGTTGCCGGACATCCGCCACACGTTCGTCCCAACCACACCCCCCTTTGGCGCATTCTCGCTCAACTCAAACAATCGGACCGGTGGTAGTTACCGCATTTTCGGGTGACGGGGTAGTTACTCTCGGATAATTTCCGACCACCGTCGTGGTCACCCCCTTGGTCGACTGTGGACTTTTCCACGCCGGTGATAGGAATGAAAAGAACTCGCGATCCCGCCGAATTCTTCCTACAGCCGACCGCATGATTGGTGGTGTGCGTTGTGACGGTGACCGAACCCGCGGCGCCCGGTGTCGAGACGAACGCCCAGCGACAGCAGAGCCTGGCGACCGCCGCGGCCCGGAACCTGGCCACGACGAAGAAGTCCGTTCCCCAGATGCAGGGCGTGTCCTCGCGCTGGCTGCTCAAGCTGCTGCCCTGGGTCCAGGTCTCC
>NZ_JBJMIE010000304.1:0-5065 GCF_045807065.1 Actinophytocola sp. | reverse complement strand
GTCCGCCGGGCGCCTGGTGATGCCGAACGTGCCGTCGGCGATCACCTGGATCAGGCCCTCCGGGTGGTCGGCGATCCGCCCCAGCAGCTCGACGGCCTCGGTGAGCACGGTGTGGGCGCGCCGGTCGATGAAGCCGCCCGGAGGGGGCCGGAAATCCTCGGTCAGGCCGCCGGCGGCGTTCAGCACGTACCGGACGTTGCGCAGCGCCAGGTCCCGGTCGCTCAGCCACGGGGTGACCACGGCCTCGGTCATCATCCCGACCAGCAGGATGCCCTGGCCGGTCAGCGCCCCGGCGAGGTTGAAGAAGCCGTCCAGCAGGTAGCCGCGGAACACGTCGCCGGTCATGTGCTTGGTCGGCGGCATCCACTTCAGCGGCGCGTCCGGGAACAGCTCGCGGGCCAGCAGGGCGTGCGCCAGCTCCAGGCGGAACGAGTCCGGTACCGCCGGGTTGATCTCGAACGCGTGGCCGAGGCCGAGCAGCTCGTCCGGCAGGCCCGCCTCGTGCGCGAAGTGCTCGTTGAGCAGCTGCGACACGGTGACCGTGTGCGCGGCGTCGACCGCGTCGGCGGTGGTGAGGTAGTTGTCCTCGCCGGTGTTGATGATGATGCCGGCGCGGGCGTGGACCTGGCGGGAGAACCGCTGGTCGACGAAGGTGCGGATCGGGTTGATGTCGCGGAACAGGATGCCGTACATGGAGTCGTTGAGCATCATGTCGAGGCGCTGCAGGCCGCCCAGGACGGCGATCTCCGGCATGCACAGCCCGGACGCGTAGTTCGTGACGCGGATGTAGCGGCCGACCTCCTTGGACACCTCGTCCATGGCGGCTCGCATGATGCGGAAGTTCTCCTGCGTGGCGTAGGTGCCCGCGAAGCCGTGGTGCGTCGCGCCTTCCGGCACGTAGTCCAGCAGGGACTGGCCGGTCGAGCGGATCACCGCGATGACGTCCGCGCCCGCACGGGCGGCGTTGGCGGCCTGGACGACGTCCTCGTCGATGTCGCCGGTGGCGACGATCAGGTAGATCCACGGGCGCTGCGGCGGGTTGCCGTACTTCGCGACGAGCCGGTCGCGCTGGGCGCGGTTGCGGTCGACCGTGCGCAGGCCCTTCGCCACCGCCGTCCGCCCCGCCTTCGCGGCGCGGTCGGCGTCGCGGCCCTCCGGGACCCGGTACCGGACCTGGCCGGCGGCGGTCGCCTCGGCCAGCTCGGTGAGGTTCGCCAGGTCGTGTTCGCGCAACGCGTGGAAGGCGGGGAGGACGACACCGTGTTCGAGGCCGCAGTGCTCGCGGACGGTGTCGACCACGCGGTTGACCCACGGCACGTCGCCGGCGCGGTGACCCGAGTCCGCGCCGGTGATGCCCGCGAGCCGCAGCGTGGCGCGTTCGACGGCGACCGTGGTGTGCGCCGTGGCGATACGGATGACCGGCTCGGCCGCCCGCGCGGCGAGCCGGCGCGCGGTCGCGACGGTGTCGGGGTCCAGGTCCAGCATGGCGTGGCCGCCGGCCCCCGGTTCGATCGTCTCACGCACCACTGACATCACGCCCCCTCGTAGATCGTCTTGCCGTCCAGGACTGTGCGCAGGCAGGTCTCGCCCCGCCACACCGCGAAGGTCGCGGGCGCGCCGACGTCGAGCAGGCCGCCGGTCTCCCCGGCCGCCGCCCAGCCGCCGCCGGTGTGCGCGGTGAAGGCCGTGTCCCGGTCGAGGCCGGAGCCCGGCGTGCGGTGCTCGACCGCCGCGCGGACGCTGGCCCACGGGTCGACCGGGGTGACCGGCGCGTCCGAGCCGAACGCGAGGGGCACGCCCTCCTTCACGAGCGTCGCGAACGGGTTCAGCGCGCTGCCCCGGTCCGGGCCGAGTCGTTCGGCGTACATGCCGTCGCGGCCGCCCCAGGTCGCGTCGAACAGCGGCTGCACCGACGCGGTCACGCCGAGCCGGGCCAGCTCACCGGCCTGTTCCGCGGTGACCATCTCCAGGTGCTCCAGCCGGTGCCGGGCGCTCGTGAGCGCCTGGTCCCCCACGACCTTCTCGGCCAGCTGGAACCCGGCGACCACCTCGGCGACCGCGGCGTCGCCGATCACGTGGAAGCCCGCCTGCCGGCCCGCCTCGGTGCACGCGACGACGTGCGCGGCGATCCGCTCCGCGTCGAGGTAGAGGGCGCCGCGGGTGTCCGGGCGGTCCGCGTACGGCTCGCTCAGGGCGGCGGTGCGGGAGCCGAGGGCGCCGTCGACGAACAGGTCCCCGGCCGAGCCCCTGACGCCGGGCGGTGGGTCGCCGAGTGCGCCCCAGTAGCCGACGATCCTTGGCAGGTCACCTGACCTGGAAAGGAGGTCGGCCAGGTCGTCCGCGTCGGAGATGTCCGGGCCGGCGCACTCGTGCACGCAGGCGATGCCCTTCGACGCGGCGTGGCGGAGGAACGCCAGCTGGGCCTCCGCACGCTGCTCCGGGGTGATCGAGTCGCGGGCGGCCCGGCGGACGTGGTGGTGGGCGTCGCGGGCGAGCGGGCCGTCGGCGGACCAGCCCGGCGCCGTGCGGGCGGTCGGGGCCAGCTCGACGAGTGCGGTGGACACCAGCGCCGAGTGCACGTCGATCCGGGAGAGGTACACGGGTGTACCGCCGGCGACGGCGTCCAGTTCGGCGCGGGTGGGCGGGCGGTGCTCCGGCCAGCGGGTCTCGTCCCAGCCGTGCCCCCAGAGCGGTACACCCGTACCGGCACGGTCCCGAACCGCGTCGAGGAGGTCGGCCAGGGAGTCGGTGGCCGTGAGGTCGAGACCCGTGTGCAGCAGGCCGGCCGACGTGGCGTGCACGTGGGCGTCGACGAACGCGGGGGCGATGAACGCGCCGTCCAGGTCGATCGTCGTGGCTGGTCGACCGGGGTACGCGTGGCCGAGCCAGGTGATGCGGCCACCCTCGACGGCCATGGTGGTCGCGTCGGCGCCGTGGACGCGTGCGTTCGTGTAGAGGGTCGTCATGGTGTCGCGGTGTTGAATTGGTCGCTCCCCTCCTGCACCCGGCCGCCTCCTGCGGAGGGGCTCCTCCGATCCGATCCAGTCTGCCGCTCGCGGTGTTCGAACAACTCGCGGACGCCTGGCGTGGTGCGGAACAGCTCGAGCGCGAACCGCGCGTGGCCCGGGACGAACCCGTTGCCGATGAGCATGCGGACGTCCGCCGCGAGCCCCTCCGCGCCGAGCGCCGCCGCCGAGAACGACGTGGCCATCGAGAAGAACACGATGGTGCCGCCGTCCGCCGTGGCCAGGACGGCGCCGTGCTCGCAGCCCGGCACGTCCACGCACACGACGGTCACGTCGACCTGCACGCCCACCGCCGCCGCGACCGCGACCGGGTTCCTGGCGTCGGCGACCACGACCTCGTCGGCGAGCCCGGCCGCGCGCACCGCGGTCGCCTCGGTCTCGGTTGGCACGAGCGCGACCAGCCGCTCCGCGCCCGCGCGCCGGGCCGCCGCCAGCGACAGGCTGCCCGACTTGCCGCCCCCGCCCAGAACCAATACAGATGACCCGGAACCGGCCTCGCGGACGACCCGGTCGGTCAGCGCCGGCGCCCCGCACACGTCGAACACCGACAGGGCCAGCTCGTCCGGCAGGTCGTCCGGCAGGACGGCCGCGATGGACCGGCCGAACAGGATGGCCGTGCCCCGGCAGGGCACCTGCTCGCTCTCCCCGGACCAGTTCGCGAGGCCGTCGTCGATGCGCAGCGGGGTGAGCGTGAGCGACACCAACGTGGCAATCCGGTCACCTTGCGTGAGCCCCAGGGGCGACTCCGGCCCCACCTCGCGCACGGTGCCGAGCAGCATGCCGCCCGAGCCGGTGACCGGGTTGTGCATCTTCCCGCGCCGCTCGACGATCTCGACCACCGCGCGCCGGACGGCGTCGGGTGCGCCGTGTTCCTCGCGCAGCTGGCGGTAGGAGGCCGCGTCCAGGTTGAGGCGCTCCACGTCGATGAGAACTTCATCGGGCCACAAGCCAGCCTCGGTCGACAGCCGCCACGCTTGCTGCGGCAGCACCCCCGCCGGATCGAGCACGCGATGTAGCCCGTATGGAGACGTCACACACGACCTCCTCCGAAGGATTTACGTCTGCACTACGTTCTGGCAGCATATCTTTACGTCAACCTAGCGACCAGGAGGACGGATGACGGCATTACACGACGGGGTGGCGGCCGACACGTCGATCTCGGACGCGGTGGACGAGGCCGCGCGACAACCGTACGAGTACGTCCGGCGAGAGCTGGTCGAGCCGGACTGGCGGCGGTTCCCGGGCTGGCGGGACGTGACGGAGGCGCAGTGGCGGGACGCGCAGTGGCAGCGGGTCCACTGCGTGCGCAACGTCAGGCAGCTGCGGGCCGTGGTGGGCGACCGGCTCGCCGAGTCGTTCTACGCGGACCTGGTCGCCGACCAGGAGCGGCTGGCGACGATGTCGATGCTGCTGCCACCCCAGATGCTGAACACCATGGCGCCGACGGTCACGGACGGTGACCTCACGAAGGCGTTCCTGGCGGACCCCGTCCGGCGCTACATGATGCCGGTGGCCAGCGACCGGGACCCGCTGTGGCCGAACCACCCGCACTCGTCACGCGACTCCCTGCACGAGGCGGAGATGTGGGTCGTCGAGGGGTTGACGCACCGCTACCCGACGAAGGTGCTGGCGGAGCTGCTGTCGACGTGCCCGCAGTACTGCGGCCACTGCACGCGGATGGACCTGGTCGGCAACTCGACCCCCTCGGTCGACAAGCACAAGCTGGCGCTCAAGCCGGTCGACCGCCAGGACCAGATGATCGACTACCTGAAGCGCACCCCGGGCGTGCGGGACGTGGTGGTGTCCGGCGGCGACGTGGCGAACGTGCCGTGGCACCAGCTGGAGTCGTTCCTGATGCGGCTGCTGGACATCGAGACCGTGCGCGACATCCGCCTGGCCACCAAGGCCCTCGCCGGCCTGCCCCAGCACTGGCTGCAGGGCGACGTGGTCGAAGGGCTCAACCGGGTCGCCATCACCGCCGAGCGGCGCGGCGTCAACCTGGCCGTGCACACCCACGTCAACCACGTGAACTCGCTGAC
>NZ_JBJMIE010000303.1:0-6939 GCF_045807065.1 Actinophytocola sp. | reverse complement strand
GACGCCGGCTCTGTCAGTTGATCGCGCCGCTGAGCAGTGCCCGGCCCAGCGGGGTGACCGAGTGCAGCACGGACTGGCCGTTCTGCCGGGTGTCGACCAGACCCGCGGCACGCAGGGTCGCCGCCTGCTGGCTGGCGGTCGGGACGCTGGTGCCGGTGCGGGAGGCGACGTCGCTGGTGGTGCCGGGACGCTCGCCGAGTTCCTCCAGCACCCGGGCACGGGTGCGGCCGAGCAGCGCCGCGAGCGGTTTGCGGTCGCCGTCGGGCTCGGACCAGCCGACCGCGTGCTCGATCGGGTACACCAGCGTCGGCTCGAACTCGGCGTCGCGGAAGGTCGTCGGCAGGCCCCAGCAGAAGAACGACGGCACCAGGTGCAGGCCCCGGCCGTCGAGGTGGAGGTCGTGCTCCACCGGATAACCCAGCTCCAGCACCGGGTAGCGCCAGCGGGCCGTGGGGTGCAGGCCGCCCAGCGCGAACTCCCAGCCGCCGACGGCCAGTGCCGCGCCCAGCCGGGCCCGCTCCTGGTCGACGGCGGCCCGCACGCGTGCCCAGTACGGCGCGAGGCAGGCCGCGAAGTACTGCTCGGCGGCGTCGACCAGCGTGTTCAGCGTCTCGGGATGACCGTCCGCCAGCGCCGCGGTCCACGCCGGGAGCCTGCGGCTGCCCGCGAGGACGGCCAGGTCGTGGCGCAGCCGTCGCCGCGGGGTGCGCCGCAGCGTCTCCAGCGCCTCGTCGAGCGAGGCCGCGGCGGCGATCGGGGTGAGGAAGTCCGCGAAGTAGCCCGTGACCGGCGCCAGATCGGTCAGGAGCCGGGTGGTCACGGGCGTGCGGGCGGCCACGGTCCGGCGCCACCCGGCGAAGACGACGTCGCCGTCGCGGCCGCGTAGCCGGTTGGTGCTGAGCAGCAGCTCCCACATCGGTTGGGGCCCGGCGCTGATCCGGGTCCTGGCCAGGTCCTCCGGGGTGAAGTGGATGCGCAGCATCTCCTCTTCCTCTCGGTGTGGACGCACCAGGACCCGGAGTACGGGCCCGATGCGTCACCCCATCAACCCGGTGCGTGATGGTAGGGGAAAAACCCACCGAATGGCAGACCCGTGATCACATGGTCGCGAGCGCGGTGAAGGCGGCTTCCAGCGCGTCCTCGGCCGCGTGCAGGCGCTCCGCGACCCCCTTCGTCCACGCCAGGTCCGCGTCGAGGGCGTCGCGTGCCTCGGCCAGCATGGCCGCGACCTCGGTCCCCTGTGGACCGCCGTAGCCCTGGTACGACCGCACCATGGTCGCGGGGTCGAGCGCGGTGCGGAACTGTTCCTCGGTGAGGGGGAGCTCGCCCGCGACGTCGGGGAAGTCGGCGACGGCCTCGCGGTAGAGGCGGGTCACGTCACCGAAGGCGACGGCGGCCGGGGGGAGGGCCGCGGCGCGCCCGTGGGAGACCAGAGCGGACGCGAACCGGTGGCCCACCTGGAAGGGAACGTTCGCGTCGCGCTGCAGGACGTTCGCCAGCTCGGACGTCGTCGAGTAGTCCGACCTCACCTCGGCGAGCGCGGCCTCCTCGTCCACCCGGAGCGCGGCGACGATCGCGTTCACCTCCGCGAGCAGTGCGATGGCGCGGTCCAGGGTGTGCGCCGCCTCGGCCCGCTTGTAGTCGGTGAGCCCGGAACACACGTTGTGCGCCGCGAGTGCGGTCGTCACGCCGTCGCCGACGACCTCGCTGGCGAGCAGCCGGGCCCGGTTGAGCGCGACCGGGTTCCGCTTCTGCGGCATGAGGGTGCTCGGGCTGAGCAGGCCGTCGCTGTCCAGCCGGATCCAGGGCCGCACGTGGTGGTACTGCGCGTGCACGTCCTGGATGAACGTACCGATGGACAACGCGAGCCCCATCGCGCAGGACGCCACCTCGAAACCGGTGTCGACCGGCGCGAGCTGCGCCGCGTCGAACGAGTTGCGGACGGGAGCGGCGAAACCGAGCAGTTCGGCCAGCCGGGCCCGGTCCACCGGGAAGCTCGACGTCGCGAGTGCCGCCGCACCGAGCGGGCACAGGTTGACCCGGTGGTATGCCTCCGCCAACCGCTGTGCCGACCGCCGCAACGCGTGCTCGTAGCCGAGGACGAGATGTCCGAACGTGACGGGCTGTGCCTGGACGCCGTTGGTGTAGGCCGGCACGATCGCCGACGCGTGGTGGCGTGCCAGTGCCAGCAGCCGGTTCCGCAGTTCGTCGAGCCCGTGGCGGACCAGGAGGAGGCGGTCGCGCACCATCAGGCGGTGCACGGTGGCGAGCATGTCCTGGCGGCTGCGTCCCGAGTGGACGTACGAGCTGTCGGGACCGGCGATCGCACTCACCAGCGGTTGGACGTCCAGGTAGTCCGTCGGGCGGTCGGCGCCTGGCGCGGCGGCCTTCGCGACCACGGCCGTGATCGCCCTCGCGGTCCGCACGCCGACCTCGTGCGGCGTGATCCCGCACTCGACGGTCATGACCGTCGAGGCCTTGTCCAGCTGGCACAGCCAGTGGAACGTGTCCCTGCTGTCCAGGTCGATCATTCGCGCACTCCCTTCCGCCAGACGGCGAACGCGACCGCCACGCTGATTCCGATGACGGCGGCGAGGAGTCCCGCGCACGCGCTCCACCCCGCCGCCGCGAAGAGCGGGGCGGGAGCCACGGCGCCGAGGCTGCCGCCCAGGTAGTACGAGGTCAGGTACAGCCCGACCGCGCCGGACCGTGCGGTGCCGCCGGACTCCGCCGCGTACCCGGTGGCACAGGACTGCCCGCAGAACACCCCGGTGCACGAGGCGGCCAGCCCGGCGATCACGGTCCACGTCGTGGGGACCAGGGTGAGACCGAGACCTGCCAGCGAGACCGCGCTGGCCAGGACGAAGGTCCCCAGCCGGCCGAGTCGGTTGATCAGCGTGCCGGCCAGCGGCGTGACCACGACCGCGACGAGGAAGACCGCGAACACCGCGCCGATCTGGACCGTGGTCAGACCGAACGGGGGCGCCTGCAGGTGCAGTCCCGCGAAGGTGAACGACCCGACCTGGAGGAAGAGGATGGCGGCGCCGATGACGCAGGTGCCGAGCAGCCGCGGGTTGCGCAGGTGCCCGCCGATGCCCCGCACACCGGCGAGCGGCGACCGGGCGCGCCGGAACCGCCGGTCCGGCGCCAGCCATGCCGCGGTGGTGGCCAGGACGACCAACAGCACGACCGCCAGCACGACGAACGACGCGCGCCAGCCGTACCGCGCCGTCGCCGCACCGGAGAGGAACCGTCCGCAGAAACCGCCGAACGCCGTGCCGGACACGTACAGCGCGTTCGCCGCGACCGCCGTGGCACCGGTGTGCTCCTCGGCGATGTGGGCGACGGCCACCGCGAACACGAACGGGATGAGCATGCCCTGCAGGAACCGGAGCGCCAGCAACGCCTCGAAGTTCCACGCGGCCGCGCACGCCGCGGTCGCCACCGCGCTGGCCCCGATCGCGACGAGCATCACCCGCTTGCGGCCGAGGTAGTCCGACGCCGAACCCGCGAACGGTGCCACCACGGCGACGCCGAGTGTGGTCGCGCTGATGGTCCACGCGGCCCGGTCGACGGGCACCCGGAACGTCGCGGCCAGCTCCGTCAGCAGCGGTTGCGTCGAGTAGATGTTCAGCAACGCGCAGAGCCCGAGGAGGAAGACGGCGGTCTTCTCGGTCGGCTTCAGCGCGGTCCCCGTCCTCTCGTCCGCGCGGCCCATCGTGCTGGTGGCGGCCACTAGTCGGCTCCCGGGCGTTCGAGCAGCCAGGTCAGGTGCCGCCGCACGGCGGGCCACTCGCTGTTGATGATGCTGTAGTAGACGGTGTCCCGCAGTGTGCCGTCCGGCAGGATCACGTGGTTGCGCCAGATCCCCTCGAACTTCGCGCCCAGCCGTTCGATCGCGCGGCGACTCGGCTGGTTGAAGAACGCGGTCCGGAAGCCGACCGCGATGCAGTCGTGCTGCTCGAAGGCCCGTTGCAGCAGCAGGAGCTTCGCCTCGGTGTTGAGCGGGGTGCGCTGCACGCTCCTGCCGTACCAGGTGTGGCCGATCTCCAGGCGCCGGTTGTCCGCGTCGATGTTCATGTAGCTGGTCATGCCGACGATCCGGCTGCTGGCGTCCAACACGGTGAAGGGCAGCATCCGGCCCTCCTCGGCGAGGCCCAGCCGCCACTCGATCTCGCGTCCCATGCTCTCCGGCGTGGGCACCGCGGCGTACCAGGTGTCCCAGACGTTCCCGTCGTTGATGGCGTCGATCAGCGGCGCCTCGTGGCCTGCCTCGAGCGGGACGAGCGAGACGTGCTTGCCCGTCGTGGTGAACGGCTCGATCCAGCGGGTGGTGTCGGTGTTCATCGCATGGCTCCTTGCATGAGTCCTCGCGTGCCCACGCCGACGGGTTCGCCCCGGGACGCCTCGATCCGCAGCAGGTGTTCGGCCATGGCGTCGACCGCGACGGCCGCGTCGGCGGTCACCCGGGAGTCGAGACCGGGGGCGGGCAGCATGTTGGTGAAGTAGTGCGGGCCTTCGGTGAGGTGGCCGACCGCGCAGATGTTGGGCGCGACGGTGCCGTCCGCGCCGACCAGCCGGCCCGCGGTGTCGATGTCGAACCCACCCGGGCTGAACGGGCCGTTCCGGAAGCCGCGCGCGTGCCCGGCGGTCAGCAGGGAACGGACCAGCGAGGAGGTGTCCCGCTCGGGCATGAACCTGTCGACGGCGGCGCCCACGATCACGTCGCACTGCGTGGCCGGCGAGGAGCGGTGGTCGCCGTCGATGACGAAGGTGCCGGACTCCTCGTCGGTCCGCACCCGCGGCGCCGGTCCCGAGCCGAGGCGCAGGATGCCGCTTTCGAACAGCGCACGCCACTCCTGGGCCCGTGACAGCGGCGGTCCCGCGGCCACCGTGTCCATCAACGGCGCGTGGACGCGGCAGAACCGTTCGTGCGACTCCGGGGTGAGCCCCCGGTGTTCCACCGCGGAACGCAGGTTGTCCCGCAGGTCGCGCAGCGCGTCGGTCGCCGCCTTGACGGGATCGCGCAGGTTGCCCTCGGCGGCGCGGACCTCGTCCATGGCGAGGAAGTCGACGATCGCGGCCTGGTACTCGTCCAGCGTCCGATGGCTCGGCAGCCGCCGCGGGCGCAGCACCGAGTCGATCCGCGCCGGCTCGGGCACGGTACCGGTCGAGGTGGCGGCGGCACGCATGTCGGCCAGCAGCAGCGGGAGCACGTGCTCGTCGAAGTCGAGCTGTCCGTGCGTCGCCCGCAGGGCGCCGACGACGTCCGCGGTCAGGAACGTGCCCTGGTAGGTGTCCGCCGGCGCTTTCTGGTTGGTCGCGCGCGGCCAGAACACGCGGCCCGACCGGGAGTAGACGAACAGCCTGGGTTCCTGCCCGCTCGGCCGGTAGGTCAGGCCGCCGCCGCGCCGGGGCACGAAACGGCCGCCGCGGCCGGCGGTGAGGCTCGCGACCACGTCGATCGCCGACAAGCCCATGCCGCGCACGGCGACCCGCGACGCGGGGTCGATCGTGTCGAGCTGCCAGAGCGGGTAGCAGGTGGGCAGGTGGCGCAGCCGCCGGTTGGTGCTGGCGAAGTCGTCGGCGAACCGCAGGAGCCGCTCGTCCTCCGGCCCGGGGTGGTTCGCGCCGTGGCCCGTGGTGAGGAAGACGAAGTCCGCGCGGACGGTCGAGTCGTCCGACAGGTGGATCGCCCAGCTCCGGTCGTGCAGCAGGCGGAGCTGGGTGGCCCGCGCACGGTGCTCCCGGAGTGTGCACCGGTTCGCCGCCGCTCGGCGGAACCGGCGGTAGGGGTAGGTGAGATAACGGCCGAGGACGCTGCGCGGCAGGTAGACGTTGTCGTCGACGCCGGCCCATTCGGCGAGACCGAGACCCGAAACGGGCATTTCGGTGGCGGAGTCACCGGTGCGGAACATCGAGACCTGACCGGCGACGGTGTTCATCAGCAGGTGGTTCGCCTGCTCCGGGTAGTGGGCTCCCGAACCGGCCGGGTTCGGGTCGATCAGGTGTACCGTCAGGTCGTTTCTCCTGGTCGGACCGGCGTCGCAGAGCCTTTCCAGAATGCTGAGGCCACGCGGTCCGACACCGACGATCGCAATGGACGATCGCATGGTGTTGAATCCCCCAAATAATTGATGTTGGACGACAATGTTCTTTTCGCGTCCACCGGCGTGCCACCGACCGCGGCGACGTAAACCAGGTGATTCGCTGTCTTTTCGTCACATCCGGCGAATTACCGTCGCGCTGCCGGGCGCCGTCGACGCCTGCTTGACATGGAATGCCGTTCCGTGAACTCTTCTCGACCGGGGAGTGACCTGGTACGCGACCGCCGAGGCCTACGACACCGGGACCGCGGCGTCGCCCACGCGGACCGTCTACGGCGGCTACGTCAACCACTACGACGCCGACGGTTCCGCGGAGAACAGCCAGCTGGTGTCCACCGACGGCGGGCTGAGCCGCCGTCACCGTCGACGGTGTCCCCGTCGGCACGGCCACCCGCGCCGACGGCACCACCAGCGACATGACCGGCCACCAGTTCTCCGCGAGCAGCACGGCCGACGCCGACGAGACGTTCGTCGTGGACGACGTCTACACCAGCGACAGCTGACCGCAGCTTCTGTCCTCAGTGGACACACGTGGAGTCATGGGTGTGGCGTGGGCAGCCGTGCCGGGGCCAGGACGATGTCGAAGGTGACGCGTGACCATGGTCCGGCCACGGCACGGCCGTCCGGTGTCAGGGTGCCGGGTGGTTGCCGTTCGAAGTCCTTGACGAGGGAGGGCTTCACGCCGAAGACGGTGTCGGAGTCGAGGTAGTCGCCGCCCTCGACGAACAGCTGCGTGACCAGCGTGTGCACCACGAACGCGCGCGTACGGGTCGCTGTCTGCGTCCTCGTGCCGCGGTTCAGGTTCTGACTGCCCGAAGCGCCCGAGTGCTAG
>NZ_JBJMIE010000302.1:0-14146 GCF_045807065.1 Actinophytocola sp. | reverse complement strand
GACTCACGCACGACCGAGTGGGCCGTCGTGGTCCGGGCGGCCACCGGCGGGCGCGGGGTGGACGTCGTGCTGAACTCGCTGACCGGTGTGGCGATCCCACTCGGCCTGGACGTGCTGGCCGACGACGGCCGGTTCGTCGAGTTGGGCAAGCGGGACATCTACGCCGACATGCCGATCGACCTCGGCTCCTTCCGCAAGGCGGTCTCGTTCACCGCCGTGGACATCGTGGGCCTGATGCGCCGCTCGCCAGGCCGCTTCGCAGGCCTGTTGGCCGAAGCCTGGCCAGCTGCCCACGTGCTGCCGGTCACCGAAGTGCCGTTCGCCCGCGCGGCGGACGCCCTGCGGATGTTCGCCAACGGTGAGCACATCGGCAAGGTCGTGCTCACCGACCCGCGCGACGGCGAGCCCGTTGCCCCGGATCCACTGCCACGGGGCCGCTTCCGCGCCGATGCCACGTACCTGATCACCGGCGGTGCCGGCGCACTCGGCCGCTCCCTCGCAGAACACCTGCGCACGCACGGCGCCGAGCACGTGGCGTTGGTCGGGCGTAGCGCGGCGAACCCCCTGCCCGGCGCGCGCTACTGGCGGGCCGACGTCGCCGACGAGCAACGCATGGCCGAGGTGCTCGGCGACATTCGCGCCACCATGCCCCCGCTGGCGGGTGTGTTCCACGCGGCCGGCGTCCTCGACGATGCCACCCTGCCGAACATCACCGCCGACAGCCTGACCTGGGTCCTGCGCCCCAAAGTGGACGGTTCGTCGGTTCTGGACCGCCTCACCCGCACCGATCCGCTGGACAGTTTCGTGCTGTTCTCCTCGGTCGCCGCGTACGCGGGGCTGCCGGGCCAGGGCGCGTACGCGGCCGCCAACGCCTTCCTGGACGCCCTCGCCGAATGTCGTGTCCGCGAGGGGCTGCCCGCGCTGAGCGTGCAGTGGGGGTCGGTGGCCGAGGTGGGCCTCGCCGTCGGCAACATCGACCGCTTGGCCGACCGAGGCCTTGCGCCGCTCCAGGTCGACGACCTGTGGCGCGCGCTCACCAGCTTCCTCGCCAAGGAGACCGTGGTCGGCTATGCCGAGCTGGACACCCGTCGCCTGCTCGAGATGTACCCGGCCGCGGCTGCTCAGACCAGCTGGCAGTCCATGACCGACATCGCCGACCGGACCACCCGCGTGGTCGGCCCCGACGACATCGCCATCGTGGTCCGCGCGGACGTGGGCGCCGTTCTGCGCATCGACCCCGACGGTCTCGACCTGTCCACGCCGCTGAAGACCCTCGGGCTGGACTCCCTGATGTCGCTGGAACTGCGCAACCGGCTGGAGGTGTCCCTCGGCCTGCGGCTCAGCCCAACCCTGCTGTGGAAACACGGCACCCTGACCCGCCTCATCACAGCGCTGACCGACATGGCCGCGGCCGGTCATGACTGAGTCGATCCTCGCCAGGCCAGCCGACGTCGCGGAGGGTGTACATGCTCGCCATCCGGATCGGGCTCGTGGCCGTGGCCACGATGCTGTTGGGGCCGACGCCCGCCCAGGCGGCACAATCAGCGCTCAGGGAGGTCGAACTCGGCGTCACCACGAGTGACGGGCTCACCCTGCCGGCCACCCTGCGACTGCCGGCCAACGCCGGACATCGGCTTCCCGCGATCGTCCTCGTGCACGGTGCCGGGCCAGGCCCGCGCGAGGACTTCCGGGCCGAGGCGGAGGCCTTCGCCAGGAAGGGCGTCGCCACGCTGGCCTACGACAAGCGCACCGTGGGCTACTCGCTGGTCCAGCGGGACTACTCGCGGCTGGCCGACGACGCCGTCGCCGCGGCCGCCCTGCTGCGCGGCCGACCGGAGATCGACCCGGCTGGTGTCGGCTTCCTCGGCTTCAGCGAGGGCGGCTGGGTGGCGCCACTCGCCGTGACCAGGGACCCGGCGGCCGCCTTTCTCATCACCGTGGGCGCCAGCGGGATCTCCCCACTGCGGCAGCAGAGCTGGGCGGGAGCGACCAAGGCCGAGTACGCGGGGCTGCGCGGATCGGTCGTCAACGCGTACTCCCGCACCTTCTACCGGCTGATCTCCGGTTTGGGCATGTTCCCGGAGGCATACTACGACCCGGGCCCGGCCCTGCGCTCGCTCACGCTGCCGGTGCTCGCCATCTGGGGCGCCAAAGACGTGCAGAGCGCGCCCGTGGAGAGCGCGGTCGCGTTCCGGTCGTTCCTCGACGCCGCCGGCAACCGGCACTACACCCTGCGGACCATCGACGGCGCCGAGCACAAGCTGCACACCACCACCGACGGCTACGACCGCGGTGAGCGCCTGGCGGCCGGTTATCCGGAGCTGGTCGCCTCCTGGACCGCCGACGCCGTGGCCGGCAGGGCGCCGGCGACCTCCGTCGACGGTGTGCGACAGCAGACCAGGACAAGTGTCGAGATGCCGCCGCTCGCCTGGTACGAGTCCGTCCCGGTGCAGGCCGCAGCGCTCGCGGTGATGCTCGTCGGCTTCCTCTGGTTCGCCGTCGCCGGCTGCTGGCGAAGGCTGCGGGGCCGGCTGGGCTCGCCGTGGCAAGCGTGGGTGCTGGCCGTCGCCGGCCTGGTCGCGGCGCTGGGTGCCCCGGTGTACCTGCGCTGGCTGCTGGTCAGTTTGAGCGGGACACCGACGACCAACAGCACCGTGGACCCCGGCACGCCGCTGATCGCGGGCAGGCCGCCCGTCTGGCTGGCCCTGCAGGTCCTGTCCGTCGTCGCGGTCGCCGCCGGTGTCGCCACGGCCATACAGCTGCGGCGCCGTAGCGCCGCGGCGGAAGGTCGACTCCGCCACGGTCTGCTGCTGGCGGCCGGTGCGGTGTTCGTCGTCTGGGCGGTGCACTGGGGGCTGCTGCTGCCCTGACGCGCAGACTCACTCGCCGCGACTGAGCACGTAGTCCTTGCGTTGCCACGGATATCCCGGCAGGTCGACCACATGCCGCGGCAGCTCCGGTGCGGCGCCGGGCTCGCCGACGGCAGGATGCTGGCGCCCGCTTGCCACCGCGGTGAGCGCATCCCGGGCGGAGGCGTTGTCTCCGGCCGACACCCACCACGCACAAGGCAGCCTGGTGCGGCCGAACGTCGTGGTGTAGCAGAAACCGGCGTAGTCCACGTCTGACACCACGTCGGCGTACGCGTCGGCCAGCGCGCGCAGCGCTGGTTCGTTGAAGGCCGACACCAGGAACCCGGTCGGCGACGCGGTGGGCGCCTGGCGGGGTTGGTCCAGCCCGATCACCACGTGCGCGTTGGTCCCGCTCGCCCCGAACGAGCTCACCGCCGCGTGTGTGCCCGTCGCCAAGGGCGTCATCGTCGTTGGCACGGTGAGACCCGTCCCGGAGAGGTCGATGCGGGGGTTGAGCGCGGTGAACCCGTGCTGCGGTGGAATCGCGCGCTCTCGCAGGCACATGATCGCCTTGGCCATGCCAAACGCTCCTGCCGCCGCCTCCGTGTGGCCGAAGTGGCCCTTCACCGAGCTGACGAACACCGGGTGCGACGGCTTTCGAAGCGCCGCGATCAGCGCTTCCATCTCGATAGGGTCGCCAAGGGGGGTGCCGGTGCCGTGTGCCTCGACGTACCCGATGTCGGTGGGCTGCAGGCTCGCGTCGGCCAGTACGGACGCCACCAGACTTGACTGCGCATGCACGTTCGGCGCGGTGAACCCCGTTCCGCGGCCGTCCTGGTTCAGACCTGTCGCCCGCACCACGGCCAGCACCCGGTCAGCGTCGCGGTGCGCGTCCGTCACGCGCTTGAGCACGAACACGCCGCAGCCCTCGCCGCGCGCGAATCCGTTGGCCCGCGCGTCGAACGGTCGGCAGCGACCATCGTCGGACAGTGCGCCCGTGCGGCTGATCTCCAGGGTCGACCGGGGCGACAACACCAGGTTCACGCCACCCACCACAGCGACATCGCAGTCACCCGCGGCCAGCGCGCGACAGGCCAGGTGCAGCGCGGTCAGCGACGATGAGCACGCCGTGTCCACAGCCAACGCCGGACCGCCGAATCCCAGCACATTGGCGATCCGGCCGGCGGCGAAACAATGGCCGTTGCCGACCGTCCACGACGCCGACGGCGCGTGCGCCCAGTCTCGGTAGTCCTGACCGGTGATGCCGACATAGACCCCGGTGGACGCGCCGACCGAGTCGGGCGTGATCCCGGCGTCCTCGAACGCCAGCCAGGTGCCCTCCAGCAGCAACCGGTGCTGCGGGTCCATGGCTCGCGCCTCTGGCGCCGACAACCCGAAGAACTTCGGCTCGAACCCGAACGCTCCCTCCAGGTAGCATCCTCGGGTTTGCAACTTGTCCCACTGCCCGGGGAACGCGGCGGCGCGCTCGGCGGGCAACGGCCCAGTCAGGTCGCGGCCCTGCGTGAGCGTGGCCCAGAAAGACGCCCGGTCGTTCACACAACCAGGTGCGCGCAGCGACATGCCAACGACGGCCACCTGGGTGGCACCGCGCGCCGCTGCCAACTCAGCCCGCAGCGTCCGGATCGTCTCCATCGCCCGGCGCAGCGGTCCGGTCACATCCGTCATCTGTGTCCACCTCTTGGCGTCCCGGGGCACGCTGGCGCCCTGTCCTGGCGTGATTTGTCTCGATATCGGAGAGTGCTGGGAAAGCCGTCACGAGGATCGTCCGCTACTTGTTCAGCCCAGCACGGTGTCCTGTGACAGGATTGCTTGATACAGGAAACATATCGCTCGGTTGGGTTGGAGGCCGAGTTCGTCGTCGAGCCAGTTGCGCAGGTAGTGGAAGACGTTGAGGGCTTCGGTTTGCCGCCCCGTGCGGTAGAGAGCCAGCATGAGTTGCTCGCTGAGCCGTTCGCGTTCGGGGTGCTCGGCGACAAGCTGTCTGAGCTCGCAAACAACATCGCGTTCCCGGCCGGTCGCCAGGCGAGCCGCGACCAGATCTTCACGAGCGGCGAGCCTGCGTTCTTCGAGGTGTCCGGCCCCGGATTGGCAGCGCACGCCGTCGAGCACGTCCGCCAGGGCCGGACCGCGCCATAATCGCAGCGCACGGTTCAGTAGGTCGGCCGCTTCCTCAGGACGTTCCTCGAGGATTTTCGCACCATCGTCCGCCAGCGCCACGAACTCGTGCGCATCGACGTCGGCGGGTGGAATATCCAGGATGTACCCCGCACCGGACGTTCTGATCAGCTCATCCCCGGGCCGTCCGCTGACGATTTCCACCAGTTTCCGCAGGCGCGCGACGTTGGCCTGTAGCGCATTGCGGGCATTGCTGATCGGCCTTTCTGCCCAGAGCTCGTCGACCAAATCGTCTATTGGCACTGGCGTGCGAGGAGACAAGGCGAGCAACGCGACCAAGGTGCGCAGCTTTCTTGATCCGATGTTGATTTTCCTGCCATTCATGTCGATGAGCGACAGTGTTCCGAGGATGTCTATCCGCATTGCACCCATCCAATGTGTGCGGGATGGTGGTGCCGCCGGTGTCTGTCAGTGTCGCCACCGCGCCCCGGCGGTTACTTTCTGGCACTCGTATCGGACCACCACGTCGCCGGGTCGCCGTTCAGGCCGGGACTTCGGCCGACCCGGGTTCCGTCGACCCTTGCGGCGAGAAATGACCGGTAGGTTCCGCTGTCGTCCGGTTTGTGTCCGACCCGGGAGAGGTCATGGCCGGTCGCGGCGACGCGCGTGCGCACGACCGGGACGTAGGTGAACCCTGCCGGCAACGCCCGCACACGCAGGTCCACTCCGGGGCTGAGGTGACGAACACTGCCTCGCCTTCGTCGTGCGCAGGCGAGCGTCGGTGGCTGTCCAGGCGAGGTCAGCGGTCCGTACCCCTCGCGGTACCGTGGTCGTCCGCGGTGAGCCGTCAGCACCAGCGAAGTTCTGCCGCGTCCCGGTGCGATGGCCATGTACCTCGACGGCGCGCGGCCGGACGACCGGGCAACCAGGAAAGCCGCCGGTAAGATAATTGCCAACAACGCCGTTTTGTGAATGCATTTCACGCATGGTGCACGTCCCCCAACGACCAGTCCAAAGCTTCAGCGGATGCTCGGCTGGCTGGCCTGTAAGTCCCCGCTGCCGTCCCCCCGTATGGCGGAGACGTTGGTCGGGTCTGTCATCGGATCGTCCCTGCCGTCGTATGCCACGTCATCATCGCGTCCTTTGCGCAGAAAGGAACCTTGTTGACCACGGCGCGACCGGTACTATCGTCGCCAGCACGAAGTCGCTGGGGGTTGGGACATGGATTTCCGGATACTCGGCACGTTGGAGGCCTTGACCGACGGAAAGAGAATCATGCTTCCCGGCAACCGTCATCAGCGGGTGCTGGCCACGCTGCTCCTCGCCCCCAACTCAGCGGTCCCCGTGGCCAGACTGGTTGCGGCGATCTGGGATGAAAATCCGCCGACAACGGCCGTCAAACAGGTACAGAATTGTATCTCCACGCTGCGTGACAAACTGGGTGCCGAACGTGATGTCATTGTCACCGATGGCCGATGCTATCGCATTGTCCTCAGTGAAGAGGAACTCGACGCCTCGCGTTTCCAGCGTGACATGCGGGCGGCCTACCAGCTGGCGTCCGACGGAAGCCTCGCTGCCGCCGTCACCGCCGTTCGTCGCGCACTACGACTGTGGCGCGGTCCCGCACTCGAAGGGCTGGGTGCTCTCGCGCTGTCCGGCTTGATCGCTCAACTGGACGAGCAGCGGATCAGGGCTGTCGAGCGATGCGCTTACTGGCAACTGGAGCTCGGTGAGTATGAGGAGGTCATCGACCAGCTCACCGACCTGATCGCGCTGTACCCCTTCAGGGAACGGCCACACGCACAACTGATGACCGCGCTGTACCAGGTTGGCAGACAGGCGGACGCCCTCACGGTGTACCACGACCTACGAGCCCGGCTCATCGACGAACTCGGCGTCGATCCGGGATCTGAGCTACAAGAGCTCCATGCGCGCATCCTCGCCGAAATACCCCATTCGGCCGCACCACCCGCCATGCCCGTCAGCGCGCCTGGGCTGGACGCGGACACCTCGTCCGCACGATCGAGCCGAGCATTACTTCACTTGAGAGCGGCCATCACCCGGCAGTGGACGGCCGAGGTCGAGTTACGCTCGCTCAACCACCCCGAGCCGATATCCCTCACCTGGTCCAACACCTGCCGGCAGGTCTCGCCGCCGGACGCGAGCGTGTTCAGCGATCCCTCCGGCGACGGCCAACGGCCCACGTTCAGCGGAGACCTGAGCGACGTGGTGACCAAGTTCCGGGAGCTCCCGGCTCGTCAGCTGGTCGTCCTCGGTGCGCCGGCGTCGGGAAAATCTGTTCTGGCCATCCTGTTCACCCTCGGACTCCTCAGCGACCCACAGCCCGGCGAGCCGGTCCCCCTGCTCTTGTCCATGGCGTCGTGGAACCCCGACCGGCAGCACCTACACCAATGGCTCGCCACCCAACTCCTCGAGGCTCACCCCGCTCTGGCCAATGAAGATCGCTATGGTCGCGACGCCGCGACCCGACTGGTGCTCGACGGCTCAGTACTTCCCGTCCTCGACGGCCTCGACGAGACACCACCCGCACTACACGCCGCGGCGATCGACGCTCTCGACTACGCCGTCGGACACGGACGACCCCTTGTCGTGACCTGCCGTGCCGAAGAATACGAATACGCCGTGAAACAAACCGGCGCCCTGCTCAGCCGAGCGGCCGTGATCGAGATCGACCCGGTCGAACCCGAAGCCGCGATAGCCTTCCTCGCCAGCCGGACGGCTGGCCGCAACCGGCGCTGGGAGGCAGTCGGAGAACACCTGCGCAGCCAACCGAACAGTGCCCTTGCTCAGGCGCTACGCATCCCGCTGATGGTCGATCTCGCCAGAACCGCGTACACGAGTCCGGACACGGTCCCCGCGGACCTGTGTGACTCCGCGCGTTTCGGTGACCCGGAAACGATCGAGGACCATCTTCTCGACACCTGTATACCCAGCGCCTACACCCCCCGTCCGCTACCGCCGGCGCTCGACCCGTCAAAACGGTCGAGAACCTACACAGCGGCGCAAGCCGAGCGCTGGCTCACGTTCCTGGCACGGGCACTACATCGCCAAAACACGCAGGACCTCGCCTGGTGGCGCTTGGACCAAGCTGTACCGCGCCACACGGTCAGCCTCTACCTGAGCGCCCTGCCAGGACTCCTGTTCATGATCACCGGCTGGGTCGCCGCCGGCCCGATCATGGGACTGATCTACGGCGCCACCTACACCAGCGCCGGCTTCATCACCCACAGATACGGTCGGCCCGCCGACCCGGTTCACATGGCGTTTGACTTCCACCAATCCGCCGGCCAGTTTCTCCTGCGATTATCGATAGGCGTCGCGGTCGGTGTCGCCTTCGGGCTGGTATTCATTCTGCCAATCAGGCTCGCCATCGTGCTCGCTGTTGTCCTCGGCGTGACCATCGGATTACAGGTGTGGCTGAACGTTCTCGTCAACGTCGAACGCGTCTCCACGCCTGCCGTGGTACTCCGCGACGATCGAATGGCCACCTGGGCATACACTTTGTCCTTTTTGGTCTCTCTCGGCCTGTTATGTGGTATTGCGTTCACCTATACTCCTGGCAACGCTTCCGGTGAGGCATTGATCGGCCATTTCGACCCCATGCCTGCCATCGCTGCCTGTGTTTCCTCAGCTCTGCTCGGCTACTTCTTCCTGAAGAGCATCGGCGGTGTCGCCTATGGAATCGCCGGTTTCGCCGTCGGCGGGCAGGTCTTGTCGGCGGCCGACGGCCCACCTGTGGTGACCGTCGCGATCCTGTTCGGGCTCGCAACATGCCTCGCCGGCTGCGTCGCCCGTGCGTGGGGAATATACACTCTCACCCGCCTCTGGCTCGCGCTGCGAAGACAACTTCCGCTCCACCTCATGCGCTTCCTCGAAGACGCCCACCGCAGAGGGATTCTCCGGCAGGCCGGCGCCATATATCAATTTCGCCACCCTCGACTTCAAGAGCGACTAGTCACGCGAAACGACGGCAACGGAAACACGACGAACAACACGCACGATTAACTGTCACGGGCGCGGAAAGCGCCGTCTAAGTGTCCATTCAGAGGTTGCAGAGATTGAATTGCTGGGGTCTGCTGTCTGGTTGATCACTGTCGGCGTGTCGGCGTGATCTTCGCTGGTACTGGGTCTAGTACGGCAGCCGCACTTTCCGGTTGGGCTATGTTTGCTGGTCGCGGCGTAGTCGGGTGCGGTGGTGGTACCAGCGGGCGCGGGCCTGGTGGCGTCGTCGCCACCAGACCCAGTGCAGGTGGTGGGTTTCAGGTTGGAGTCGGCGGGTGACCAGGGTGAAGAGTCGTTTGATCTCGGCGACGGTGAGCGCGATCAGACCGAGATCGGTGGGTGGCTGTTCGTCGGGTGTGGTGGGCAGGATCGGTGCTGGCGCACGGGTTTTGGCTTGGGCGGTGGTGACGGCGCAGACCGCGAGCGCGGCCAGGGTGAGCACGATGTGCCGCAGTAGTGCGGTGTAGAGACGGACTTGGGAGTGGTCGAGTCCGAAGTGGTCTTTGCCGAACTCGAAGCCTTCTTCCACGGGCCACCGCAGGCAGGCCACCCGGACCAGGGTCATCAGCGTGTCGGGTTGACCGGCCGGAATGTGACAGTAGTGGTAGGCCAACTCGCCGCTGGATAGGTGTTTGCGGATCAGCAGGTAGTGGCGTGGGCTGGTGGTCGCCAGCCAGGCCCAGGCGTAAGCGCGTTCGCCTTTCGACCCGGTCACCGAGCAGACCTGCCACCGCCGCTTGTGCTTGCGGCCAGTCAGATGTGCGACCACGACGGCATCGGCACGCATCCGCTCACCGGGCCTGACCTCGATAGTGAAGGCGTACCCCACACGCATCACATACCCGATCCCGTTGTCGGCTATGAAAGCGCGGAGTTTCCCCGCCCTCCCGTAGACCTCGTCGCCAGCGATCCACGGCGGCACCGTCTTATCGGCGATCATGTCGGCGAGGATGTCGCGCGCCAACTGCGACTTGGTCTTGAACCCCACCTCAGCGGGGATACCCAACACCGCTCGGCGTCCGGTATCGGCGAGTTGTTCTTCAGGCACGTAGATGCGGGCACCGACCAGCGCGTGCCCACCCGCAGTGGCATACGAGCAGTAGACCGTGTTCACCCCATTGGCGACCCGGCCCGCGCAACCCATGTACTGCCGCTTCGCCCCAGCAGTCTGCTCGCCCTGCTTCTCCTGACCGGACTCGTCCAACGCCCCCACCCGCAACGACTGATCACCGAGCTCCTCGACCACGAACTCCCGCACCACACCCTGGACACGATCCTGATCCCACACCGCCTGATTCAGCAACCGCTGCGTCCGATCCGGCGTGTCGTCCCCGACATGCTCGGCGATGGTCCACCCGTTCTTCCGCGGCAGATCACTCATCAACCCAGTCATGTACTTCCCGGCCTGCTCAAACGGCTTCCTCCGAGCGAAACACGACCGCAACCGGCCATGCAACACCTCCAGATTCGCCACCGCCCGCGCACCCTCTACCATGACAGCCGCAGCCGCCTCACGATCTTCTTGCGTCACACCATGATCATCGCGAGGCGGCTGCCCACATCATCAACAGGCCCTCGCCAACGCCCCTGACCAGCCAAGATCACCAAAGTGCGGCTGCCGTACTAGACCGAGATCGTGAGGTACCCGGATAGTGGCGGTTTGACCGCTGCGGGACGGGCTCGCCGCGAGCAGGTCCGCCTCCGTGCTGCAGCATTGTTCGAGCAGGGTGTCCCGCCGGTTGCGGTGGCGAATGACCTGCGGGTCAGCACCAAGTCTGCGTATCAGTGGCATCGTCGCTGGCGTGCGGGTGGGACCGCGGCGTTGGCGTCGACCGGGCCAGATGGCAACCCGTGTCGGCTCAACCTGTGCCGCTCGAAAAGTCATCGTCGCTGGTGGAGCGACGGGCACCAGTGGGTTGAGAGCATGTCTGGGTGATCGTGTCTCTGCTGTACAAGGTGACCCGGAAGCTGCTGGCCGTCCCATCGGTGCTGCTGCGTACCGAGCCGGCGAAGGACGCCGAACTG
This sequence comes from Actinophytocola sp., assembly GCF_045807065.1. GTDB lineage: Bacteria > Actinomycetota > Actinomycetes > Mycobacteriales > Pseudonocardiaceae > Actinophytocola. The sequence goes on along the minus strand of NZ_JBJMIE010000302.1, from coordinate 3,113 downwards.
CTCATGCTGCGACACGAGAACGCGGTCCTTCGGCGACAACTGGCGGCCCCGGTACGTTACGAGCCCGCGGACCGGTTCTGGTTCGCCGCCCTGTCCAGGCTGATAGATCGCCACCGCTGGCGGGCCGTCTTCGCCGTCACTCCCGGCACCCTGCTCGCCTGGCGCCGCATGTTCGTGGCCCGGAAGTGGGACCACACCGCCCATGGACGCACCGGACGCCCGCCAACACGAACCGCGATCAAGGCACTCGTGCTGCGGCTCGCCAAGGAAAACCCCCGATGGGGACACCGCCGCATCCAAGGCGAGTTGGCCCAGATGGGCCATCGGATCGCCGCCTCGACGGTGTGGCAGATTCTGCACGCGGCAGGCGTTGATCCGGCACCCCGTCGCGCCGGTCCGACCTGGCGGGAGTTCCTCACCGCTCAGGCCGAAGGCATCATCGCTGCGGACTTCCTCCACATCGACACTGTGCTCGGCAAACGGCTCTATGCGTTGGCATTCCTCGAACACGGCACGCGGCACCTGCACAGCACCGCCCACCCGACCCAGGCATGGACAACCCAGCAGGCCAGAAACCTCGCCGCCGACCTCGGCACACGCATGGAATCCCTGCGCTTCCTGCTACGCGACCGCGACGGCAAGTACAGCCAGGCGTTCGACACCGTCTTCCAGTCCAACGACCTGCGTGTGATCAACAGCGCGCCACAAGCACCCCGGATGAATGCCCACTGCGACGGCTGGGGCCTGTCTGACCGCCAACGGCCTCGACGCGCTGGAGTCTTACCGCGATGGGGTCCCGTCGTGGCCCGGTTCACTTCACACTCTGAGCATCCATGATCCTCTGAACGGCGGTTCCGCGTCGGACCGAGATGCTCCAGCCTGTGATCATCTTGCACAGTGTGCTGTACAGAGGGGTGAGTTCATGAGGCACCGTAGAGCTGTCGTGACCGTGATCGCCGCCGTCGCGACTGTGGCGACGGCGGTGCCGGCGGCGGCCGCTATCGTGACAACCGGCCTCGGTCCGGTCGCCGGCGAGATCTTCAGCCAGGCCACCAGCGTGCGCGACGACGGCGTCGCGGTCGGCTACTCCACACCGCCGACCGGCGGGACGCACGCGGTGCTGTGGGACGCGTCCGGGGCGGTCACCGAGCTCGCGACCCCGGGCCGCAACAGCGAGGCCCACGACATCAACAGCACTGGAGTCGTGGTGGGGGAGGCCGAGCCGAGTGGGGTCGAGCGCGCGTTCCCGGTGTCGTGGGACGTCACCGGTGTGCTCACCGCACTGCCCGGCGGCGTTTCCGGCTCGGCCCGGGGTGTGAACGACGCGGGCGTCATCGTGGGTTTCGCGGACAGCGACGGGCAGTCCCCGCTGCGATGGGAGAACTCCACCACCTGGCCAACCTGGCTCGCCACCTTGCCAGGCGGCGCGAACGACAGCGTTGCCTACGACCTCAACAACGAGGGGGCCGCCGTCGGATACTCCCGGGGAGCCGACGGAGCCCGCCACGCGGTGGTGTGGAACGCGGTGGGTGCTGTCGGCCAACTCGCCACCCCTTCCGGATATGCGGACTGCTTCGCGTACGAGATCAACGATTCCGGCCTGATCGTCGGGTCCTGTTTCGGCAGCGGTGGGAACGTGGCGGTGCGCTGGGACGTCACCGGCGCGGTCGCCGTGCTTCCCACACTCGGTCCGGCGGAGGCCGAGGCCAGCGGTGTCAGCGACGCCGGCCTGATCGTCGGCTATGCCGCCGACATCAACGGCCGGTACTACGCGGTCCGTTGGGGTGCCTACGGAACCATCACGAAACTCCCCACGCTGGGCGGGACCCACGGCGTCGCACTGGACATCAACAACACCGGCACCGTCGTCGGCCGCACCAACCAGACCGACGGTTCTTTCCGTGCCACGAGTTGGCGCAACGCCGGTTAGCCGTCGGTGGTGACTATCACCTGATTTGTTCAGATGATGACGTAGCGGGAGCGCTGTTCCATCATCGATCCACGATGGCACCGGCGGGAGGTCATGTGCCCCTCAGCGCGCCGTATACGGTCGAGTTCCCCTTCGACCGGAGGGGTCGGGCCCAAGATCGGTGCATTCCTTGGAGGGCTCCGCGACGGAAGGCGGCACGGGTCCGTGTCGTGTCGCCGAGGGCAGCGTCCTCTGCCCGGTGCACGAGTTCGATCCTCGCACGGCCGAGGAGACCGGCGAGCTCGTCGCGCTCAGTGACCGAGGCACCGTGCGTGCCTGGACCTGGGTGCCCAGCCGGCCGGACGACGTCCTCCCTGCACGACTGATGGGGCTATGTGGTGGCTTGTGCAGCAGCGCGCTGGCTGTCCTGGCCCGGCTGGCTCCGGACCCTCACCAGGTGTGACGGTCTGTGATCGTGCGGTGACCGAGTGTCTGTGGCGCTGTGTGGGTGGTTCAGGGGGTGGTGTCGAGCCATTGGATGAGGAGGAGGTGGACTTCGTGTTGGTCGTCGCGGATGAGGTGGCCGGCGTGGTGGGGGCCGAAGGTCCAGTGTCGGACGGCGCCGGTGGAGTTGTCCTCGTGGTGGGGTTTGCCGTTCCATGGGGTGAGTTCGAGGGTGGCCAGGACTTCGGCGAGGTGGGGGAGTGCCTCGGTGGGCAGTGTGGTGATCTGGTCTGACACCGTGGTGTCGGGAATGATGCGGTACACCCGTTAGTGGCCGAGTCGCTGCTGGATCAGGGCCTGCAGATTGACAGGGGTGGCGTCGGGGTTGTGTCCGGTGCGTTGGATCTGCTCAGCCTTGGCCAGTATCCGGTAGGTGGCGCCGGGGTCGCGGAGTTCGAGGTGAGCGATGTGGCGCCACTTGGCCAACAGTTCGTGCAGACCGGTCAGGTCCTGGGATCGTTTGACCCGTTCGAGCACGGTGTTCCACTCGTGATCGAACTCGGCGGCGAGTGTGGGGGTCAGGCACGCACGGATGGCCTGCGGGTCAGCTGACGGGATGTCTGGATCCGGCACCGCGGCGGGAGAGGCCATACCGAGACCATGCCGCCGAACAGGGCCCCTACCTGGGCGCAGGCCCACCCTACGGCAATCCGCCTTCTCCACCGACGCGGAGCGGACCTGGGAGACCACTGGATCATGG
>NZ_JBJMIE010000301.1:0-2495 GCF_045807065.1 Actinophytocola sp. | reverse complement strand
TTCGCCCTCACCGGCGTCAACGCCTGACCGTCCCCGTCGCCGATCGTGTTGACATCGTCACGGAAGGGGAGGAGGGTGGTATTCATCAAGTGTTGATTTGACTGATGGGGGTGGAGATGACCGACTTCCCACTCGACCGGGTGGACTTCCAGGACGCCTACTCGGGGGGTGCGATGGTCCCGGGAACGGACGTGACCTTCGACGTCATGCCCTGGGACATCGGGGCGCCGCAGCCGGTGGTGGTGCGCCTCGCCGACGAGGGGGAGTTCCGCGGCGCGGTGCTCGACGCCGGGTGCGGGCTCGGCAACAACGCGATCTTCCTCGCGCAGCGGGGTTTCCAGGTCACCGGCGTGGACGGCGCCGAGGCGGCGCTGCAGAAGGCACGCGAGCGGGCCGCGTCCCACGGTGTCGACGTCGAGTTCGTGCGTGCCGACGTCACCACGTTCGAGGGCGTCGCGCCGCGGTTCGACACCGTGCTGGACAGTGCGCTGTACCACTGCCTGACGGGCGAGCAGCGCACCGCGTACGCCGCCGCCCTGCACCGGGTGACCCGGCCCGGCGCGCGGCTGCACCTGCTGTGCTTCGCCGACGCCGGCAACGACGGGCTGGACCTGCCGATGACCGTGAGCCAGGACGACCTGCGGACCCACCTGTCCGACCGCTGGCTGATCCGCGACATCGAGGCCGTCGACTACACGATCTCCATGAGCCCCGAGGCCTTCGCCCGCTCCGGCGGGGCGCGGATGGGGTTCGGGGTCGACCCGGACGTCGTGCAGACCGACGAGCACGGCCGCATCCTCACCCGCATGTGGCACCTGAGCGCCGACCGGGCCTGACCTACCCGCGCACCAGTCGCTCGATCCCGTCGAGGACGCGGTGCAGGTCGAACTCGATGCCCGGGTCGACCGGGCTGTCCGCGTACTCGCCGCCCGCCGGCCTCGCGGCGACCAGTGGGTAGCCGCGTTCGGCCAGCAGCGGGTGCGGGAACCCGGTCACCTCGGGTGACCGGACCGGCGGCGCGTCGCTCGCGGCGAGGTCGTTGGCGCGGGCGGCGATGCCGCGCGCCTCGCGCTGACGTCGATGTTCCTCGACGTCAGCGCGGACGGCGGTGGCCACGACGGTCCGGCCGTGCTGCCCATGGCGGTCGCGAGTGGCGCGTCATCCCGTCCGGACCGGTGTGGGTGTTCGCCGCGGTGTTCGCGATCGTGTGGCCGGTGACGCCGGTGACCGCGCGCCGGTGGCCATGCGCCGGCAAGCTATCGAGGCCGTCGCCCAGCCCTGGCACCTGAGCGGAAGCGTGAAATGGGAGCGCTCCAGATGTGCTCCCGGAGTATCGGAACCCGCGCTGCACACTCGATGTTCGCGCTCACATGAAACGGCTTGTTCTAGCCTATACCCCTGTGTTAGCGTTCACAATCACGTTCTCGTGATCCGCTGGACTGATGGGAAAGAGGCAACGATGCCCGTTCCATTCCGCGCGCGACTGGTTCCCCTGCTCTCCACAGCCCTCCTCGCCGCCGGCGCCGTGGCCGGCGCGACCGCGACCTCGCAGGCCGCCACCCAGGGACCGTGCGACATCTACGCCGCCGGCGGCACGCCGTGCGTGGCGGCGCACAGCACGACCCGCGCCCTCTACGGGGCCTACAACGGCCCGCTGTACCAGGTGCGGCGCTCGTCGGACAACACGACCCGCGACATCGCCCCGCTGGCCGCGGGCGGGGTCGCCAACGCCGCGACGCAGGACTCCTTCTGCGCCGGCACCTCGTGTGTCATCACGATCATCTACGACCAGTCGGGCCGGAACAACCGCCTCACCCAGGCGCCGCCCGGCGGGTTCAGCGGCCCGGCGGCCGGCGGGTTCGACAACCTCGCGAACGCGACCGCAGCGCCGACCACGGTCGGCGGCCACAAGGCGTACGGCGTGTTCGTGGCGCCCGGCACCGGCTACCGCAACAACAACACCAACGGCGTGGCGACCGGTGACGCGGCGGAGGGCATGTACGCGGTCTTCGACGGCACGCACTTCAACGGCGGCTGCTGCTTCGACTACGGCAACGCCGAGCGCAACAGCCGCGACAACGGCAACGGCACCATGGAGGCCATCTACTTCGGCAACATCAAGGTCTGGGGCTTCGGCACCGGCAACGGCCCGTGGGTGATGGCGGACCTGGAGAACGGCCTGTACTCCGGGGTGAACGCCGGCTTCAACGCCAACGACCCGACCGTGAGCCACCGGTACCTGACGGCGATCATCAAGGGTGGTCCCAACCACTGGGCCATCCGCGCCGGCAACGCGCAGTCCGGCGGCCTGTCCACCTTCTACAACGGCACGCGGCCGAACGTCGCCGGCTACAACCCCATGAAGAAGGAGGGCGCGATCATCCTCGGCATCGGCGGCGACAACAGCATCGGGGCCGCCGGCACCTTCTACGAGGGCGTGATGACGTCGGGCTTCCCCAGCGACGCCACCGAGAACGCGGTGCAGGCCAACATCA
>NZ_JBJMIE010000300.1:0-14267 GCF_045807065.1 Actinophytocola sp. | reverse complement strand
CTACCTGAACCTGCGCATCAACGGCTACGACTTCCACAAGTCGCTGATGGCCGGCGAGAAGGCCTGGAACTCCAAGGAGGTCAAGGCCGTCTTCGACACCTGGCGCGGCCTGCTCCCGTTCCACCAGCCGGACTCCCTCGGCCGGACCTGGCAGGAGGCGGCACAGTCGCTGCTGAACAAGCAGTCCGGCATGTACACGCTGGGTCTGTTCGTCGGCCAGCAGTTCCCGGAGGGCGCGGACCGCGAGGACCTGGACTTCTTCCCGTTCCCGGAGATCGACTCCGCGGTCGGCACGGACGCGGTCGAGGCACCCATCGACGGCTTCATGATGTCCGCCCGCCCGCGCAACTCCGCCGGCGCCAAGGACCTGCTCAAGTACCTCGGCACGGCCAAGGCGGAGGACACGTACCTCAAGTCCGACCCCAACAACGTCGGCACCCACAACGACGCCGACACCAGCGGGTACTCGGCGCTGCAGAAGAAGGCGGCGGAGCTCGTGAGCGGCGCCAAGTCGATCTCGCAGTTCCTCGACCGCGACACCCGCCCCGACTTCGCCTCGACGGTGATGATCCCGTCGCTGCAGGAGTTCATCAAGAACCCCAACGACGTCGACTCGCTGCTCACCAACATCGAGAAGCAGAAGAGCTCGATCTTCGGTGGCTGACGTGATGACCCGACCGGGGCGCGTGGCGACGCAGCAACGCCGCGTGCCCCGGTCGTCCCATGCCCGCACCCTGTCCACGATGGACAAAGTGGTCGTGGTGCTGATGGTGGGCATCCCGGCGATCATCGTCATCGCGCTCGTCTGGGTGCCCGCGATCTCGACGGTCGTCCTGTCGTTCACGGACTGGAACGGCATCGGCCCGATCGGCGACATCAAGTTCATCGGCCTCGAGAACTTCGACAACGTCGTCAACAACTACCCGCCGTTCGACCCGGCCATCAAGCACAACCTCATCTGGCTGGTCGTGTTCTTCGTCGGCCCGACGCTGCTCGGCATCTTCCTCGCGGCGTTGCTGGACAAGGAGATCCGCGGCACGAGGATCTACCAGAGCATCTTCTTCCTGCCGGTGGTCCTGTCGCTGGCGCTGATCGGCTTCATCTGGCAGCTGATCTACTCGCGCGACCAGGGCCTGCTGAACGCCGTGTTCGGCTCGCAGACGGACTGGTTCGGCGACCCCGACATCAACCTCTGGGCGGTGCTCGTCGCGGCGAGCTGGCGGCACACCGGGTACATCATGCTGCTGTACCTGGCGGGGCTCAAGGCGGTCGACCCCGCGCTGCGGGAGGCCGCCGCGGTCGACGGGGCCGGCGAGGTGCGCACGTTCTTCCAGGTGATCTGGCCGGTGATGCGGCCGGTGAACATCGTGATCCTGGTGATCACGGTGATCGAGTCCCTGCGGGCGTTCGACATCGTCTGGGTGATCAACAAGGGCCGCAACGGGCTCGAGCTGATCTCCACCCTGGTGACGCAGAACGTGATCGGTGAGGCGAGCCGGGTCGGCTTCGGGTCGGCGCTCGCCACCATCATGATCGCGATCTCGACGGTGTTCATCGTGATCTACATGATCCAGGTCGTGCGGGAGCGGCGATGACGGCGGCGACGGTGGTGGGACGCAAGCGCAGGCCGGCGCGTGTCGTCCTGCAGGTGTTCCTGCTCGTGATGGCCGTCGGCTGGCTGTTCCCGGTCGCCTGGGCGGTCTACAACTCGTTGCGGGACTACAACTTCACGTCGACGCACGGGTACTTCTCGTTCGGCGGCTTCACGCTGAAGAACTACGTCAACGCGTGGGCGGACGGCAACTTCGGCCAGACGTTCTACAACTCGGCGGTCATCACGGTCCCGTCGGTGCTCCTCACGCTGCTGCTGGCATCGTGCGCCGCGTTCGTGCTGGCCCGGTTCAGCTTCAAGTTCAACCTGCTGATGCTGGTGCTGTTCACGGCGGGGAACCTCCTGCCGCAGCAGGCGTTGCTGGTGCCGCTGTTCCGCATGTTCCTCAACGTCGAGGTGCCGTACTGGTTCAGCGACTCCGGGACGCTCTACGACACGTACTACGCGGTGATCGCGGTGAACGTGGCGTTCCAGACCGGCTTCTGCACCTTCGTGCTGAGCAACTACATGCGCACGATCCCGAAGGAGCTGCAGGAGGCCGCGTTCGTCGACGGCGCCGGCGTGTTCCGCCAGTTCTGGCAGGTGGTGCTGCCGTTGTGCCGGCCGGCGCTGGCCGCGCTCGCGACGCTGCAGGTCACCTGGGTGTACAACGACTTCTTCTGGGCCGTGGCGTTCATGCGGTCCGGCGACAAGTTCCCGGTGACCAGCTCGCTGCAGAACCTCAAGGGCCAGTTCTTCACCGACTACAACCTGCTGTCCGCGGGCTCGGTGATCGTCGCCGTGCCCACGCTCGTCATCTTCTTCCTGTTGCAACGTCATCTACGAGCGGGCCTGACTCTGGGAGCCACCAAGGGATGATCGTCCATCTTCATGCCGACACCGTCAGCCTCGTCATCGACGCACGCGAGCTGCCCGCCGTCGTGCACTGGGGCGCACCGCTCGGCGAACTGTCCGAACAGGACCTGACCACGCTGGCGGACGGGGCGGTCCCGCCGGTCTCCGTGAACGCGCCGGGCGTCCCGGTGCCGATCGCGCTGCTGCCGTCCGCACGCCAGGGCTATCCGGGCCGGGCCGGGCTGCGCGGGCACCGCGCCGGCGTGGACTGGCTGCCGGACCTCACGCTCACGTCGGTGGAGCAGCACGGGTCGTCGGTGACGTTCGAGTACGCCGGGACCGTGCGTGCCGTGTCCACAGTGGAACTCGCGCCCTCCGGTGTGCTCCGCGTCCGGCACGCGGTGACCAACGACGGCGACGAACCGTACACCGTGGACGGTGTCGAGGCGGCGCTGCCCGTGCCGGCGCAGGCGACCGAGCTGGTGGACTTCACCGGCCGGTGGATCCGCGAGAAGCACCCGCAGCGGCGCCACTTCGACGTCGGATCGTGGGTGCGGGAGAGCCGCCGCGGCCGCACGGGCCTCGACGCGACGCCCGCGGTGCTCGCCGGCACCGCCGGCTTCGGGTTCGGCACCGGCGAGGTGTGGGCGGTGCACGTCGCGTGGAGCGGGAACCACGTCACCTACGCGGAACGCGTGCACGAGGGCCGGGGCGTGCTCGGCGGCGGCGAGCTGCTGGCCAGCGGCGAGGTGATCCTCGCGCCGGGCGAGTCGTACGAGTCGCCGTGGCTGTACGCGGCCTACTCCGCGGAGGGCGTGGACGGGATCTCGGCCGCCTTCCACACCTGGATGCGCGCCAGGGACACCCACCCGTCCCGGCCGCGGCCGGTCGTGCTCAACACCTGGGAGGCCGTGTACTTCGACCACGACCTCGACCGCCTGCGTGGCCTGGCGGACGTGGCCGCGCGCATCGGCGTGGAACGGTTCGTCCTCGACGACGGCTGGTTCCGCCACCGCAGGGACGACCACGCGGGCCTCGGCGACTGGTACGTCGACGAGGGCGTGTGGCCGGCCGGCCTCACCCCGCTGATCAAGCACGTCACGAGCCTGGGCATGGAGTTCGGCATCTGGGTCGAGCCCGAGATGGTCAACCCGGACTCGGACCTCTACCGCGCGCACCCGGACTGGGTGCTCGCGCCGGGCGACGGCACACTGCCGCCGCCGTGGCGCAACCAGCAGGTCCTCGACCTCGCCAACCCCGACGCGTTCGCGTACACACTGGACCGGCTCGACGAGCTGTTGCGGGACAACGACATCGCGTTCGTGAAGTGGGACCACAACCGCGACCTGCTCGCGGCCGGCCACGGCGACCGCCCGGGCGTCCACGCGCAGACCCGTGCGGCGTACCGGTTGTTCGACGAGCTGCGGGCCCGCCACCCCGGCGTCGAGATCGAGAGCTGCAGCAGCGGCGGCGGCCGGACCGACCTGGAGATCCTGTCGCGCACCGACCGGGTCTGGGCGAGCGACTGCAACGACGCCCTCGAACGCCAGACGATCCAGCGGTGGACGGCGTTGCTGTTGCCGCTGGAGCTGATCGGCGCGCACGTCGGCCCGCCGCGCTCGCACACGACCGGCCGCACGCAGGACCTGTCCTTCCGCGTGGCCACGGCGTTGTTCGGCCACTTCGGCATCGAGTGGGACATCGCGTCCGCGTCGCCGGAGGAGCAGTCGGCGCTGGCGGACGCGGTCGCCTTCTACAAGGAGGTCCGGTCGCTGCTGCACCGGGGCACCCTGGTCCGCGGCGACCACCCGGACCCGGCCGCCTCGGTGACCGGGGTGGTCACCGAGGACGACGCGTTGTTCAGCTATGCGCAGCTGACGTCGACCGAACGCACGGTGCCCGCGCCGGTGCGCCTGCCCGGTCTCGTCCCGGATCGCCGGTACGAGGTCGAACCGGTGTTCCCCGGCGGCCGGCCGGCGACCCAGCAGCTGAGTCCCCTGGCCGAGGGGAAGCAGGTCCTGACCGGCCGCGTCCTCGCCGAGGTGGGCGTGCGCACGCCGATCCTGATGCCGGAACAGGCCTGGCTGCTGCGGGTGCGGGCGGTCTGAACTACCACGCGGTGCCCGCCGGCGGGCGACGGGTGCGGCTGTACGCCTTACCCTGCGCCTCAATAGGATCCGGCTGTGCGGAGTGACGACGTCATCGCGGATCGTTACCGGCTCGTCGATGTCGTCGATATCGTCGGCGCCGGTGACACGTGGGTCGCCTGGCTGGCGGACGACCTGCGGGGACACCGCCAGGTCGCGCTGCGGCGTCCCGTCGAGACGCGTGCCGGCGTGCGGGCCGACCTCGAACGCGTGGCGGAGCTCGCCGGGACGTTCGCGCACCCGAAGGCCGTGCGGGTGTACGGCGTCGCCGGCGACGGCGACGAGTGCTGGCTCGTGACGGAGTACTTCCCGGCCACGGCCCTTGCGGTGAAAGGGACCCTGCCGCCCCGCGCGGTCGCCGCGATCGGCGCGCAGGTCGCCGGTGCGCTCGCGGCCGCGCACGCCGCGGGCGTCGTGCACCGCGACGTCGCGCCGGGCAACGTGCTGGTGGCCGGCAACGGCACGGCCAAGGTCACCGACTTCGGCGTCGCCGAGTGGACCGCCGGTTCCGGCGAGGTCGCCGGCACGCCCGCGTACGTCTCGCCCGAGGTCGCGGCCGGGGATCCGGCCACGCCGGCCTCGGACGTCTTCTCCCTCGGCGCCACGCTGTTCGCCGCCGTCGAGGGCGAACCTCCTTTCGGGACCGGCGACCCCGCGGCCTGCCTGCGCCGGATCCGTTCCCGGCGCGCGGAGATCCCGGTCCGGGCCGGTCCGCTGAAGCTGGTGCTCGACGCGATGCTGCAGCGCGACCCCGCCGCGCGCCCGACCGCCGCACAGGCGAAGGAGATGCTCGACAGGGTCGCGTCCGGACAGTCGGTGCCGGCGTGGCCGGGTGTTCCCACGCGGTCGCCGGCGTTGCTGCTCATCGCCGGGGCCGTCGCCGTCGTCGCGCTCATCGTGCTCGCCCTCGTCCACCCGTGGGAGAGCGAGGCGGACGGCCCCGCCCGCACGGTGCTCGGCGACCCGCGCACCGCCGACCCGTGCGCGGTCGCCGACGCGGCCGTGCTCGGCCGGTTCGGCCAGGCCACGCTGGACGCGAACCGTGGCGGCTTCAACCGGTGCGACGTCCTGATCGCGGTGGCCGGCGACGACGAGATCGACGTCGAGTTCGAGTTCGCCGCCGCGTCGACCGGCCGCGCCACCGAGTCGTCGCGGGTGGTGCGGCACGCGCCGAAGCGGGACGGCGGCGACTGCGAGATCACGCTGACGCTGGCCGACCAGGCCGCGCTGACCGTGGCCGCCAGGTCCGACGACGACGTGGACACCGACTTCTGCGTGGTCGCCGCCGTGGCCGCCGACCACGCGGAAAGCGTGCTGGCGCACCACCGGCAGGTCCCGCGCCGTGCGGCGCCCGACCAGCGTTCCCTGGCCGACATCCGGGCGTGCGACCTGATCCCCACCGCGGAACTCGCCGCCGTGCCGGCGTATGCGAATGCGGTCCCGCAGCCCGGCTTCGGCGACTGGTCGTGCCGCTGGCAGTCCCCGGCCGGTGTCCTGCGGGTGATCTTCGACCGCGACGGGCTGGACGGCGCGCGTGCGGGCGAGAAGCTGGCGCTGTCCGGCCGCGAGGCGTACGTCGTGCCCAACGGGTACGGCGACTTCTCCTGTGTCACCAGGATCTTCCACCTGCGCCACCGCGACGCGGACGGCAACTCCCACGTCGAGCTGGCACTGGTCGTAGCGGAGGGTGGCGCCGCGATGACGGAGCTGTGCCAGGTGGCCAGGACCTACGCGGCGCCGGTGGCGGCCCGGTTGCCGGCACTGGGTGGGTGAATGGACATCGAGGTCATAATGACCCGGTGGGCGCCAAGATCAGGAACTACCGGCCGGGCGAGGAGCGGGTGCTGTACGACATCTGCCTGCTGACGGGGGACAGCGGTGCGGACGCCAGCGGCCTGTACCGGGACCCGTTGCTGCTGGGCGAGGTGTACGTCGGCCCATACCTGCGGTTCGCGCCGTCGCACGCGTGGGTCGGCGTGGATGCGCGGGGTGTCGCGGGGTACGTACTGGGTGTGCCGGACACGCTGGCGTTCGAGGCCGAGTGCGAGCGTTCGTGGTGGCCGGCGCTGCGTGCCAGGTACCCGCTGTCGCGCTACCCGGCCGACTCGGCGGACGGCCGGATCGTCCGCCTGATCCACAACCCGTCGCCGGCGGAGCCCGACGTGGTCGAGCGGTACCCGGCACACCTGCACATCGACCTGTTACCCCGCCTCCAGGGCCAGGGCGACGGCCGCCGCCTGCTGACCACGTTGCTGGCGGGGTTGGCGGCGGCCGGTGCGCCGGGTGTCCACCTGGGCGTGAGCACGGCCAACCAGCGCGCGGTCGGCTTCTACCGCCGGATGGGCTTCACCGAGGTACGCACCTACGCCGACTCACTCGTGATGGCGCGCCAGCTTTAGCAGCGCGCTGCCAATGAGCCGTACAGACCTCTGATGTATGCGCATACTTCACGACCGGGTCAAGGTTATGATCAGGCTTACGTCGGATGTGTGTTCCTGGCAAAACGCAATAGGGTTACGTGCGAGGCACTACTGCGGCGGACGGAAGGACGGCTTTGCGGTTCATGCGGGTGGGCGCCCCCGGCGCCGAGCGGCCGGTCGTGCTCGACGACCAGGACGGTGCGTACGGCCTGTCTGGCCTGACCAGTGACATCGACGGCGCCTTCCTCGCCGGTGGCGGCATCGCCGCGGTGCGCGATGCGTTGGCTGAGGGTGCGTTGCCGGTCGAGCGGATCGACGGGGAGCGGATCGGGGCGCCGATCGCCCGGCCGCAGGCCGTGGTCTGCGTCGGCATGAACTACGCCGCGCACGCCGCCGAGTCCGGTTCCGCGCCGCCGGAGCGGCCGGTGATCTTCTTCAAACATCCGAACACTGTCGTCGGTCCGTACGACGAGGTGCTCGTGCCGCGCGGGGCGGAGAAGGTGGACTGGGAGGTCGAGCTGGGCGTCGTGATCGGCAGGCGCGTCCGCTACCTGGCGTCGCCGGACGAGGCGCTCGACCACGTCGCCGGCTACGTGCTGTCCAACGACGTGTCGGAGCGGGCGCTGCAGATCGAGCAGTCCGGTGGCCAGTGGTCCAAGGGCAAGTGCGCCGAGACGTTCAACCCGCTGGGCCCGTGGCTCGTGCCGGCCGACGAGGTCGACCCGCAGGCGCTCGGCCTGCGGTCGTGGGTCAACGGCGAGGTCCGGCAGGACTCGGCCACCGCGGACATGGTGTTCTCGGTGGCCACCCTGATCCACGACATCAGCCAGTACATGGTGCTGGAGCCGGGTGACCTGCTGAACACCGGCACACCGCAGGGGGTCGCGCTGTCGGGCCGCTTCCCATACCTTTCCGTCGACGACGTGATGGAGATCGAGATCGACGGGCTCGGGCGGCAGCGCCAGGTGCTCGTCAAGGCCTAAGAGGACACACAGCAGAGGACACACAGTGGGAACCCGGGTCGCCCTGTTCGCCACGTGTCTGACGGACACGTTCTTCCCGGACACCGCACGTGCGGTCGTCCGGCTGCTGGAGCGGCTCGGGTGCGAGGTGGACTTCCCGCTCGCCCAGACCTGCTGCGGCCAGATGCACTACAACACCGGCTACCGGGCACACGCGGTCAAGCTCGCGAAGCGGCACGCCAAGGCGTTCGACTCCTACGACGCGGTCGTCGCGCCGTCCGGCTCGTGCGCCGGGATGGTGCGGGAGGTCTACCCGGACCTGCACAGGTCCGCCGCGCCGATGGCCGGGAGGACCTACGAGCTGGCCGAGTTCCTGGTCGACGTGCTCGGCGTGACCGACGTCGGCGCGTACTTCCCGCACCGGGTCACCTACCACCCGACCTGCCACTCCCTGCGGATGCTCGGCGTCGGCGACAAGCCTGTACGGCTGTTGAGGGCGGTCCGCGGGCTGGACCTCGTCGAGCTGTCGGCCGCCGAGTCCTGCTGCGGGTTCGGCGGCACGTTCGCGCTCAAGAACGCCGAGACGTCCACCGCGATGCTCGCCGACAAGATGTCCCACGTGCTCGAGACCCGCGCGCAGGTCGTGACGGCCGGCGACAACTCGTGCCTCATGCACATCGGCGGCGGGCTGTCCCGGCTGAGCACCGGGGTGCGGGCAGTGCACCTGGCGGAGATCCTGGCGAGCACGGAGGAGGAGCCATGGACCGCAACCCCGTGACGTGGCTGGGCAGCCCGACCTTCCCGAAAGCCGCCCGGGACGCGCTCGCCGACGTCCAGCTGCGCGGCAACCTCGCCCACGCCACGACGACCATCCGCGACAAGCGGGCCAAGGCGGTCGCGGAGCTGCCGGACTGGGAACGGCTCCGCCGCGCCGGGGAGGCGATCAAGGACGACGTGCTGTCCAACCTGGACGTCTACCTGGAACAGCTGGAGGCGTCGGTCACGGCACGCGGAGGCGTCGTGCACTGGGCACGGGACGCGGCCGAGGCCAACGAGATCGTCCTGCGCATCGCCCGCGAGAAGGGTGCGGACGAGGTCGTCAAGGTGAAGTCCATGGCCACCGCCGAGATCGGGCTCAACGAGGCGCTCGAGGCGGGTGGCGTGCACGCCGTCGAGACCGACCTCGCCGAGCTGATCGTGCAGCTCGGGAACGACCGCCCGTCGCACATCCTGGTGCCCGCGATCCACCGGAACCGGTCGGAGATCAGGGACATCTTCCGCCGCGAGATGCCCGGCGCCCCGCCCGACCTGTCCGACCGGCCCCGTGAGCTGGCCGAGGCCGCGCGGAAACACCTCCGGCGCAAGTTCCTGTCCACGAAGGTCGCCGTTTCCGGCGCGAACTTCGCCGTGGCGGACAGCGGATCGGTCGTGGTGGTGGAGTCCGAGGGCAACGGTCGCATGTGCCTGACGCTGCCCGAGACGCTGATCACCGTGATGGGCATCGAGAAGCTCGTACCGACCTGGTCCGACCTCGAGGTGTTCCTGCAGCTGCTCCCGCGCTCCTCGACCGCGGAGCGGATGAACCCGTACACGTCGGTGTGGACCGGCGTCACGCCCGGCGACGGCCCGCGCGAGTTCCACCTGGTGCTGCTGGACAACGGCCGCACGAAGACGCTCGCGGACCGGGTCGGCCGGCAGGCCCTGCGATGCATCCGCTGCTCGGCGTGCCTCAACGTGTGCCCGGTCTACGAGCGGACCGGCGGCCAGGCGTACGGCTCGGTGTACCCGGGCCCGATCGGCGCGATCCTGACCCCGCAGCTCGGCGCGGGCACCGACGACCCCGAGACGGCGGCGCTGCTGAAGTCGCTGCCGTTCGCGTCGTCGCTGTGCGGCGCGTGCTACGAGGTCTGCCCGGTGCGCATCGACATCCCGTCGGTGCTGGTGCACCTGCGTGGCAAGGCGAACGAGAACGCGCACACACCGGAGGCGGTCGCGATGGCGGCGGCGTCGTGGGTGATGGCCTCGCCGGTCAGGTTCCACCTGGCGCAGCGGCTTTCCGCCGTGCTGCGGCTGGTCGCGCGCCGCGGCCGGGTGAGACGCCTGCCGTGGCCGGGTTCGAAGTGGACGGACTCGCGGGACCTGCCGGTGCCCCCGAAGGAGTCGTTCGCGGCGTGGTGGCGGAGGACCCGTGTCCGGTGACGCACGCGCGGAGGTCCTGGGCCGGATCAGGAAGGCGCTCGCCGACCGCCCCGGTCCGGTCACGGTGCCGCGCGACTACGACCGGACCCGTGACCTCGGCGACGTGTTGACGCTGCTGGAGAAGCAGGTCGCGGACTACCGCGCGGTGGTCCGCCGCGTGCGTGAGGACGACCTGGCCGCGGAGATCGAGTCGTCCCTGCGGGCACGCGCGGCGCGGGTCATGATCGCCCCGGCCGACCTGCCGTCGTGGTGGCGGGTCGGCGACGTGGTGTGGTCGCTGGACGCCCCGATGTCGCCCCTGTCGAACGCCGCCCTCGACCGGGCGGACGGCGTGCTCACCGGCTGTGCCGTGGCCATCGCCCAGACCGGCACGATCGTGCTCGACGCCGGGTACGCCCAGGGTCGGCGGGCGCTGACCCTGCTGCCGGACTACCACCTGTGCGTCGTGCACGCGGACCAGGTCGTCGCGACGGTCCCGGAGGCACTGGCCCGACTGGAGCCGACGCGCCCCCTGACGTTCATCTCCGGCCCGTCCGCGACCAGCGACATCGAGCTGGACCGCGTCGAGGGCGTCCACGGCCCCCGCAACCTGGAAGTCCTCATCGTCGGTTAATTCGCTTGCCGGGCGTGCTTTCCTGATCGCAGTCGACGAGAAGGGAAGGCGCATGCGCGTGTTCATGATCCACCAGCTGGCCCCCGTTGCCCACGCAGAGGACATGAACCGCATTGCACACCCTCAACCTGGGGATTCTCGCGCATGTTGACGCCGGTAAGACGAGCCTGACGGAGCGGCTGCTCCACACCGCGGGCGTCATCGACGAACTGGGCAGCGTCGACGACGGCTCCACCCAGACCGACTCCATGGCGCTGGAGCGGCGGCGCGGCATCACCATCCGTTCGGCCGTGGTGTCGTTCGTGGTCGGCGGTGTCACCGTCAATCTCATCGACACTCCTGGGCACCCGGACTTCATCGCCGAGGTGGAGCGGGTGCTCGGTGTGCTCGACGGCGCCGTGCTGGTCGTCTCGGCCGTCGAGGGCGTGCAGGCGCAGACCCGCGTGCTCATGCGAACCCTGCGCCGGCTGCACGTCCCCACACTGGTCTTCGTCAACAAGACCGACCGGCGGGGCGCCGACCCGGACCGCGTGGTGCGCGACCTCAACCGGAAGCTGGCCCCGGTGATCCGGCCGGGCGACACCGAGGCGCTGGCCGAACACGACGACGAGGCACTCGCCGCGTACCTGGACGGCCGCCCGGCACCGGACCGCCTCGTCGCCCGGACCCGGGACTGCACCGTCCACCCCGTGTTCTCCGGCTCGGCGATCACCGGCGCCGGCATCGACGAGCTGACGGCCGCCATCACGGCGTTCCTGCCCACCGCGGGTGCCGTGGACGGCCCGATGTCGGGCGCCGTCTTCAAGGTCGAGCGCGGGCCGGCGGGGGAGCGGATCGCCTACGTGCGGATGTTCGCCGGCACCCTGCGGGTCCGGGACCGCCTGACGCAGGGCAGGGTCACCGCGCTCAGCGTCTTCGCCGGCGGCGGCCCGGTGCCGGCGGAGTCGGTGGGCGCCGGGCGGATCGCCAAGGTGTGGGGCCTCGACGCCCGTGTGGGGGACATCGTCGGCGCGCCGCGGGACGGGCACGGGCACGCCTTCCCGCCGCCGACGCTGCGGACCGCGGTCGACCCGGTCGACCCGGCGGACCGGCTCGCACTGCACGCGGCCCTGACCCAGCTGGCGGAGCAGGACCCGCTGATCGACCTGCGCCGGCAGGACGGCCTGACGGTGTCGCTGTACGGGGAGGTGCAGAAGGAGGTCATCGAGGCCACCCTGCGCGAGGAGTACGGCATCGCGGTGACCTTCCGCGAGACGACGACCATCCACGTGGAACGCCCGGTCGGCGAGGGCGCGGCGGTGCGGGTCAGGGAGAGCGCGCCGTACCCCGCGACGGTCGGCCTCCGCGTGGCACCCGGCCCCGCCGGCTCCGGCGTCCAGTTCCGCCTGGCGGTCGAGCTGGGGTCGCTGCCGCTGTCGTTCTTCACGGCTGTGGAGGAGACCGTGCGGACGGAGCTGCGATGCGGTCGCCGCTGGGAGGTGACCGACTGCGTGGTCACCATGACCCACTCCGGCTACTTCTCCCCGGTGACGACCGCCGGACACTTCCGCGACCTGACCCGGTTGGTGCTCCACGAGGCCCTGGCCGAGGCGGGGTTGCGCGTGCACGAGCCCGTGCTCCGGTTCCGCCTGGAGGTCCCGGAGGACGTGGTCGGCACGGCGTTGCCCGTGCTGACCCGCCTGCGGGCGGTCCCGCACACCACTACTCCGGTGGGCTCTACATGCGTGGTGGAGGGAGACATCCCGGCGGCCACCGTGCACCGCCTCGAACGCCGCCTACCTGCCCTGACCAGGGGCGAAGGTGTCCTGGAGAGCGTGTTCGACCACTACCAGCCGGTCACGCCGAGAAGCTGACGACCTTCTCGGGGGTGATGCGGACGATCACGCGCTTCACCTCGGGTGGCTCGGGCGGTGGGTCCTCGCCGGCGTACTTGTGGGAGAGCCGGAACGACAGCGACCGTTCCGGGTCGTCGATCACCTCGGCCGTGCCGCGGATCTCGACCGTCTGGTACGGGTTCTCCGCGTTGATGACGGTGAGGCTCACGCGGGGGTCCCGACGGAGGTTGCGGGTCTTCTGCCGGTCCGCGCGGGCCGAGAACACGACCGCGTCGCCGTCGAGGCCCACCCAGATGACCGAGGTCTGCGGCGAGCCGTCGGGGTTGAGGGTGGCCACCACCCCGAAGTTCCTCCCGTCGACCAACTGCCGGGTCTTGCTGTCCAACGCCATGTCGCCAATGATCGACCTGCGGGATAAAACGCGGAAGCTACATATTCGTGATCGGATCAATCTTGCCACAGGGTGGGACTCCCTCTGGATTCCGCGATCCCCTTCGGGTATACATCGGATGTCTGTTCGAAGTTGTACGGAGGGGAAGGCGGCTGATGGCACGCATCACGGGCATGGACGTGCTCGACATCCGCTTCCCCACGTCGCGGGAGCTCGACGGTTCGGACGCGATGAACCCCGACCCGGACTACTCTGCCGCCTACGTCGTCCTCCGCACCGACGACGGGCCGGACGGCTACGGCCTCGCCTTCACCATCGGCCGCGGCAACGACGTCCAGGCCGCCGCCATCCACGCGTTGCGCCACATGGTCGTCGGGCGGCGGGCTCCCGAGACCGCGGCCGAGCTGGCGGCGCTCAACCTCGACCTCGTCGGCGACTCGCAGCTGCGCTGGCTCGGCCCGGAGAAGGGCGTCGTCCACATGGCGATCGGGGCGGTCGTCAACGCCGCCTGGGACCTCGCCGCCCGGCGCGCCGACCGTCCACTGTGGAAGTTCCTGTCCGAGCTGACGCCCGAGGAGCTGGTCGCGCAGGTCGACTTCCGCTACCTCTCCGACGCGCTCACCGAGCAGGAGGCCCTGGAGATCCTGCGCAGACCGGGCCGGCGCGAGCGGATCGCGGAGATCGAGGCCGACGGCTACCCCGCCTACAGCACCGGTCCCGGCTGGCTCGGCTACTCCGACGACAAGATGGTCCGCCTCGCCAAGCAGGCCGTCGCCGACGGCTTCGGGATGCTCAAGCTCAAGGTCGGCGGCAACCTCGACGACGACATCCGGCGCATGCGCCTCGCCAGGGAGGCGGTCGGACCCGACATCAGGATCGCCGTCGACGCCAACCAGCGCTGGGACGTCGAGCCGGCGGTCAAGTGGATGCAGGCGCTCGCCCGCTTCGACCCGTACTGGATCGAGGAGCCGACCTCACCGGACGACGTCCTCGCGCACCGGGCGATCGCCGAGGCCATCGCGCCGATCCGGGTGGCCACCGGCGAGCACGTCCAGAACCGCGTGATGTTCAAGCAGTACCTGCAGGCCGGGGCGCTGTCGGTGCTGCAGATCGACGCCGCGCGGGTCGGCGGGGTGAACGAGAACATCGCGATCCTGCTGCTCGCCGCCAAGTTCGGCGTCCCGGTCTGCCCGCACGCGGGCGGGATCGGCCTGTGCGAGCTGGTGCAGCACCTGTCGATGTTCGACTACGTCG
>NZ_JBJMIE010000299.1:0-9878 GCF_045807065.1 Actinophytocola sp. | reverse complement strand
TCGCTGCACCTTGAGCGTCGCGGTCCGCGGCATCTCGGCCTGCGGCAGCTGGATCGGGTCAGCCAGCTGCGGGAAGTCGACGACGGCCGTGCGCCAGCGGTTGCGGTCCAGCGGCCGGTCGTCGAAGGTGCAGATCACCGGGATCGCCTCGGCGTTGCGGCCCTGCACCACGACCAGCTCGCTCAGCTCGTCCAGCCTGCCGAGCACGACGTCCTCGACCTCGAGGGAGCTGCGTACCCCGCTGATCACGTCCACCTCGCGGTCGAGCATGTGCAGACAGCCCCAGCGGGTCCGGTAACCCACGTCCCCGGTGCGCCACCAGTCGCCGTGCCGGTTGATGTCGTACCGGTCCTGCTCGGCGAAGTAGGTCTTGGCGAGACCCGCCCACGCGACCTCGATGAAACCGGGGTTCTTCGCCGACGGCCGCCTGCCGTTCCGGCTCACCACGCGGACCTTCGCGGCACCCAGCGGCATCGCCCAGCCGACGCAGCGCCCGTTGACCCGGTGCGCGGAGTGGCGGAAGTAGGGACGCCCGACCGCCGGGCCGACCTCGCTCTGCCCGTAGATCTGGAAGAAGAACGCACCCCGACGCCCGGACGCCCGTAGCAGTCGGCTCATCGTCCTGGGGTGGATCGCGTCGAACGTGCTGCTGAAGATCTTCACCGAGGCGAACGGCCGCCGCGGGTCGGTGGTCAGCCGCTCCCAGTCCATCAGCGCGTTGGGCAGCGCCTCGATGAATCCCGGCCGGTGCCGGAGGAAGTTCTCGGCGACGACGTCCGGATCCGACTCGTTGACGAGCAGCAGCGGCAGCTGCTTGAGCAGGGCCAGCGACATGGCCGCGACCATCCGCGAGTGCACGAAGGGAACGGCGATCGCGACCGTCTCCTTGTGCCGCATCAGCTTGAGGAGCCGCCACTGCGGGATCAACCGCAGTCCCTGGGTGCGCGGCGTGTGCACGACGAGCTTGGGCAGCCCGGTGGTTCCGGAGGTGTGGGTGATCACGGCGGCCTCGTCGATCGGCCGGGTCCGCGGCTGCACCGGCGGTGATCCGGCGAGCTTCGCGAGGGACTCGGTCCCCGGCCGGTCCCCCGCCACGATGATCACGCGCTTGGTGAGATCCGCCGTCGGCAGGTCGGCCAGCGCGTCGAGCTTGCGCTCGTCGGTGAGCAGGTTCGGTCGGTCCAACCGGCTCAACAGGCCACCGACGGTCGTCGCGTCCAGCGCGGGCGACAGCAACACGGGTACCGCCGCGATCCGGGACGCCGCGGCGGCGAGCATCCAGATGTCGGCGTTGGCCGTCTTGTGGATCACGACGTGCTCATCGGGCCGGACGCCGGCCGCCCACAGCCGGGCCGCCAGGTCGGCGACGGCGTCGGCGTACCCGGCGACCGTCAGGCTGCGCCCCAGCTCCGGCAGGGTCTGCAGATCGTGATCGAGGACGATCTGCGTCGTCCCGTCGACGGCCGCCGCCATCTCCGGCAGCAAACCGATGTGCAGACCACGTTTCTGCACGGATCGGTAGACCGTGGATGCCTTCATCTGCTGTCTCCTCGTACCGTGTTCGATGTGCCGCCGCGAGTCGTCGCCGCGCGGTGTCATCCGTCCTGGGACACCAGGAGCACGTTGCGCACCCTGGACTGCCATTTGAAGTACGACTGGAGCTTGTGGTACTCGCCAGTCGGCGTCGTCGTGATCGCGTAGACGAACTGTCGGTCCTCGGTGCTGTACGGCGACTTCCTGACCAGGTTCTCGATCTTCGGCTCGATGCGAACGGGCAACGTCATCGGGTCCGAGGTCATCGCCGCGATCGTGATCCGCTCCACCTTCGGGGAATCCCAGCTCATGGTGGCGTAGATGCCGAACGCCCGGGCACCCAGTCGCAGCAACCGATCGCTCGGCCGCGCCAGTCCGGCCTCCCGGAAGATCGAGGTGATCCCCTCGGCGGAGAACACCTCGGCGGGTGCGGCCCCGAAGTACAGGTTGACCGAACGGTGCGGATAGTCGATGCCGACCAGGCTCACCCGGTCGGCCAGGTCGTACCTGGTGAAGAAGTCCAGGTTCCCGGCCACGCTCTCCGGCATCGACGGCAGACCGACCAGTTTGGACACCGACTGCAGATCATCGATCGGGAAGAACGACCAGGTCTTCTTGAACCCGCCGACGACCCCGAAGTCGATACCGGTGCCGTCGATCGGGAACTCACCGTGGAGTTCGCGCAACAGGTCCCCGACGGGGTGGTCCGTCGGGGCGATCAGGTTCTCCGACAGCGCGACGGCGTACGGGTCGAGCTGTCTGGGCAGCATGGTGAAGCGGCAGTCGAAGTCTCCCGCGTTGGCCTCGCCGGTCGCCACCCGGAACGCGATGACGGCGTGCGCGAGCGTGTCCTCGTACGCGGCCAGGATCGGCCAGACCGTGTCTCTCGAGCACGGGACTTCCACCAGTTGAGCACATTGCTCGATGACCGAGTAGAGCGCTGCGGGCTCGATGTTTTCCGACATGGGTTCCCCAATCCGTTGACACGCTGGGATTTCGGCCGGCCGGTACGGGCGACGGATCCACGAATGGCGAGCAGGTTGCGGTTACCGGGCGACGACCAGCGTGGCCGGCGGCGCGGGGTGGAACGAGATGTCCGAGAAGCCGGCCCGCACCAGCCAGTCCCGGTAGTCCGATCGCCGCCAGGTGCCGCCCTGCCTGCTCTTGAGCAGCATCTCCGAGGCGAACAACAGGGGGAAGGCCGGCCCTCCCCGGTCGTCGTCGACGACGTAGTCGCAGATCAGCAGGGCACCACCGGGTTTGAGGGACCGCCAGAGCCGGACGAAGACCGCGATGTTGTCCGCGGGCGCCTCCTGGTGCGCGATGTGTGAGTACAGCGCGACGTCGTATACGGCGGTGCCGAAGTCGACGGTGTGGAAGTCGCCGTCGATACAGGTGAACCGACCGGACAGCCCACGTTCGGCCAGCAGCCCGCGGGCGATCTCGTTGATCGGCTGCCAGTCCAGCTGGGTCGAGCGGGCGGCCGGGTTGGCGGCCAGCCAGATCGCCGAGTAGATCCCGGAACCCCCGCCCACGTCGAGGATCGACAGTTCGCCCGCGCCGGCGAGGCCCAGCACGTCGACCGCGACGCGCGCGGCGGGCACCGACTGCGCGGCGATGGCCGGGACGACCTGCGCCCAGTGCGGGTTGTCCGCCACCTCGGTCGTCGGGTCCGTCAACGGTCCGCCCTCGCGGACCACCTCCGCCAGCGTGGTCAGGCCGCCCATGTGCCGCTGCTTGAGCTTGGCGAGGTCGCCGAGGTAGGTGGGGCTGCCCTCGACGAGGTAGGCGGAAGCCTGCGGGGTGTTGCGGTACCTGCCCTCGCGCACCTCGACCAGACCCAGACCGACGAGGCCGTCGACGAGCGCCTGCGCGCCCCGCTCGGAGATCTCGGCGGCCACCGCCAGCTTGGCGACGGTCTCCACGCCGTTCTCCAGATGGGTGAACAGCGAGAAGGTGACCGCGGCGCCGATGATGCCGGTGGCCCAGTAGCCGTTGATCAGCCGGAGAACGCCGTCCGGCGTCGGCTCGTCGTCGCTCATGCCGCCCCTCCCCGAACGGCCGTGACGCTGGTCCGGACCGCCTCACGCAGCGCGGTCACGACCCGTTCGGCCTGGTCCACGCGGAGTTCCGCGTGCATGGGTATCGCCAGACCGCGCCGGAACAACTCCGCCGAGACCGGGCACGTCTGCTTCGACCTGAACACGGGCTCGAGGTGGGTCGCCCACGTGCCGTGTCCGCAGCCGATCCCCTGTGCCCGCAACCGCGTCGCGACCGCCGAGCGATCCACTGCCGGGTCCAGCGTCACGATGTAGGACTGCCAGGCGTGCGTGCGATCCGCGGGCACGTGGGGCACGGTCAGCAGCTCCTCGTCGGCCAGCAATCCACTGTAGACCGCGGCGATGGTGTCGCGGCGCGCCAGGAGTTCGTCGACCCGGCGGAGCTGTACCCGCACGATCGCGGCGGCGATGTCGGACAGCTTGTAGTTGTAGCCGATCTCGGTGAACTCCGGGATGGGCAGACCGACGACCTTCCCCAGGTCGAAGATGCTGCCGATGCCGAAGGAAGAACGCAGCCGCACGTCCGCGCCGATGCTCGGATCGGTGGCGAGCAACGCCCCGCCCTCCCCGCAGCTGGCCCCCTTGCGCCCGTGGAAGGACAGGCAGGCGATCGGGGCGAGCGCGCCGGCGTCCTGGCCCTGGTACGTCGCGCCGACCGCACAGGCCGCGTCCTCGATGAGGAACAGACCGTGCCGGTCGGCGATCGCCCGCAGTTCCGTGTAGTCGGCGGGCAGACCTACCGTGTCCACCGCGATCACGCCGACGGTGCGCGGCGTCACCAGATCGGCCACGGCCCGCGGGTCGATCGTGCCGGTGTCGGCACGGACATCGGCGAAGACGGGGATCGCGCCGACGTGACGCACCGCGTGGGCGGGCGCGGGAAACGTGAAGTCGGCGACGATCACCTCGTCGCCGGGTGCGACGTCGAGCGCGAGCAGGGCCAGGTGTAGTGCGGCGCCGCAGTTGCTCACCGCGACGGCGTCGCCGGCGCCGTACCGCTTCGCCAGTTCGGCTTCCAGGGCCTTGCCCTGGGGACCCTGTCCGGCGGGCCAGCCGGAGGCGAACACCTCCGCGACGGCCGCCAGTTCTCGTTCGCCGAGACTCGCGTGCACCAGGGGAATCGACTCCATCGTGGTCATTCCCTCCCGTTGGGCCGCAGGGTCACCGTCGAGGCGGAGTCCAGCAGCGTCGGCGGTTCGTACCGCAGCGGCGTGATCTGATCGACGTCGTAGCGACTGCGCATCTCCGTCACCGCGTCGGGGTCGACCGCGGCACCGGTCGACCAGATCCGCGCGATCTCCTCGAAGTACTGCTCGTGGTCGGGTGAGGGATAGCTGTGGAACAGCATCCGCGCGAGCTTGTCCGTCGCGTTCCGGAAGGCGTGCGGGGTGCCCTCGGGCACGAACATGCAGCTGCCCTCGCCCGCGCGCACGACGCGGTCGCCGGCCCGCGACTCCCAACCCGACCAGTCCGCACCGGCGCGGTCGACGGGCTCGAACGCCAGGAGGTCCAGCTCGCCTTCCAGGATGTAGAAGAACTCCTGGGAGTTGTTGTGCACGTGGGCACCGACGTCGAAGCCGGGAGGCACGACCACCTCGAAGACCGAGACGGCGGACCCCTGCTGGCCGGTGGCCTTGAAGGTCACCTCCTGCGCCCTCGTGAGCAGTCTCCGCCCCGCACCGGCCGGGAGGACAATTCCAGTCATACGTCTGTCTCCTTCGGTCCGCGCGAAACGTCAGTCGAGAGGCCGCGGCGGCGTGTCGTCGGCCCAGGTGCCCAGCGCCATCTCGGCGGTGATGCCGGGACCGAAGCCCGCGATCATGCCCATGGCACCGGGCCTCGGGGCGTCCTCTTCGAACAACCTGCGGGCGGCGTCGAGCACGACGGCGCTGGCGATGTTGCCGTACTCGGTCAGGGTCGCCGCGCTGTGCCGGAACATCTCGCGGTCGACGTCGAGGAACTTGGCGAGGTCGTCGAGGATGCGCGGGCCGCCCGCGTGGATGATGTAGAAGTCGAGCTTGCTCGCGTCCCAGCTGTGGTCCTTGGCCAGCTCGCGCAGGACCGGCGCGAGCGGCTGCATCGTGCCCGGCACCCGACGGTCCAGTCGGAAGTGGAAGCCGGTGTCCTCCACGGCGTAGTAGATCCAGTCCTCGGTGTTCGGGATGAGGTAGGAGGCGTTGCGCTCCAACTCGATGCCGACGCCGCCGACGCCCCGCACGACGGCCGCCGCGACGGCGTCCCCGAACAGGCCGTCGGACAGCAGCGAGCCGACGTCGTCCGCGGAGGGCTGGTAGCACAGCGAGCACAGCTCGCAGGACACGATCAGGACGTTGCTGCCGGGATGGGCGATGCAGAAGTCGTGCGCCCGGTTGATCGCCGCCCCACCCGCCGCGCAACCCAGCTGCGCGATGGGCAGCTGACGTGTCGCGAAGTTGAATCCCATGTTGTTGATCAGCCACGCCGTCGGCGACGGCATCAGGAAACCGGTGCACGACACGTAGATGATCGCGTCGATGTCCCGGACGGTGAGATCGGCGTTCGCGAGGGCCTGCTCGATCACCGCCGGACAGCGCTTCTTCGACTCGAGCTCGTAGACCCGGTTGCGCTCGCCGAAGCCCGGGTGGACGAGAGTCTTCTCGATGGGCTGGACGATGTGGCGCTTCAGCACCCCCGTGTTGCGGATCAGGCGGAGTGCCAGGGGAAGCTGCGGCTTGCCTGCGTGCGCCTTGGCGGCGAATTCCAGGGTCTCTTCCACTGTGATGACATGTTCCGGCACGCTCATCGCCGGCTTGCATAGCCGCGGCATTGTGGAGTCCTCTTCTGTCGGAGCCAGCCTCGAAAGCAAGGCAACAGCACGTGGAGATGACGGCAGGTGGGCTTCGCCTGCGATTCCTCGGCACGTGTTCACGAGGTTGTTCGCCGTGGTCCGGACCGCCCTCCTCCCGGATGCCCGCGGTGATCTGTGTGGACGAGTTCGGTCCAGTGAATACTGGCCACGTAAAGGAAAATCCCGGTGACCGGCCGCGAGGCCGCGCCCTCGACCCGGCAGTCCGAACCTGGACGCACTACCCGGGCACGGTCGCGTGACGCGCCACCGGGTCCGTGCCATCATGGACACGGCGGGACAGGATCGACAACGCGGGAACTTCTCACACCCGACGGATTGACCGCCGCAGTATCTGCCTCATCCGTTGCCAATCCGGCTCAAGGAGTACTCAGCGAAATGCCCACCCAGATGAACATTCCAGGTTACGTCGCAGGCACCTGGGCGATCGACAGCGTCCACTCCGTCGTGTCCTTCCAGGTCGCACTGCTCGGAGTCTTCCGGACCCGGGGCACCTTCGACGACTTCGAAGGCGCGATCGTGACGACCGACGACCCGCTCGAGTCGTCGGCACGCGCGGTGATCAGGACCGCGTCGGTGAACACCAGGAGCAAGCGGCGTGACGCGGACCTGTTGAAGAAGCCCTTCCTGGACGCCGCCGAGTTCCCGACCATCACGTTCGTCTCGACGGGCGTGCGCGCCGACGGCGACCAGTTCCTGGTCGACGGTGATCTCACGATCCGCGCGGCGACGAAGCCGGTGACGCTGAGCCTGACCCCCACCGGTTTCGTCGCCGACGGCCAGCCGTCGGCGACGTTCACCGCCCGCACCGAAATCAGCTGCACCGAGTTCGGTGTGACCCGGGGGCCGTTCGCCCCGGTGATCGGCGACAAGGTCGCGGTCAGCATCGACATCCGGGCGAGCAGGCAGGACTGACGACCGGCAGCGCGCACGAGGGACGGGACCGGTCACGGTCCCGTCCCTCGTCTCGTCGGGCTCCCGGTGAAATCCTCAGTCCTGGCCGGCCAGACCGTCACGTAGCGCGGCGGCCATCGTGATCACCCGCCGCACCTGCACCATCGCGGCCGTCCGTGCCGTGTCGTCGACGGGATTGCGGCCCATCGCGCTCACATGGCTGGTGCCGTAGGGATTGCCGTCCGCGAACTTGGTGGGATCGGTGTAGCCGGGGGACACGACGATGCCGCCGATGTGGTGGATCGTGTTGTACAACGCCAACAGCGTGGTCTCCTGACCGCCGTGTTGGGTGCTGCTCGCGGTGAACCCGCTGTAGACCTTGTCCTGCAGCTTGCCCTGCTGCCAGCCGGGTCCCAGTCCGTCGAGGAAGTTCTTGAGCTGGGCGGAAACGTTGCCGAACCGGGTCGGGGTGCCGAAGATCACCGCGTCGGCCCAGAGCACGTCGTCGATGTCGGCCTGGGCGATGTCCTCGGAGGCGTCCACGTTGGCACGCCACTGGGGCTGGGAGTCGATCGCGACGTCCGGTGCGAGTTCGGCGACCTTGCGCAGGCGCACCTCGGCGCCGACCTTTTCGGCCTCGTCCGCCATCGTTCTGGCGAGTTCGGTGACGGTTCCGGTCGCGGAGTAGAAGACGATGCCGAGTTTCACTGGCACGGCCACAGGCATATCCCCTGTTCGATGATCGAGGTTGGCGGTCGCGCCGCCGGGACGGGAGTCACACGTGCGCCCGGACCGCGATGTGTCCGATCCGGAGTCGGTTCGGGTCGATCGGCTGCCAGCACACGAGGTGGGCCGGACATCGCCGCGATCGCGGCGATGTCGGACGACCTGTGGCGAGGGGCTTCCGACGAACACCGGGATGCCCCGGGCATTCGGCGCCGAGCATCCCACCGCCTGCTCTGACCGGACTTCACCAGCGGCTGCGTCGACCGAAAAGGCGGCTAATCCGCGACTGGCTGATTTTGGGCAGAGAAGACGTGCGGTTATCGTGACATAACGAGCCCAGCCTCGCCAGGAATGTGAAAAGTGACTTATTTCACAGTGCTACGGCACGCAATTCACCCGGACAGTGGTTGCTCACCACTCTCGGCGACATCATTGCGGCGCTGTCTGTCAACTGGCGCAACGGAAACGGGTTGATTCTGTCGATCCGTCCGAGTTGGAACGGAAGACGTGACGGTGGGGAGCCGAGCCACGGCGGCTCCTCAACTGTCCACAGTAGAGGGTCACCCGTCTCTAGGTTCTTACTTCAGCCCCACTAGTGCGACGATTGACACCCTTGATCGCGCATGACAGTCTCCGAGTGCGCTCACGGATGCACCCGATCGACACCCGGGACAGCACGTGTCCTCGCTTGTTTCGGGCGGCGGGATTCATCCCGTTATCCGCGCGGGCCCCGGTCCCCCGGGCAGACCTCGGCCCGCGTCGGCGAACCATTCCACCGCACCACAACAACAACGCCGCGCCCTGACGCGCAGGAGGAGACGACTGACATGGAGACGAAGTTCGATGCGGACGTCATCGTCGTCGGGGGCGGCCCCAGCGGTCTGATGTTGGCAGGAGAGCTACGCCTTGGCGGGGCGAGCGTCGTCGTCGTCGAGGCGTTGGAGCAGCCGTCCGGCCAGTCGCGCGCCCTCGGCTTCACCACCCGCGCCCTGGAGTCGTTCGAGCAGCGTGGACTCGTCCCCCGTTTCGGCGAGGTGGAGACCAGTCCGATGGGTCACTTCGGCGGAATTCCGTTCGACTACTCCGTTCTCGAGGACTCCAACTTCGGCGCCCGCGGTATCCCGCAGTCCCAGACGGAGGCCGTGCTCGAGGAGTGGAGCCGGGAACTGGGCGCCGAGATCCGTCGCGGCAGGACGTTCGTGGGGCTGGAACAGGACGAGAACGGCGTGACGGCCATCGTGACCATCCCCGACGGTGGACAGGAACGGCTGCGTGGCCTGTTCCTGGTCGGCGCGGACGGCTCGCACAGCGCGGTGCGCAAGGCCGCCGGGATCGATTTCCCCGGCACGCCCGGGACCCAGCTCATGCACCTCGCCGACGTGGTCGGTTCCTCGGTGCGTCCGCGTCCGTTCGGCGAGCGCCTGCCCGGTGGCCTGGTTCAGACCTTCCCGGTGGGCGAGGGCGTGAGCCGCATCATCCTCAGCGAGTTCAACCCGTCGCTGGACAACCACACCGAGACCCCCGAGTTCGCCGAGGTCGCCGCGGCATGGCAACGGGTGACCGGCGAGGACATCTCGGGTGGCGAGGTCAAGTGGGTCAGCTCCTTCACCGACGCCAGCCGCCAGGCCGCCGTCTACCGCCAGGGCCGCGTGCTGCTCGCCGGCGACGCGGCGCACATCCACCTGCCGGTCGGTGGTCAGGGCATGAGCACCGGTATCCAGGACGCGGTCAACCTCGGCTGGAAGCTCGCGGCCACCGTCCGGGGCTGGGCGCCCGACGGTCTGCTGGACACCTATCACGCCGAACGGCACCCGGTGGGC
>NZ_JBJMIE010000298.1:0-2567 GCF_045807065.1 Actinophytocola sp. | reverse complement strand
GCGAGTCCAGCTATACGGGGATGCTGTCACACCTGGTCGCCGGGCTGGCCGATTCCGGTCCGGATCCAGCAGCAGCCGTCATAGAGACGATGGTCTTTACTGCCCCAGCCGGCGGGCAAAGCGCTGCCGGCACCGCAGGCGCGCCGGTGTACAGGACCGTCGTGGATTTTCGGTCCGCGTGGCGGTCTCCGCACGCGTCACCTCCGCCCAAGGGCTGACGAGCGGAAACCGGACAGGACACCGCCACCACCTGTGATCGCGACGCCGACTAGTAGGACGACGGGCCGTGAGCGGCGTGGCGCGCCAACGCGCGCGTCGCACTGGTGGCGGCCGACCGCGCACCGGATTCTCCCTGACTGGGCCACGACGGGTGACCGCCGACCCCGTCATTCAGGTTCTTTGGTCCCTGATATCCGTGAGCGCTGCGGAGGAGCGTGGAACCCGGTAAGTACGAACGGCGGACATGCGAGGAGTACGCACCATGACCACACCCGGTCCCGACCAGGACACCCTGCGGACCGCCATCGCGCTGGCCACGTGTGCTCCCTCCGTGCACAACACCCAGCCGTGGCGCTGGTCCATCGGCCCCGGCTCGCTACACCTGTACGCGGATCGGGACCGCCTGCTCGCGGCCACCGACCCCGACGGCCGCGACCTGATCGTCAGCTGCGGTGCGGCACTGCACCACCTGCGCGTCGCGCTCGCCGCGCTCGGCTGGCGGACCGTGGTGCGCCGGGTACCCGATCCCACCGAGCCCGACCACCTGGCCGCGGTGGAGTTCCACGAGCACGTCCCCAGCGACCACGAGGTTTCCCTCACCGCCATGATCTCGCGGCGGCGCACCGACCGCAGGCGCATGTCGTCGTGGCCGGTGCCGCCCGACCACCTTGAGCTCCTCGCCGGTCTCGCCCGGCACGAGGGTGCCCTCTGCTTCCCGATCATCGAACCGGGCGCACGGTTCCACCTGGCCGGGGCCATCGCCCAGGCCGCCGTGGTGCAGGCCGCCGACCCGGGCTACGCCGCGGAGATGGCGCTGTGGACCGGTCGCGGCAACAGCACCAGGGACGGCGTGCTCGCCGCCAGCGTCCCCACCGCGTTCCAGGCCAACTCCGACACACGGACGTTCCCGCACGGCACCCTCACCCAACCCGCTGGCAAGCAGTACGGCCAACAGACCGAGTACCTCGCGATCGCCACCTCCAGCGACGATCTCCTGTCGCGGCTGCGGGCCGGTGAAGCGACGAGCGCCGTGCTGCTGGGTGCCACCGAACTGGGCCTGGCGACGTGCACACTGTCCCAACCGCTGGAGATCGCCGACACCCGACGCATGATCCGCGACGACCTGCTCGACGGCACCGCGGTGCCCCAGCTGATCATCCGGGTCGGATGGGCCCCGACCAGCGCCGCGCCGCTCCCCCACACACCCCGCAGGGACGTGGACGACATCATCGAGCACATCGCCGGATAAGACCCGCGGGATGGCGGCCCAGTCACCAGGACCGTCGTACAGTCCCGCGACCAGGCTGGGCGAGAACCGGGTCAGTACACGCGGAGTCGTTGACAGCCCGTTGCGCGAAGGGACCACCGACACATTCGAACGACTGATGACCATGCCCATGGCGAAACTGGACCTGCTGCTCGGCTACGCGCTCGCGTTCGGGCTGCTCGCCGTCGCCCAGGTCGCGGTCGCACTGTGGCTGGGCCTGTCGATCGCCCTCGGTGCCGCCACCCTGCGCCGCCAGAATCACTGAGGTCTGCGGCGTTCCTAGGCCGCGACCACGCCGTGCAGGTACTCGGCGATATGCCTGGTCCATGCCTCGATCGCCGGCCAGTCGCGCAGGTCGCCGTAGCGGCCACCGCAGATCCACAGCACCAGACGAGCGACTAACGGCGCGCCCGCGCTTGGGACGACGCCCGGAAAGGCGTGGTAGTCCCGCGGTCCGATCAGCTCGCACAGCTGGGCGATCCGTGGCGGGACGACGTCACGCAGGCGGCCGCCGACGGGACCGCGCAGCGAGGGGCCGATGCCTAGGCTGAACAGCCACACCGGCATCGTCCGCAGTGTGTCGGCATTGCGCAACACGAAGTGCTCCGCCGCGGGCAGCAGGGATCGGTTGTGCACCGCGCTGCCCAGCACCACGGCGTCGTAGCCGTCAGGGGTGCGCACCTCGTCCACGCCGCGGACGTCGGCGAGCACACCCTGCGCACGCAACCGAGCGGCGATGAACTCGGCCGCATCCTTCGTCGAGCCGCCGCTGCTGGCGTACAGGACCAGCGTCCGGTCACGATAGGCGCCCATTTCGCACTCTCCAATGTGGACAGGAAAATCACTTCACACCACACACGTAACGCCGCGGCCCATGCCGTGGCGAGTGTCCAAGGTCCCGGGGTGGCCGGGACCGATGGGTGACCGGCCGCCGCCGGTGGGGGCACGGTAGAGGTGGGGATCTCCACGCAGGGAGGCGATGGGCGATGACACGCAGATCACGTCTTCGTGGTCGCGATCGTGGTCGGTTTTGTGGCCACCGCGCTGCACTTCGTCGGGAACCGGTGACGCACAACTGTGG
>NZ_JBJMIE010000297.1:0-14700 GCF_045807065.1 Actinophytocola sp. | reverse complement strand
TAGATCCGCGACCGGACGGTGTCGCTGGACGTGGCGCGCACCAGGGCCGTCTGAACAGGACCGTCGCCGAGGCGGTACTCGGCGGAGGTCAGCCAGTAAGAGCCCATCCACACGCCGGACGCACCCAGCGCGTGCGCGGCCAGCACCTGCCGCCCGCTGCCGATCCCGCCGGCGGCGAGCACCGGCACCTGGTCCCCGACCGCGTCGACGACCTCCGGGATGAGCACCATCGACGCGATCTCGCCGGTGTGGCCACCGGCCTCGTAGCCCTGCGCCACCACGATGTCCACGCCGTTCTCGACGTGCCGGCGCGCGTGTGCCGCGGTGCCGGCCAGGGCCGCGACCGGTACTCCGGCGGCGTGCGCCCGCTCGATCACGTCGGCGGGTGGCGAGCCCAACGCGTTGGCGATCAACGAGATCCGGTGTCCCAGTGCGACGTCCACATGGGACCGGGCCACGGAGTGCAGCCAGCCGAGCACCCCGGCACCGGAGTCGCCCGACAGCGGCGGCACGCCGAGCTTCAACAGTGTCCGCTCGACGAACTCCTTGTGTCCCGGGGGAACGAGCGACGACAGGTCCTTCGGCGTGCCCTCGGTCGGCATCTTCGCCGGCATGACGATGTCCACGCCGTAGGGCTTGCCGTCGGTGTTGTCGTCCATGTAGGACAGTGCGGCCTCGAGGTCGGCCGCGTCGTTGAACCGCACGCAGCCGAGGACGCCGAGGCCGCCGGCCCGGCTGATCGCCGCCGCCACGTGCTCCGACGGCGTGAAACCGAAGATCGGGTGCTCGATGCCGAAGCGCTCAGACACCGACATTAGCTGCCTGCCACACGGGTTCGTGCTCCTCTGCGTACTTCTTCGCCCAGGGGTAGTCGGCTTTTCCGCTCGGCGCGCGACCGACCTGGTCCACGACCCAGACGCTGCGGGGCGTCTTGTACCCCGCCACCCGCGCCCGCACGTGCGCGTCGAGTGCCGCGAAGTCGATCTCGCGGCCCTCCCACGGCTGCACGAGCGCCGCGACGCGCTGTCCGAGCCGCTCGTCCGGCACGCCGACCACGAGCGCGTCGTACACGTCGTCGTGGGACTTGAGCGCCGCCTCGACCTCCTCGGGGAACACCTTCTCCCCACCGGTGTTGATCGAGATGTTCCCCCGGCCCAGCAACGTGATCGTGCCGTCCTCCTCGAGCCGCGCGTAGTCGCCGGCCACGACGTACCGTTCGCCGTCGACCTCGCGGAAGATCGTGGCGGTCTTCTCCGGGTCCTTGTAGTAGCCCAGCGGCACGTGCCCGCCACGCGCGAGCCATCCGACCTCCCCCGGCGCGACCTTCTGGTTGTCGTCGCCGATCACGATGGTCCTGGGGCCGCTGTTCACCCGGGGCAGGCTGGTCTCGACCTTGGTGCCCTTGAGAATCACGCCGATGCCCTGGAACCCGGACTCCGACGAGCCGATGGCATCGGTGATCACCGCGTTCGGCAGCACCTCCAGGAACTGCTCCTTCACCGACGGCGAGAACAACGCGGCATGACTGGAGAACGCGACGATCGACGAGGTGTCGTAGTCGCCCTCGCGCAGTGCCTCGAGCAGCGGCCGCGCCATCGCGTCGCCGACGACCGTCATGACCGCGACCTTGTGCCGCTCGACGGTCTGCCACACCTCGTGGGGGTCGAAACGCGGCAGCAGGACCACCTTCTCGCCGCAGAACAGCGAGGGCAACGTCGCCCACTGCGCGGCCCCGTGGATCAGCGGCGCGCACGGCAGCCGGGTCAGGCCGGTGGACTCGCGGCCCTTCTGGACCTGCGCCCACTCGTCCGCCAGGTACTGACCGGTGTAGAAGTCGATGCCGCCGCCGAGCGTGCGCCACACGTCCTCGTGCCGCCACATGACGCCCTTGGGGAACCCGGTGGTGCCGCCGGTGAACAGGATGTAGAGGTCGTCGGCGCTGCGTTCCTCGAAGTCACGCCCGGTCGACTGGGACGCCAGCGCCGACTCGTACTCGACGCTGTCCGACGGGAGGTCGGTCCCGTCCTCGATGACCAGCGTGTGGCGCAGTCGCGGGGTGTCCGGCAGCACCGCGGCCACCTTGTCGGAGTACCGCCGTTCGTGCACGAGCGCGACCAGGTCGGCGTTGTCGAAAAGGTATCGCAACTCGTTCTCGACGTACCGGTAGTTCACGTTGACGGGTGTCGCACGCAGCTTGTACGCGGCGAGCAGCGTCTCGACCGTCTCGAGGTTGTTGCGGCTGTAGAACCCGACGTGGTCACCCTTGCCGACACCGTGTTCGGCCAGGTGGTGGGCTAGTTGGTTGGCACGCTCCTCCAGTTCGGCGAAGGTCGCCGCGCGGTCGCCGCACGCGATCGCGTCTCGTTCCGGAAAGGCGTCGACGGCATGCTCGAAGAGGTCCGCGATGTTGAGGGCCACGTGACCAAACTAGAACGTGTTATCGTTTACCGCAATCCTTCTCGTGGAGGTGTCTTCCGATGGCCGACTGCCTTGTCGAGCGGGACGAGCACGTCCTGGTCGTGACGATGAACCGCCCGGAGGCACGCAACGCGCTGTCCGGCGAGATGCTCAAGATCATGCTGGAGGCGTGGGACCGGGTCGACGAGGACCCGACCATCCGCTGCTGCGTACTGACGGGCGCGGGCGGCGCGTTCTGCGCGGGCGCGGACCTGAAGGCCATGACGACCAGCCACCCGGGCGACACGTCCTTCGACGCGGCGAGGATCGAGCCACTGCTGAAGGGCCGCCGCCTGACCAAGCCGCTGATCGCGGCCGTGGAGGGCCCGGCCATAGCCGGCGGCACGGAGATCCTCCAGGCGACGGACATCCGCGTGGCGGGCGAAAGCGCCCGCTTCGGCGTCTCCGAGGCTCGGTGGGGCCTGTACCCCCTGGGCGGCTCGGCGGTCCGGCTACCGAGGCAGATCCCGTACACCCTGGCAGCGGACATCCTGCTCACGGGCAGGCACCTACGCGCACCCGAAGCGCTGCGGATGGGCCTGATCGGTCACGTGGTCCCGGACGGCGAGGCACTGCCGAAGGCACTCGAACTGGCCCACACCATCGCGGCGAACGGCCCGCTGGCCGTACAGGCGATGCTCCGCACGATCCGCGAGACGGAGGGAATGCCGGAGAACGAGGCCTTCGAGATCGACGCGCGGAACGGCATGTCGGTGTTCCGCAGCGCGGACGCCAAGGAGGGCCCGAAGGCCTTCGCGGAGAAGCGCCCGCCCGACTTCCAGGGCCGGTGAGGTCGAACTGACCGTGACCGGCATGCTCCGGCGCTGAGCCGGGCCAGCTCGGGCACCGAAAGGTCAGCGTTCCGCGCCGCTGGTGTGGATCCGCATGGCGCCGAGGAGCCGGAATCGCTCGATCTTCCCCGGGTCGATGGGAACGGCTCCCCTACGGCACGACCTTCAGCGAGCCTTTTGTGCCCCGCGTCCGGGTGGTTGCCAGACTGGCTCGATGCCGGTACCCCTCTGGCGAAACCGCGATTTCCTCCTCCTGTGGACGGGCCAGGTCGTATCGACGCTCGGCACCCGGATCAGCGGCCTGGCGTACCCGCTGCTCGTGCTGGCCGTCACCGGCTCGCCGGCGCGGGCCGGCCTGGTGGCGTCCGCGCAGGCGGCGCCGTTCCTGATCTGGTTCCTGCCGGCGGGTGCCCTGGTCGACCGCTGGTCCCGCAAGAGGGTCATGCTCGCCGCCGACGCCGGTCGGGCCGTGGCCCTGGCATCCGTCGCGGTGGCCCTCGTGCTCGGGCGGATCACGATCGGTCACCTCGTGGTCGTGGCTTTCGTCGAGGGGACGCTGTTCGTGTTCTTCCTGCTCGCCGAGACCGCCGCCCTACCGCACGTGGTGCCACAACCCCAGCTGCCCACGGCGATCGCCCAGAACCAGGCCCGCGACCAGGGCGCCGATCTGGCCGGCCAGCCCCTGGGCGGCTTCCTCTTCGGACTGGGCCACGCGGTGCCGTTCGCCGTCGACGCGGTGTCGTACGTGGTGGGCTTCGCCCTGGTCGCCCCGATCCGGCGGCCCCTGGAGGAGGAGCGGGCGCCGCAGCGTCGCCACCTGCTGGCGGAGATCTCCGAGGGCGTCCGCTGGCTGTGGCGCCAGCACCTCCTCCGCGCCCTCGTGGCGATCGCGTCGGCCGGCAACCTGGCCTTCAGCGCACTCGGCCTGACCATCATCGTGCGCGCCACCGACCTCGGCGCGTCCTCGACCGCTGTCGGTGTTCTCCTCGGCCTGTTCGGCGTGGGCGCGATCGCCGGCGCCCTGGTGGCCCCGTCGGTGCAGCGCCTCGTCGCCCCGAACGTGGTCATGCTCGGCGCCCTGTGGTGGTGGGTCGTGCAAATGGTGGCGTTGGCCCTCGCCCCGACCGTGTTCGTGCTGGGCGCGGTCTACACGGTCGGCGCCCTGATGGGCCCGATCTTCAACACCACCAACACCGCCTACCGCTACGCCCTGACCCCCGACCGCCTCCAGGGCCGCGTCGGCGGCTTCTCCCGGATGATCGGCTGGGGCACCCGCCCCGTGGGCGCCCTCCTCGGCGGCATATCCCTGGAAACCCTGGGCGCGGTGCCGACCTTCGCGGCCCTGGCGACGCTGCTGGCAATCGTCGCGACGGCATCGACGGCGAGCCGGCAGATCAGGCGAGCCCCTCGGCCGGAAACGCTCACCGAACAACCCTGAGGCCGTGGGCCATCTCAACTCGGTGCTGTGTGTCCGCTACGGGTCGGGTTGCCCGCTTGATCGACTTGCGGCGGGAAAGGGCACATCGCCACCGACATCTTGGGCTCGCTACTCGTCGCGAGTTCCTGACCGCGGCCTCGACTGACGATTCCCCTTGGTGGGCAACAGATCCGGAGCACCTCGCCGCGGCAGAGCCGACAGCTGATCAGATCGCGCGTTCGCGGCCGGCCCAGTAGGGGTCGCGGAGCTTTCGCTTGTACAGCTTGCCGTTCGGGTCGCGTGGCAGCTCGTCGACGTAGTCGATCGACTTGGGTAGCTTGAACTTCGCCAGCCGCTCGCTCGCGAACGCGAGCAGTTCGGCGGTCAGTTCGTCGCCCGGCGAAGCCCCGTCGGCCGGTCGCACGACCGCCTTGATCTCCTCGCCCCAGTCGGGGTTCGGCACCCCGAACACCGCGACGTCGGCGACCTTCGGGTGCACCACCAACACGTTCTCGATCTCCGCGGGATAGATGTTCACCCCGCCGGAGATGATCATGTCGGCCTTGCGGTCGCACAGGAAGAGGTAGCCGTCCTCGTCGAGGAAACCGATGTCCCCCAGGGTGAACAGATCGCCAACCCGTGCGGCCCTGGTCTTCGTCGCGTCCTTGTGGTACTCGAACGACGACGTTCCCATCCGCATGTACACGAGGCCCGTCGTGCCCGGCGGGACCTCCTCGCCGTTCTCGTCCAGCACCTTCACCACGGAGTTCGGCCACGCGCGTCCCACCGAACCGGGCTTGCGCAGCCATTCGTCCGCCATGATCGTCGTACCGCCGCCCTCGGTCGCCGCGTAGTACTCGACGACCACCGGCCCCCACCAGTCGAGCATCTGCCGCTTGACCTCGTCCGGGCACGGCGCGGCCCCGTGGATCATGCACCGCAGCGAGGAGACGTCGTACTTCTCCCGAACCTCGACGGGGAGCTCGAGCAACCGGTGGAACTGCGTGGGCACCATGTGGCTGTGCGTCACCCGGTGTTTCTCGATGAGCCGCAGCATCTCCTCCGGCTTCCACCGATCCATCAACACGGTCTTGTGCCCCAGCTGGATCGAGTTGGCGACGAAGTTCAGCACAGCCGTGTGGTACAGCGGCGAACCGCAGATGTGCACGTGATCGTCGAACGGTACCAGCCCGAAGATGCCGAAGAACCAGCTGGCCTGCGCCGGCACCTCATCCGGATCCTGCCCGGTCAGCGGGCGCCGCACACCCTTGGGTCGCCCGGTGGTCCCGGACGTGTACAGCATCGGCGACCCCGCGGTCCGCACGTCCGGCCGCCCGCTCTCGCCCCTGCCCAGCTCGGAGAGCGGCGTGAACCCCGGCACGTCCCCGACCGCGAAGCCCCGGACTCCCGTGCGCGCCAACGCGTCCGCGGCGGTCTCGCCGAACCGCTCGTGCGCGATGAACGCCTTGGCGCCGCTGTCCTCGATGAGGTACGCGACCTCCGCGCCGACCAGGTGCCAGTTGGCCATCACCACGTACAGCCCGGTCTGGAACGCGCCGAAGTAGACGGAGACGAGGTCGATCCCGTTGGGCAGCAACAACACCACGGCATCGCCGGGCTCGAGCCCCATGGCCTGGAAGCCGCGGCCGTAGCGGTCGGCCGCGGCGGCCAGCTCGGCATAGGTCACCTGCCGGCCGTCGGGGTCGACCACGGCGGTCAGGTCAGGCTGCTCACGGGCGATGTTCCAGAGTCCGATGGAGGCCACGGACTCAATCTAGAACGTGTTTCAGTTGTCGGCAAGGACCGCGGCGACGGCCCGCACCTCCTCGACGGTCCGCGGGCTGACCATCAGCATGGTCACACCCCGGTCCGCCCACTGCTTGACCTGCGCCCGCACCTGCTCCGGACTGCCGATGATCGCGACGTCGGAGACCAGCTCGTCCGGCACGGCGGCGGCTGCCTCGGCCTTGCGCCCGGCGCGGAAGAGCGCGGTGACCTCGTCAACGACGTCGGCGTACCCCATGCGGCGGAACAGGTCCGCGTGGAAGTTCTTCTGCTCGGCCCCCATCCCGCCCGCGTAGAGCGCGATGATCGGCCGGTGCTTGTCGAACTCGGCGGCCCGGTCGTCGGTGACCGTGACGGTGACGCTGGCGGCGACCTCGAAGTCGGCCCGCGACCGCCGCGCCCCCGGTTTGGCGAAACCGTCGTCGAGCCAGGAGTTGTACTGCTCGGCGAGCTTGTCGGAGTAGTAGACCGCGAGCCACCCGTCGGCGATCTCCGCGGCGAGGGCGACGTTCTTGGGCCCCTCGGCGCCGAGCCAGATCGGCAGGTCCTTCCGCAGCGGGTGGGTGATCGGCTTGAGCGGCTTCCCGAGGCCGTCCGCGCCCGGCCCGGTGTAGGGCAGCGGGTAGTGCGGCCCGGCGTTGGCGACGGGCGCCTCACGGGCGAGCACCTGCCGGACGATGCCGACATACTCGCGCGTCCGGGCGAGCGGCCGGCCGAACGGCGCGCCGTACCACCCCTCGACGACCTGCGGCCCGGACACCCCGAGCCCGAGGATCGCCCGCCCACCGGACAGGTGGTCGAGGGTGAGCGCGGCCATCGCCGCGGCGGTCGGCGTCCTGGCGGACAACTGCGCGACGGCCGTCCCGAGCCGCACGTTCCGCGTCGCCGACCCCCACCACGCCAACGGCGTGAACACGTCCGACCCCCACGACTCGGCCGTGAACACGGCGTCGTACCCAACCTCGTCCGCGGCCACGACGATCTCGGCCGCGTTGGGCGGCATGGCGGCACCCCAGTACCCGAGCTGCAGTCCAAGCTTCATGCCCGCATCGTAGAACGGGTTCCACACCCGAACAGATCACCCGTTCGATACAAGGTCGATTTCGCGCAGGTCAAGTACGGTGTGGACATGTATCCTGCACGTATGACAATCGACGCCGTCGAGCCGCCCCGGCCGAGGAACTTCAAGGATGCCTCACCCAAGGAGGTCAGGGCGGCGCTGGTTCCGGAAGAGCAGCCGGACTTCGACAGGCAGTGGCGGAAGGCCCTGACAGAGGCCGCTGAATCGCAGGACCTGACGGGCGTGTTTCGCGTCCTCGACAGCTGGCGACGACGCGCGACGACGACGAACTATCTCGGCCACGACGGCTACCGCGAGTTGCTGGCCCGCGCAGAGCGCATCCTCAGTACGGGCGAGCCGGAACTCGGCTCGGTGCCATGGAACGAACTGAAGGGTGAACTCGGGCTCCAAGCAGTGACCTACCTGATCGAGGTCTCTCCCGAAGCCAGGGAGCAGATCCGGCGCTACCCCCTGCACTTCCCAAGCAGCTTGCCGAGGTCATGGCAATGCTCGAACTCACCCCATGGCACAGCGCGCCGATCAATGAGAACAATCCCGACGGCGCCGTCCGCCAGCTCACGTTCGGCGACTCCGGACAAGCCCTGCTCACAATCCTGATCTTGGAGGAGCAACAGCGCGTGGACGTGCTGGAGGTGATGTGGGTCGACTGAGCAGGGGCACTTGCCGAGCAAAGTAGAACGTGTTTCACTCTGGATGTGACCCAGGCACCGCTGTCCGCGCCGCTGGATATCGCGTTCGACTACACCCGGTCGCTTGGGCCGACGTTGAGTCGGTTCGTCACCGGGCTTGCTCAGCGGCGGATTCTCGGGGTGCGTGGCAGCGACGGCCGCGTGCACGTGCCCCCTCCCGAGTACGACCCCGTCACCAGTGCGCCGCTCACCGACATGGTCGAGGTCGCGCACACCGGCACCGTCACCACGTGGTGCTGGCAGCCGAACCCCCTTGCCGGGCAACCACTCGAGCGTCCCTTCGCGTGGGCGTTCGTCCTGCTCGACGGGGCCGACACGCCCATGCTCCACGCGGTCGACGCGAGTGACGTGCACACCGGCATGCGGGTCCGGGCGCGCTGGGCCGACACCGCCGGGAACGGGATCCGGGACATCGAGTGCTTCGCCCCGGACGCGCCCGAGGTCGAGCCGCGGCCGGCCGAGGACATCAGCATGATCACCACGCCGGTGCGCCTGCACTACATGCATTCGGCGTCCCCCGAGGAGAGTCTCTACCTCCGCGCACTGGCGGAAGGCAGGCTGCTCGGCCAGCGCTGCCCGGCCTGCGACAAGGTCTACATCCCGCCGCGGGGCGCCTGCCCCACCGACGGCGTGCCGACCGAGGAGGAGATCGAACTTCCGGACCGGGGCATCGTCACCACGTTCTGCATCGTCAACGTGCCCTTCCTCGGGCAGCGGATCAAACCTCCTTACGTGGCCGCCTACATCCTCCTCGACGGCGCCGACATCGCCTTCCTCCACCTGGTGCTCGGCTGCGCCGCCGAGGAGGTGCGCATGGGCATGCGCGTCGAGGCCGTCTGGAAACCACGCGACCAGTGGGGCACCACGCTCGAGAACATCGACCACTTCCAGCCCACCGGCGAACCGGACGCGCCGTACGACAGCTACGCGGGGCACCTATGAGCACCGACGTCTCGATCGTCTCCTTCGCGCAGGCACCCAACGTGCGCGAGACCCACGGCACCACCAACGGCGTCGAGATGCTCGTGCCCATCCTGCGCGAAGCACTCGGCCGGACCGGACTGTCCAAGAAGGACATCGGGTTCTGGTGCTCGGGCTCGTCCGACTACCTGGCGGGTCGCGCGTTCTCGTTCATCGCAGCCGTCGACGCCATCGGGGCGTTCCCGCCGATCCACGAGTCACACGTGGAGGCCGACGCCGCCTGGGCGTTCTACGAGGCCTGGGTGAAGATCCGGACCGGCGAGGTCGACACCGCGCTCGTCTACGGGTTCGGCAAGTCCTCGGCCGGGCAGCTGCGCCGGGTGCTCGCACTCCAGCTCGACCCCTACACCGTTGGTCCACTGTGGCCGGACGCGATCAGCATCGCCGGGCTGCAGGCCAGACTCGGGCTCGAAGCCGGGCTCTGGACCGAACGGGACATGGCCAACGTCGCCGTGCGCAGCCGGGCCGCCAACCCCAACGCCCAGATCCACGAGCAGGTCACCACGGACGACCTGCTCCAACGCCCCTACGTCGCCGATCCCCTGCGCAAGCACGACTGCGCACCGGTCACGGACGGGGCCGCCGTCGTGGTGCTCGCGAGGACCGAACGGGCGAAGGACCTCTGCGAGCGGCCGGCCCGCGTCGCGAGCATCCAGCACCGCGTCGAGTCGGCGCAGCTCGGGGCGCGGGACCTCACGAGCTCACCCTCCACAGTGGCCGCGGCGAAGGCCGCCGATGTCGACGGCGTCACGCTCGCCGAGCTACACGCACCCTTCACGCACCAGGAAATCCTGCTGCGGCAGGCACTCGGGCTCGGCGACGAGGTGGTCATCAACCCGTCCGGCGGCCCGCTCGCCGGCAACCCCATGTTCGCGGCCGGCCTCGCCCGCATCGGTGAGGCCGCCACCAGACTCGAGTCCGGCGGGCGTGCCATCGCGCACGCCACCGCCGGGCCGGCACTCCAGCAGAACCTCGTGTGCGTACTGGAGGCAGACTGATGGCCACAGCGCCGATTGTTCGCTCCGCAAGCTCCGGGAAGAAACGCGCCGCGGTCCTCGGCGTCGGCCAGACCCACCACCGCAGCAAGCGGCTCGACGTGACCATCGGTGGGCTGTGCCGAGAGGCGATCGACCGTGCGCTCGCGGACGCCGAGCTCACGTTCGACGACATCGACGCGGTCGTGCTCGGCAAGGCGCCGGATCTCTTCGAGGGCGTCATGATGCCCGAGCTGATGCTCGCGGATGCCATCGGCGCCACGGGGAAACCGCTGTTGCGCGTGCACACCGCGGGTTCGGTCGGCGGTTCGACGGCCAACGTCGCGGCGAGCCTCGTCCACGGCGGCGAGCACTCCCGGGTGCTGGCCGTGGCGTTCGAGAAGCAGTCCGAGTCCAACGCGATGTGGGCGCTGTCGATCGGCATTCCCTTCCACATGCCGGTGGGCGCCGGTGCTGGCGGGTACTTCGCGCCGCACGTCCGGTCCTACATCCGCCGCTCCGGCGCGCCGTCCCACATCGGCGCGCTCGTCGCGGTCAAGGATCGGCGCAACGGGGCCAAGAACGAGTACGCGCACCTCAAACAGGCGGACATCACGCTGGAGTCCGTGCAGGCGTCGGCCATGCTGTGGGACCCGATCCGCTACGACGAGACGTGCCCGTCCTCCGACGGCGCGTGCGCGGTCGTGCTCGGTGACGAGAACGCCGCGCGCGGGAAGACCGCGGCCTGGATCCACGCGACCGCCATGCGCACCGAGCCGACGACGTTCGCCGGGCGGGACCAGGTCAACCCGCAGGCCGGCAAGGACGCGGCCGCCGCGCTGTGGCGGGAAGCGGGCATCACCGACCCGCTGTCGCAAGTGGACACCGCGGAACTGTACGTGCCGTTCTCGTGGTTCGAGCCGATGTGGCTGGAGAACCTCGGCTTCACCGAGGAGGGCCAGGGCTGGAAGCTCACGGAGGCAGGCGAGACCGAGCTGGGTGGTCGGCTG
Organism: Actinophytocola sp.; assembly: GCF_045807065.1. Taxonomy (GTDB): domain Bacteria; phylum Actinomycetota; class Actinomycetes; order Mycobacteriales; family Pseudonocardiaceae; genus Actinophytocola. Next base: position 3,515 of record NZ_JBJMIE010000297.1, on the reverse strand, counting down.
CCCATCAACCCGTCCGGCGGCGTGCTGTCGTCCAACCCCATCGGCGCGTCGGGGATGCTGCGGTTCGGCGAGGCGGCGATGCAGGTCATGGGACGCGCGGGTGAGCACCAGGTCGACGGCGCACGCATCGCGGTCGGGCACGCGTACGGCGGCGGTTCACAGTACTTCTCGATGTGGGTGGTCGGAGCGGAGAAGCCATGAGCGGAGCGGGTCAACAGGCACTGCGGTTCACCGTCGGGGTCGCACTGAGCCCACTCGACCAGCTCGGCGAGCTGGCGAGGACGGCCGAGGAGTGCGGGTACTCGTCGATCGCGTTGCCGGACTCCCTCTTCTACTCAGAAGAGGTGTCCGCGAAGTATCCGTACACACAGGACGGTGACCGCTTCTGGGACGAGACCACACCCTGGGTCGACCCGTTCGTGGCCGCCGCGTCGATGGGCGCGGTGACGTCCCGGATCCGCTTCTACACGCAGGTTCTGAAGCTGAACCCGCGCAATCCCGTGTTGCTGGCCAGGCAGGTCGGCTCGACCGCGGTGCTGACCGGCAACCGGTTCGGCCTCGGCGTGGGACTGGGGTGGTCGCCGGAGGAGACCCGCTGGTGCGGCGGCGAGTTCGACCACCGGGGCGCCCGCGCGGACGAGGCGATCGACATCCTGAAGCTCATCCTCGGCGGCGGGATGGTCGAGTACCACGGGAAGTACTACGACTTCGACAAGCTGCGGATGAGCCCGGAACCGAGCGAACCGGTGCCGTTCTACGTCGGCGGCCACACCGAGGCGGCACTGCGCCGCGCGGCGCGGGTCGGCGACGGCTGGACCTCCGCGATGATCAAGTTCGACGAGCTGCGCGACGTCATCGACCAGCTCCGCAAGCTGCGCGCCGAGTACGACCGGTCGGGCCCGTTCGAGATCCAGGCGGTGTGCGTGGACCGGTTCGGCCTGGACGGCTACCGGCAGCAGGCCGAGGTCGGTGTGACGGACGCGATCGTGGTGCCGTGGATGTTCTACGGCGTCGGCTTCGACGCGCCGGTGCAGGCGAAGAAGGACGGCATGAAGCGGTTCGCTGACGAGATCATGGGGAAGCTATGACCGCGATCACGTGGAGTGGTCCCGAGACCACGCACCCGGCACGCACGGCGTCACGCCGTTCGATGGACGCGGTGAGCCGCGGCGCCAAGGATGAGTGGCTGGCGTTGTTCGCCGAGGACGCGGTCGTCGAGGACCCGGTCGGCAAGTCCATGTTCGACCCGACCGGCGACGGCCACCGCGGCCGCGCCGCGATCGCCGCGTTCTGGGACCTGGCGATCGCGAACGCGGAGCGGTTCGAGTTCGCCATCCGCGACTCCTTCGCCGCGGGCCACGAGGTCGCGAACATCGGGACCATCTCGGCGTTCCTGCCCGGTGGGTCCGTTGTGGACACCGAGGGCGTGTTCGTGTACCGGGTGAACGAGGACGGGTTGATCGTGTCGCTGCGGGCGTTCTGGGAGACCGAGCGCGCGCTGGCTACCCTTCGGCGGGTTTGAGCTCGACCCCGTGCTCGGCACACTCCTTCACGACGTCGTCCTGCGCGTAGTCGGTGCGGGCGAGGAAGTCCGCGAGTGTCGCGTCCTCGCTGAACACCGTGAGCGCGAAGCGGGCGGAGTCGAGAGCCCTGCCGAGCTCCTCGTCGGGTGCGCGCAGCCGGGACAGGTCGGCCATGGTCTCGTCGGCGATGGCGGCGAACTCGGCGGGCGCGGCCGCGTAGTTGGCGGCGGCGGTGTAGAGCTTGCCGACCGCCTTGCCGTAGTCGTCGCAGAAGTGGGTCGCCGGGTTGGGTCCCCCGCACGCCGTCAGCGCGCCGGCGAGGACGACGGCGACGACGGTGGGAAAACGGCGAACCACGACCTCAGGGTGCCCCCCGGGCCTGGTGTCCACCCGCCTCGCGCGGACGGCAGAAGGTGCGGCAGCGGCTGCCTCTTCGGGCAGGCGGCTAACGGGCGACGCCGACCGCCTGGTTGACCGCGCGGTCGTCGGTGAGCAGCTTGAGCATGGCGTCGGCGACCTCGGCGCGGGAGGCGAACATCCCGCCCGGCACGTTGCCCCCGATCACGGTCCGGTAGTCGCGGATCGCCTTGTCGGTGAGCTTCGGCGGGCGGACGACCGTCCACCTGAGACCGCTGGCCGCGATGTCCTCCTCCATGACGGCGAGGTCACCGTAGATGCCGGCGAAGAACCGGCGGGTCATCGTGTAGACGACGCGCTTGTTGAGGAAGCTGTCGTCCTCGGGGACGGGACCGACCGGCGCGGCGCTGACCGCGACGAACCGCTCGATGCCGGCACCCTTCAGCGCGGTGAGGATGTGCCGGGTGGGGACGGACGCGGCCGTGACGTCCTTGCTCGTGCTCGGCCCGACGCCGGAGAGCGCCGCGTCGCTACCGGAGACGGCGGCCTGGACACGTCCGGTGTCGGCCAGGTCGGGAACCGTGACCAGGTGTAAGGCTTCGTGGTTCGGCAGCGTGAACTTGGCCGGGTTGCGCACCACGGCCGTCACCGTGTGTCCCTGCTCGAGTGCGAGTTTGACCAACTGGGTGCCGACCCCACCGGTTGCTCCGAAGACGGCGAGCTTCACGTGACCTCCCGGGTTATATTCTTCTACGGACCACATACGATACGGAATTCGTACTATATGACGAACGTAGCACATGGACGAGCGCGGCGGCGGCTCGTCAACACGGTCAAGGACGCGTTGCGCGGGTTGCGGACGGAGTTGACGCTGCTCAACCGCCGGATCGGCGGCCGGCTGGAACTACGCGACGGCGACCTCGACCTGATGGAGCTGATCGCGCGGCAGGGCCCCCTGGGCCCGTCGGCACTGGCCCGCGAGGCCGGCCTACACCCCGCGACGATGACGGGCGTGCTGGACCGCCTCGAGAAGGGCGGCTGGCTGACCCGCGAACGCGCCCCGGAGGACCGACGCAGCGTCGTACTACAGATGCGACGCGAACGGATCGCCGAGGTCTTCGCCCTGTACAGCGGCATGAACCAGGCCCTGGACGACCTGTGCGCCGACTACACGGAAGAGGAACTGACGGTGATCGCTGACTTCCTCACCCGCGCGGCACGAGCAGGCCGAACGGAGACAACGAACCTCGACCACACGTGACCCGGGCGACAGGTGACGCCGCTGGCCTCCGGCCCCCGAATCCACCATACGGCGAGGCACCGACAACCTGGCGGCGCTGACGCCGAGCTGTCCACAGGCGCCTCCGCGACCGTGGAAACTGTCGGTGGCCACCAGTAGGCTGGATTTCGGGGGGCCGGAGGCCAGCCGCATCCTCGATCAGGCGACAACCGAGCGAACGGTCCGTCTGTGCCCGCCGACCATCCAGAAAAGTCGGTGGCCGGCGCTAGGCTGGATTCCGGGGGGCCGGAGGCCGCCCGGACTCTCGTTCGGGTGCTGCGTGGGCGAACGGTCCGTTGACGCGGGTCGACCGGCTCGAACTATCGGTACTCGCGCCTAGGCTCGATTCGGGGGCC
>NZ_JBJMIE010000296.1:0-25492 GCF_045807065.1 Actinophytocola sp. | reverse complement strand
GGTCCGCCGGGTGCCGTCGGCGTCGGTGACCTTGACGCCGACGGCACGGCCGTGCTCGATGACCACGCTGGTCACCAGCACCTCGGACTGCAACTCCAGCGTCGGGAACGCGAGGCGGTGGAGGTAGCCGCGTGCGGCGCTGTAGCGCAGGCCGCCGGCGGCGTTCTGCTGCATCCGGCTGACGCCCTCCTGCGACTCGGCGTTGTAGTCGTCGAGGACCGCGCAGCCGATCGTGTCGGCGGTGGCCTGGAGGAACTGCAGCGACCCCTCCTGCGGGATCTTGTTGCGCGTGACCTGGATCGGTCCGCCCGCGCCGCGGAACGCGTTCTCCCCGTCCTCGAAGTCCTCCATCCGCTTGTACGCGGCGTTCACGCTGTCCGCGTCCCAGCCCACGTTGCCCTCGGCGGCCCAGGAGTCGTAGTTGGCGCGGTTGCCCCGGACGTAGACCATGCCGTTCACGGAGCTGGAGCCGCCGACCACCTTCCCGCGCGGCACCGGCATCGCACGGCCCAGGAGGTGCTTCTGCGGCACGGAGTAGTAGCCCCAGTCGACGAGCTTCTTCAGCTGGGGCACCGAATGCAGCGGACCGATCATCCCGGGCTTCGTGACCAGCAGCCGCTCGTCGGACTTACCGGCCTCGAGCACGATCACACTCGCGCCCGACTCGGCCAGCCGGCCCGCGATCGCGGCTCCCGAGCTGCCCGACCCGACCACCACGTAGTCGGCCTCACTGGCACGCGGCACCCTCTTGGCCATACCCCGCTCCTCGATCCACCACCCGGGCCACAACTGTAACCTGTTCTAGTTCTGCTGGACCAGACGCCGGGTGATGGCGTCACCGGATGCGGGCACCTGACTACACGAGACGACCTGGAGGCGGCCACGTCAACCGGGCCTCGTCGCGCTCCGGGGAGTATCCACCGTCGGCTGGCGGGGGCATGCCAGCCGGAACCGTTCACCCGCGGCTGGGCGGCCTACGCCGCCGACCCGACGAGGACGTCATCGTTCTCAGGTTCGCCTGCGCGCGCCCCGCACACCCAACACGACCATCAACGCACCCACGACCACCACCGCCACCCCGATGACGAGCCACATCGACGAGCCCGACATGGCGCTCCCGCCGAGGACACCACTCCCCTGCAACGCCCAGACACCACCGAGCAGCACGGCCACGACGCCGACGATCATCAGAGCGCGATTCCTCACGCTCCCAGTCTCCCCGATCCCGGCGCGGACAACCAGAGCCAACCGCCCCCTTTGTCCGCACCGCTGCCGCGGCGAAACGGCTGGCATCCCGCGCGGTGTGCTTCGTTCCGGGCTCCGGCGCGACGTGGTGATCGTGGGGTGGGCATACCGCCAACCTCAGGCGCGCAGCGACCGGAACGCCGAGCGGATTTCCCTGGCGAGGATCTGTGGCTGCTCCCAGGCGGCGAAGTGGCCGCCCCGGTCGACCTCGTTCCAGTAGATGAGGTTGCCGAAGGTCTGCTCACCCCAACTCCGTGGGGCGCGGTAGATCTCGGCCGGGAACACCGTGACGGCGACCGGGACGGCCGGGATGTCCACGGCGTCGAACGGGCCGCCGCCGGCCTGGGCGCCTTCCCAGTAGGACCTGGACGAGGACGCGCCGGTGTTGGTCAGCCAGTACAGGGAGATGGCGTCGAGCATCTCGTCGTACGAGAGCACCTTCTCGGGCTCGCCGCCGCTGTCGGTCCACTCGGCGATCTTGTCGTAGTAGTACGCCGCCATCGCGACGGGCGAGTCCGCGAGGGCGTAGCCGATGGTCTGCGGGCTCTGGTTCATCATCGCGGCGTAGCCGAAGCCGTCACGGTAGAAGTGCAGCAACCGGTCGTAGGCGACCTTCTCCCGTTGGGACAGCGTCGGGGGCGCGGGGTCGAAGTTGCGCAGCTGCCGGATGACGGCCGGCGGCACGGTCCCGGGCATGTTGACGTGGATGCCGAGGAGCCCGGCGGGGTTCTGGACCGCGAGCACCTCGGAGATGATCGCGCCCCAGTCACCGCCCTGGGACACGTACCGCGGGTACCCGAGGCGCAGCATGAGCTGGTGGAAGGCGCGGGCGATGCGGGCCGGGTTCCACCCGGTCGACGTCGGGTTGCCCGAGAAGCCGTAGCCCGGGATCGTCGGGAGGACGAGGTGGAAGGCGTCCTCGGCGCGGCCGCCGTGCGCGGTCGGGTTGGTGAGCGGTTCGATGACCTTCAGCAGTTCGACGATCGAGCCGGGCCAGCCGTGCGTCATGAGCAGTGGCAGGGCGCCGGGGTGCGGCGAAGGGATGTGGGCGAACTGGATGTCCAGCCCGTCCAGCTCGGTGACGAACTGCGGCAGGGTGTTGAGCCGCGCCTCGACCGTGCGCCAGTCGTAGCCACGACCCCAGTACTCGACCAGTGGGCGGACCTTCGCCAGCTGGGCGCCCTGCGAGCGGTCGCCGACCGTCTCCCTGTCCGGCCATCGCGTCATCCTCAGCCGCTGCCGAAGATCGTCGAGCTGCCGTTGCGGGACCCTGATGCGGAAGGGCCGGACGCCGGTGATCTTCTCCGGGACGGCGGCCGGGGTGCTTGCCGCCGCCTGCGCCCGCCCGGACATCCCGAGCTGCGTGGTGACGACGGCACCGGCGGCGAGCCCCAGGAACAGACGGCGACCGGTATTTTCGCTCGTACCCATCGGAACTCCTTGTCTCGGCCGTGAGCGACGGCTCGCACCTGGGGCCGGTCCAACGGCTGCTACCGGTCACGGTCGCCCGTCGACCGGCCGCTTCGCGCCGGTGGAAGTCCCTGGTCCTCGCGCGCGCCACCCGGCGGCCCGGACCAGGGAGGTTGACGGGTGCGAGAGACCTCCCGCGCGCGCGACCGTAGGCCGAGACGGTCGCGTGACCTGTCCGGCGAAGGAGCGTCATCGATGGACAACGGCAAGCTGCCCGGCGGGATCGACCGGGGTCGGCGCGGGTTCCTCAGGATCGCGGCGGGCGCCGTCGCCGCCACCCCACTGGGCCTGCTGGGCAACGAGCCCGCGCCGGCCGGTGCGGCCACGACCGCACGCCCGGGCAAGCCTGCCGACGCGGGTGCGGATCACGCGGTGTTCGGTCCGGTGAAGCAGGTCAGGGCCGGGGTGCTGAGCGTCGGCTACGTCGAGGCCGGTCCGGCCGACGGCCGCCCGGTGGTTCTCCTGCACGGCTTCCCCTACGACATCCACAGCTACGTCGACGTCGCGCCGTTGCTGGCGGCCGAGGGCTACCGGGTGATCGTCCCGTACTTCCGCGGCTTCGGTACGACGACGTTCCTGTCCCCGCACACGCCCCGCGACGTCGACCAGGCCGCGTTCGCGCTCGACATCCTCGCCCTGATGGACGCGCTGGGGATCCGCGAGGCCGTCCTGGCCGGCTACGACTGGGGATCCCGCACCGGCGACATCATCGCCGCCCTCTGGCCGCACCGCTGCAGGGCCCTGGTCTCGGTGACCGGCTACCTCATCACCAACCTGGCCGCCAACAGGAACCCGCTGCCCCCCGCGGCGGAGAACGCCTGGTGGTACCAGTACTACTTCACCACCGAGCGGGGCGTCCTCGGACTCACCGAGAACCGCTACGAACTCGGCCAGTTCGTGTGGCGGTTCAACTCCCCGACCTGGACCTTCCCCACCGAGACCTACGACGACACCGCGGCGGCCTTCACCAACCCGGACTTCGTCCCGATCGTCATCGGCAACTACCGGTGGCGCCTCGGCCTGGCACCGGCCGAACCCGAATACGCCGCCCTGGAGCGACGGCTGCAGTCAGCCCCGACCATCGCCGTGCCCACGATCACGATCGACGGCAGGTACGACCCGTTCACCCCCGCGGGCAACGGCTCGGCCTACCGCGCCAAGTTCACCGGCAGGTACGACCACCGCGTCCTCGACGTCGGCCACAACGTGCCCCAGGAAGACCCACACGGCTTCGCCCGCGCTGTCGTCGACGCCGACCACCTCTGACCGGGTGACCGCGCGGTGGCTGGCTGGCGTTCTCGCGCCGGCCTGGCCAGGAGGTCTCGGGCGAGCGGGACCGGTGCTTCGACGTCGTCGTTCAGCACACCGTGCGTCGTGTCGGTATCGCCGCCGTCGGGTAGGTACAGCGGTGCACCGGTGACGCGCCGGTGGCGATGACGTCGCAGTCGTCGCCCAGCTCGTGCTACCACGTCTGGTTGCCTGCGCGGATCAGCATCTCGTTGACGGCGACCCGCCGCTCCCGGGTGACGACGTAGGCGATCGCGTCCGCGATGTCTTCCGCTCGCAGTGGTTCGATGCCGTCGACCTGGCGGCGGGCCGCGTCGCGGGCCGCGTCACCGAGGTGGTCCACCAGTTCGGTGTCCACGGTGCCGGGCGCCACCACGCTGACCCGGACCCGTTCGCCGAGCAGTTCCTGGCGGAGCGATTCGGCGAAGCCGTTCAGGCCGAACTTGGTCAGGTTGTAGACGCTGCTGCCCGGCCGGGCGGCCCGTCCGGCGGTCGAGCCGATGTTCACCAGGTCCGCCACCTGCCGGCGGGAGGTCGCCGCGGCGTCGATCAGGTACGGGACGGCGGCGTGCGTGACGTGCAGCAGCGCCGCCACGTTGAGCGAGATCATCCGGTCCCACTCCTCGACGGTGGTGTGCAGCGCCGAGTTGAGCAGCATGACCCCGGCGTTGTTGACCAGGACGTCGAGGCGCCCGAACCAGTCCACCGTGTCCTGGACCGCGCCGCGGGCGCGTTCCGGGTCGGTGAGGTCGGCCGCCAGGGCGACCGCGCGGCCGCCCGTGGCCGCGATGTCGCCCACGACCTGGTCCAGGCGGTCGCGGCGACGCGCGACCAGGGCGACCGCCGCACCCTCGCAGGCGAGCCGGCGTGCGGTCGCGGCGCCGATACCGCTGCTGGCGCCGGTGATGAGCGCGACGGCTCCGTCCAGCGGCTGGTCGGCCATGGCTGCGTCGTCCCTCGGTGTCAGTGGGTGCTCACGTCGGCAGTTCGGTTCCGGCCTGTTCGCGTACCAGGTAGTCGGCGTACCAGTCCGGCCAGTCGGGGTCCTCGGCGCCGGTACGCGCTTCGTGCTCGCCGTGTGCGGCCGCGGCGCGGCGCAGCGCGGCCGCGAGGTCGGCCGTCGAGCTGAACGCGGTGACCGAGGGGTCCAGCCGTCCCGGGAGCCGGGTGGTGATCTCCTGCAGCACCCAGCCGTTGCCGTCCGGGTCGCTGAACGACAGGAACGAGCGGTAGCTGCCGCGCTCCGGATCCGGACCGGGTACCCGCGCGTCGGTCCCGGCGTGGTGGAAGATGCCGCCGGCGTCGTGGAACACCTCGCCCGGGTCGGCGCCCAGCCGCTTCAACTCCTCGTGCGCGGCATCGATGTCGTCGACGATCAGGTACAGCCCCTGGGCCGAGCCCGGCGCCTGGGACGTGACCGACGTGCCGAAGATGACCGACGCCGGCGAGCCGGGCGGGGTCACCTGCACCACCCGGAAGTTCTCGTCGGGGGCGACGTCGGCGTCGAGCCGCCAACCCAGCGCCGTGTAGAAGTTCTTGGCGCGGTCGACGTCCGAGACCGGCACCACGACGACTTCGAGCTTCATGTCCACGGCGTGCGCCTCCTGCGGCTCGTACGACTCCGACGGAACGAGACTCGCGCGAGCGGCCGGGAGGTCGCATCAGGGAAACACCCTGGAGTACGGGACCGGCGCGCCTACCCCGGTGCGGACTCGTACTCCCCCCGGGGCAGGGCGTCCCGCAGCTGTCTGCGGGAGCTGATCCCCAGCTTGACGAAGATGCTGCGCAGATGCCACTCGACCGTCCGCGGGCTCAGGAAGAGCCGGGTGCCGGCTTCGGGATTGGACAGACCGTCCCGCACGAGCAACGCGATCTGCCGCTCCTGCGCCGTCAGCGCGGCACCCGAGGAGGCCGCGACCGTCCGCTTGCGGACGGTCTCACCCGTCGCGAGAAGCTCACGGCGGGCGCGCTCGGCGAACGCCTCCATCCCGATCAGGGTGAACATCTCGTGCGCCGTGCGCAGGTGGTCCCGCGCCTCGACGCGCCGGCGCTCCCGGCGCAGCCACTCGCCGTAGAGCAGGTGAGCGCGTGCCAGCTCGGGACGCAGCCGCGTCCGGCCCAACCGCTCGACGGCCTCGTGGTAGAGGTCGTCGGCGCCCCGCCCGGTGCCGACCAACGCCCGGGTGCGCGCCTCGATGCCGGCGGCGAAGTCGGTGCTGAACGGCTGTGTCGCCTCGATGAGTCGCTCAAGGGCGTCGCGCGCGAGGTCGGTCTCGCCGACGCGAGTGGCCGCCTCGACCATCTCGGGCAGCAGCCAGGTGGACAGCCAGGGCTCCGCGAGGTGCGCGGTGGCCTGGCTGGCGCGCATCGCCTCCGGGTAGCGGGCGAGGCCGTTGTAGAGGACGGCGGCCGCCCAGTTCGCGGCCGTGATGCCCATGCCGAAACCGGCGGCGGCCGATCCTCGCAGCGTGGCGGCGATCAGTGCCGTGGTCTCGGCTTCCCGGCCCCGCAAGGACAGCAGCCGCAGCGCGGAGTACGGCGGCACCGGGTTGCCGGTCGCGGCGGCGACGGCCTCGCCCTCCGCGATGGCCGCGGCCGCGCCCTCGAAGTCACCCACCGAGGACAGGGCGTAGCCCCACGTCGACAGGTGGTACGGCAGTTCCCGGAGCGCGGCGGCATCGCGCACGAGCCGGACCTGCCGCGCGTAGATCGTGCGCATGCCTTCGTCGTCCCAGATGGCGGCGCTCGCGCCCGTCGCGATCCACCCCCAGCGCAGCACATCCGCCGCGGGAAGGTCGGTGAGGACCGCCGCGGCCTGCCGCAGCGTCGCCGCCGCGGCCGCCCGGCCATCCGTGACGAGGAGGGCGAAGCCGTCGAGGAGCAGCTCCAGCGGACCGGGGCTGTCCGGCGACGGGAGCGTGTGGACGGCACGCGAAACCGCCAGGAGGGTGCCCTGGTCGGCGATGCTGACGGCCATCCCCCACGCGGTCAGGTAGGTCTCGCGCGCGAGCCGCAGGTTCGAGGGTGCGAGCTGACCGGCGGCGTCGAGCAGCAGGGTGACCGCGTCGGCCCCGCCGCCGGAGGCGAACGCGACCTGACCGCGCAGCACGCCGGCCCGGCCGTCCTGGCACCCGTCGAGTGGGCCGGCGCTGACGGCGCTCACCAGCCGGCGCACGTCGTCGAGCTCGCCGGCCTGCAGGCTCGCCTCCGCGGCCGCCAGCATCCGGTCGGCGCGCGGCGAAGGGTCGGCGGTCAAGGCGGCGGAGCGCTGGAGGAAGGCGGCTGCCACGGCCATCCCGCCGCGTGCCTGGGCGCGGAGGGTGGACCGTTCGAGTTCGGCGGCGACGGCGTCGTCCGGGCCGACGGTGGCGGACGCGAGGTGCCAGGCACGCCGGTCCGGTGCGTCCCGGGGGTCGGTGACATCCGCCAGCGCCAGGTGGACCGCCCGGCGATCCCCCGGCTCCGCCGCCCGGTAGACGGCCGACCGCACGAGCGGATGCCGGAACGTCACGCGCTCGTCGATCGTCAGCAGTCCGTCCGTGCCGCCCGCGAGTGCCGCCGCGGGCGTGACATCGAGCCGCTCGGCGGCACGTCGCACCAGCACCGGGTCGCCGACCGGCTCGGCGGCGGCGACCAGCAGCATCAGCCGGGTCTGCGCGGGCAGCTCCCGGATCCGGTGCAGGAAGCTCTCCTCGATCCGGCCGGGCAGCGTGTCGGCGTCCAGCAGACCGAGCCCGCCGGCCATCTGCGTCACCGTCAGCCCACGGGGCAGCTCGAGCAGAGCGAGCGGATTGCCCCTGGTCTCCGCCACGATCCGATCGCGGATGTGCTGATCGAGCCGGGCGTAGGTGACGGAGCTCAGCAGGGCGTGTGCGTCGGCGTCGGAAAGCCCGGTGACCTCCAGCTCCGGGAGCCCGCGCAGCTCCGGGTTCGGCAGCCGGGCGCCCAGGAGCAGAACGATCGACTCCGCCAGCAGCCGCCTGGCGACGAAGCCGAGAACCTGCGCCGAGGCCCGGTCCAACCACTGGGCGTCGTCGACCACGCAGAGCAGCGGTCCCTCCGCCGAGACGCCCGCCAGCAGGCTCAGCACCGCCAGCCCGACCAGGAAGTGATCGGGCGAGGTTCCCGCCCGCAGCCGGAACACCGTCTCCAGCGCGTCACGTTGCGCGCCCGGAAGACCTTCCACCCGGTCAAGCAAGGGGGAACACAGCTGGTGCAGCGCGGCGAAGGCCAGCTCCATCTCGGACTCGGACCCCGCGGCGCGCACCACCCGCATGCCGGTCGCCGAGCCTTCCGCATAGCGCAGGAGCGCCGACTTCCCGACCCCGGGCGCACCCCGCACCACGAGCACGCGGCTTTCACCGGCTCGCAGCGCGGCGATCACCCCGTCCAGAAGAGCGCATTCCGCACCCCGCCCCAGCAGTCCGACGCTCCCACCCTGCCCCGAGCCACGACGCCGTTGGTCCACCGTTGTCCGCCTTCGTCGCGGTCGTTGTTCCAGAACAACTCGTACCGCCCGGCGCGGGTCACCCCGTAGCTGCTATCTGCGGGAGGGGTTTGACGTCTCGGCGAAAACCTTGCGCAGGGGCCACCCCACCGTACGCGCGCTCGGCGGGAGCCGAGCCCCGTTCTCGGACTGGATCACCGGAGCGCGCCCTCGCCCCTGCCCGTCCGTCACCGGTCGGCTTCGTCGATCAGGCGCCGGTGCAGTTCGGTGGTGAGGACGTGGATCGCCCGGGTCAGTTCCGTGTTGGTCTTGAGTTCCTGCTCCTGTTCGGTGAAGTCGTGATCGGCCTTGGCCTGTTGGAACGCGGCCTGGCGGTTCTGGCCGATCATGACGAACGTGGACAGGAAGATCGCCTCGAGGGACACGATCAGGGTCAGCGTCGGCCACGGGTTCGACTCGATGAACAACATCCAGACCGCGAACAGCACGGCATGGATGTAGACGAACGGCATGGAACCGGCGAACGCGGTGATGGCGTCGGCGATGCGCAGCTGGAGATCGGCGCGACGCTTCGCCCAGTGCGCCATGACGACGGGATGGTGCGGACGACTGTTCGCAAGTTCAGGCTGCACGTCTTCTCCCGGAGTCGAACATCGGAGCCGGAACGGCTGCTCCGTGCTCGGTACACCTCACTACACGCCATGGCACACCCGACGACAAGCAGGCCCGGGAGCCGTTGGACCGGACCTCGAACGCCTCGGTGGCCGACGACAGCGCGGGATGACAGCGCGGCGTGTTGCGTATCGTGCCGCGGTGCCCAGGATCGAACGACTTCGGCTCGACCACGCCGCTGCCGTGCTCGTGTTCGAGCGGGAGAACCGCGCCTACTTCGCGGCGTCGGTGTCCGACCGTGGTGACGACTACTTCGCGGAGTTCCAGCGGCGGTTCCGCGGCCTGCTCGCGGAGCAGGAGGCCGGTGTGTGCCATTTTCACGTGATCGTCGGCGACCACGGTGCGGTGTTGGGCCGGGTGAACCTGGTCGACGTGGCCGACGGCCGCGCCGAGCTGGGGTTCCGGGTCGCGGAGAAGGCGGCGGGCCGGGGACTGGCCACTGCCGCCGTGCGCCAGGTGTGCGCGACGGCCGCGCGCGACTACGGGCTGCGGGGCCTGCGGGCGTCCGCGGCAGCCGACAACGCCGGGTCCCGGGCAGTGTTGCGCCGCGTCGGGTTCGTCCCGACGGGCGAGGAGGTCCTCCTGGCCGGCCGCCCCGGACATCGTTACCTGCTGTCGCTGGCGACCGCTGAGGAGCGCTGACCCGCACAGCCAACACCCTCAGCAGCGTCGGCGCGCTCGACACCAGGGCAGGCGAGGACCCCCTGGGGACCGACGCACTGGTGATTGCACCGATGACCACAGCCGCCCGGCCGACGCATGCTGTCCGCACTGGCCAAGCGCACGAGGAAGTGCCGACGCGGTCCGCGCCGGGGCTTCCACCGTCCGGTGAGCGCCCGCCGGGTGCCTCTCGAGCCGGACGTGTCGCGCGCGGCGGGAACTGCTGTCCATCCCTGCAACGAAAGGCAGTAACGTGCGCGTTCTCCCATCCAGACTCCGCGGGATCGTGGCCAAGGCGGTCGTCGTCGCCACCTTCGTCGCCGGTGCCGGCGTGGCCGTCGCCGCGGCACCGGCCGCCGCGGCCTCGTGCACCGACATCAACGTCGTCTCCGCCCGCGGCACCGGTGAGCCCGGCGTCCTGGGCATCATCGTCGGCGATCCGGTGTACTCGGCTCTGCGCGGCAAGATCACCGGGCGGTCGCTGAGCGCCTACGCGGTGAACTACCCCGCGGACATCTCCGCCGGGTCGGCCTCGCTCGGCAACGCCGACCTGGTCAACCACGTCACCAGCCAGGCCGCGTCGTGCCCGAACCAGCGCTTCATCCTGGTCGGCTACTCGCAGGGTGCCAACGTGGTCGACAACTCCATCGGGATCAGCAGCCAGGGCGCCGCTGTCGGCGGCCCGATCGTCGCGCAGATCCCGGCGTCGATCCAGCCGAGGGTGGCCGCGATCCTGTTGTTCGGCAACCCGATCCGGGCGATCGGCAAGAGCGTGACGGGCACGTACGCGAGCCGGACGCTGGACCTCTGCGCCCAGGGTGACCCGGTGTGCGGCAACGGCGTCGACGTGACGGCCCACCTGACCTACGGGCGCAACGCCGACCAGGCCGCCACCTTCGCCGCCGGCAGGGTCTGAACGGTTCCCCCATGTGACGGGCCTCGGCCGAAATGGCGGGGGCCCGTCCGCGCTATGTCCGTGCCGCGCGGCGGGCGACCAGCTCGGTGCGGGACCGGACCCCGATCTTGGTGAAGATGTTGCGCAGGTGGTACTCGACGGTGCGCGGGCTCACCGACATGCGGGTGGCGATCTCCCGGTTGGTGGCGCCGTCGAGCACGTACTCGACGATCCGTTCCTGTTGGGGCGTCAGCTCGTGGTCCCGGTCCGGCGGTCCCGGCGGCACCTGCTGGCCGGCGGCGCGCAGCTCGGCGCGGGCCCGCTCCTCCCACACGTCGGCGGCGAGCTGGCCGAACATCTCCACGGCCAGCTCCAGGTACCGGCGGGCGTCCCTGGGCCGGCGGAGCCTGCGCAGGTGCTGGGCGTACAGGAACAGGGTGTGGGCGTGCTCGAAGTCGTGGTCGGTGCTGTTGTGGTGGCGCAGTGCCTGCTCGAAGTGGGCCAGGGCCTCGTCGCCGGTCTCGGCGAGCAGCGCCCGGCACCGCGCGGCCAGCGCCAACGCCCAGTCCTGGCCGACCCGCTCGGCCCAGCGCCGGAACACCGCGGCCGTGGTCCGTGCGTGGGTGAGGTTGCCACTTCGGACACAGGCGAGGACGTACGGCGGGATGCACACCAGGGCGATGCTGGGATGGCCACGGCCGGGTCCCGCGTGCAGGAGCCGGTACAGGCGCGCCTCCGCCTGCTCCCACCGACCGTGCGTCACGTCCAGCAGTCCCACGGCGCAGGTCGCCATGGACGCGCCCAGGCCCAGGCCGTGTTCGCGGGCGTAGTCCAGCGCCTGCCGGCTCCGCGTGAGACACGTCTGCTCGTCACCGTTGATCGCCGCGAACACCGACGAGTAGGCGGTGAGGTGGCAGACGACGTTGTCCTGGCCGGTCCGGCGGGCGAGCAGCAGCCCTCGGCGCACGTTCGTCTCGGTGGACGGCCGTCGACCGCCCCAACCTTCCGAGTACAGCTGGCTTTCCAGTGCCTGCGCGACCAGCGTGTGCGCACCGCGTGCCGCCGCGATCGCCGCCGCCCGGTCGGCCAGCGCGTGCGCCGTCGGGGCGTCACCGATGTGCAGGGCGCCGTTGCTCGCGCAGATCAGCAACGCGGGATCGTCGGTGTGCTCGGCCGCGGCGGTGACCGAGCGGAGCAGGACGATGCTGTCCGGGGTGCGGCCACCCAGCGCGGCGGCGTTGCCGGTCAGGTACTTCACGGCCAGCGTCCACTCCGCCGCTGACATGCGGCCGGTGGCGGTCGGCGGCAGGTCGCCCGCGCGGCGCGCCGCTTCGGCGAGGCGGCGCGGGTCGCCGGCGTACACGGCGGCGCGGCCGGCGGCGAGCAGCGCCCGCAACGACTCGTCCGGCCGCTCGTCCCGCAGCCGGTTCGCGGCGGTGAGCAGCCGTTCGTACGCGTCCAGCACGGTGCCCTGCTGCACGCCGACGACGCCGCGCAGGAACTCCCGTCGACCAGCCAGAACCGGCTGCTCCGCGGTCGGTACCGAGGCCCGTGCCACCATGGCCAGGGCCGCCACGGGCCAGCCGGCGAGCCACGCGTCCTGCGCGGCCGTCGTGTACCGCCGCGCCGCCACCGCGGCGTCGGTGGTGAGCTCGGCCAGCCTGGCCATGGTCACGGCGGCTTCCTCGAGCCCGTCGTGGCGGCGCGCGGTGACCACCGCCTCCGCCAGTTCGGTGAGCACTCGCTGGTCCGCGCCCGTCATGGCGTGGACCTGGTGCCGGACACGGTGGCGCACCAGGACTTCCGCCAGCGCACGGTGGACGGCGCGGCGGGACGCCAGATCCGCGCTGTGGTAGCAGGCCGACCGCGCGACCGGGTGCCGGAACACGATCGCGGAGTCGCTAAGCAGAGCGATCCCCGCGGCCTCGGCGGGCGTAATCGCCGCCAGTCCGGTGTCGACGATCGCGGCCGCGTCCGCGAGAACACTCGGGTCCAGGTCGTCCTCGGCGGCCGCGAGCAGCAGCAGACGCCGGCAGTCCTGGGGCAGGGCGTGGACCTGGCGGGACCACAGCCCGGCGAGCCGGCCGTACAGGGGCAACGGCCGAGGCAGCGGTTCCGCGCCGCAGAGCTGCCCGGCCGTGAGACCGCGGGCGAGACCGAGCAGCGCCTCCGGGTTGCCTCCGGTGCCGGCCGCGAGCTGCTCGGCGACCACGGGGGCGACGAGGTGCCTGGCATGCGTGTCGAGCAGTGCCCGGCACTCGTCCAGGTCGAGGCCGTCGACGACGCGCACCGCCAGCTCGTGGGCCAGCGGCTCGGCCGCGACGTGGCGGCCGGCCACGGCCAGGAGCACGCCCGTACCACCGACGCGGCCGGCGAGGAAGGCCAGCACCGCCTTGGACCGCGCGTCCAGCCAGTGCGCGTCGTCGACCCGCAACAGCACGGGCGCCCGTCTGGTCAGGGCCTCCACCAGGGGTCCGCACAGCGCGTCCACGTCCGCCAGGTCGAGATCCTCCCCGAGGGGAAGCAGGAGTCTTCTCACGCCACTGAGCGGGAGGTCCGACTCCGCTTCGACCGCCCGGCTGGACAGCACGGTGAAACCGCTCGCGGCACTCGCCAACAAGCCCAGCAGAGTGCTCTTCCCGGAGCCCGGCTCGCCGACGAGAAGCACGGCGGCGCCCCTGCCGGCCCGGGCACCGTCGACGAGGGCCCGCAACTCGGCACGATCCGCCCGCCCGTGGTCAGGAGCGGGGAACGCCGCGAGCGGGTCAGTCCCCAACACACGCCAACGTTACCAACAGTTGCCTGTTCGTAACACCATGCTGCGGGCAGCGTCTCGGCGAGTGGGGACGCCGGCGTCGCTCCTGCGTGGACGATCCGGTCCAGGCGGCCGCGAAGAGCGTTGACGTCGAGCGGACCTGCCCCTAGCCTGCGTGAGAGCGCTCTCACGCCCGTCGGACCGCCCACCCTGCACCGGGAGGTCCCGAGTTCTCCACTGCCCTCGCATGCCTGCGGTCGCATCCGCGCACCACGAATTGAAACGTTCTAATCACAGGAGGTAGTCAATGCGGACAACCAGCCTGGTGAGTGCCTTACTTCTGGTAGTTCTGGCGACGGCACCCGCGCAAGCCCGAACGGACAGCCATCCGGTGCCCGCGGCCCTGGCCGCCGTGGCGGCGCCGCCCGGCGCGATCGAGGCGTTGAACCTGTCGCCGACCTCCCGGACCGTGCGGCCGGTCGCCGTCCAGGGCACCTCCGGATCGGTGACGAGCCCGCAGAACGTGCTGTCCGGGCAGGCGACCCGACTTTCCGGGACGAACTCGTCGATCACGGTGGACTTCGGCAAGGAGGTCGGCGGTATCGCGACACTCTCGTTCGGCGCCACCAGTAGTAGCGGTCAGCGGGTCGGACTCGCGTTCACCGAGTCGTCCCTCTACATCGGACGGACGAGTGACGCCAGCAGCGGCGGCAACGCCGATGGCGCGATCTACGGAGACGCCCCGACGAACGGCACCTACGTCATGCCGGCGGCGAGGCTGCGTGGCGGGTTCCGGTATCTGACGATCTTCCTGAACACCGCGGGATGGGTGGATCTCACCGGTGTGTCACTCAGCTTCACGCCCGCACCGGGCAAGGCGAACCCCGCCGCCTACGCGAACTACTTCTACTCCAGCGACAACCTGCTCAACCGGATCTGGTACGCGGGTGCCTACACCGTGCAGACCAACATCATCGCGAGCAACCAGGGCAGAGCGTGGCCGCCGCCGGCGTCCGAATGGGACAACAGCGCCGTGGTCGGCGTGGGCAACTCCGTGCTCGTGGACGGCGCGAAACGCGACCGGACCGTCTGGCCGGGTGACCTCGGCATCTCGGTCCCGACCGCCTACGCGTCGACGAACGAACTGGAAGCGACCCGCAACGCACTGTCCACCATGTACGGCGCGCAGGACGCCAGCGGGGAGATCCCCTGGTCCGGCCCGGTGTTCAACCTCAAGGGCTCGGACACCTACCACACGTGGACCCTGCTCGGGACGTCCCTGTACTACACCTACTCCGCCGACCGGGCCTGGCTCGACTCGGTGTGGTCCAACTACACCCGCGGCATGCAGTTCATCGTCAACAAGATCGACACCAACAACCTGCTCGCCGTGACCGCCACCCAGGACTGGGCGCGCGCCGGGCAGGGCGGCGAGAACATCGAGGCGAACGCACTGCTCTACGCCGCACTGAGCGGCGGCGCCTACCTGGCGACGGTCAAGGGGGACAACGGGTTGGCGGCCAGCTACGCGAACAGGGCCGCCGCGTTGAAGACCGCGGCGAACGCCCGCCTGTGGGACGCCGGCGCGGGCCTGTACCGGGACAATCCCACCAGCAACCTGTATCCGCAGGACGGCAACTCGCTCGCGGTCTGGTACGGCCTGACCGACACACCGGCGAAGGCGACCAGCATCTCCCAGCGGCTCAGCACGCGCTGGAACGCCTTCGGCGCGACGACGCCCGAGTGGGGCGGCGGCGTGCACCCCTTCGCCGGCGGCATGGAGGTACACGCACACTTCGCCGCGGGCGACGACTTCACCGCCCTCGCGCAGATCCGCCGCACCTGGGGCTACATGCTGGACAGTCCGATCGGCACGAAGAGCACGTTCTGGGAGGGCATCAACGCCGACGGCAGCCTCGCCTACAGCGGGTCGTTCATGAGCCTGGCACACGGCTGGTCGACCGGACCGACGTCCGCGCTGACCTTCGACGTGCTCGGCACGGCACCGGAAACGCCCGTGGGGCAGTACCGGTTCGTGCCCCATCCCGGTGATCTGACCAGTGCCGAAGGCCGCATCACGCTGCCACAGGGACCGCTGGACGCGGCCTGGTCCCGCAATCCCGGCGCCGGCACCTACACCGCCCGGCTCACCAGTCCCGGCGGCACGACAGGCCGGATCGGCGTGCCCAAACTGGGCGGCACCAACGTGTCGGTGTCGGTCAACGGCGGCGTCGTGTGGAGCGGCAACACCTTCACCCCTCGCCCGGGGATCGGCGGAGCCGCCCAGGACGGCAGCTACGTGTATCTCACCGGGGTCACCCCGGGCACCTACGACGTGACGGCCACCGGACTCGGCAACCCCACCGCTCCGCCACTGCCCACCGCCGGTGGACTTCCGGCCGGGTTCACCCACTGCGCCACCGAGAACGGCCAATGCGTCTTCACCGGCACCCGCAGCGTCGCCTACGGCGCCGGGACCTACACCTTCAGGACCGCGACCTCCTCGACCGCCTGCACGAACGAGGCGTTCGGCCTCGACCCGGCCGCCAACCTGCTCAAGTCCTGCTATGTGGCGCCTCTGGGCGGTCCGGCCGGGTACACGCTGTGCGCGGCCGAGAACGGCACCTGTTCGTTCACCGGCTACGGCCGCACCGTCGCCTACGGCGCGAACGGCGCCTTCAGCTCCCGGGTGTTCGCCACCAGCACACCGTGCACGAACGCCGTCTTCGGCGACCCGATCGGCAACGTGGCGAAATCCTGCTACCTCGCGACGGCCGGACCACCCGCCGGAGGCTGGACCCAGTGCGCGGCCGAGGGCGGCACGTGCCCGGCCGTCGGCGGCCAGGCGGTCGCGTACGGCGCGTACGGCGCGTTCCGGTACGCCACCGCCTCGGGAACCGTCAGCTGTTCCAACGCCGCCTTCGGCGGTGACCCGATCCCCGGCGAAGCCAAGGCGTGCTACACCGTGGACGGCAGCCCACCCGGCTACTCCACCGCGTGCGCCGGTGAAGGCGCCACCTGCGGGTTCACCGGTCAACGCACGGTGGCCTACGGCGCACGAGGCGCGTTCGTCTACCGGTCGTTCACCGGCGGAACACCCTGCACGACCACGGCATTCGGCACCGATCCACTGAACGGGATCGCGAAGTCCTGTTACCTGACACCGTAACCCGGTCTGTCCACGATGCCGGCCGGGTCGCCGAACCGGCCGGCTCACCAGCCACAACCCTCGGCACGCCACAGGTATGGCACCTTTGAGCAAGATGGGAAGAACCTGGCGGCCGTTGTCCACACGAAACCAACGGAGATACCGGCACCGGGGCGGTGGCCGCCGTAGAACGAGCGTGCCAGGCTGGTGTTTGGGGTGAGGGAGGAGACCCGTCGGGGTTGCGGTGTAACCGACGGCCTGGTTCCGCGCGACTATGTGACAGGTAGGAAGCCCCGGAGAAGGAGTGCTGTGGTGGCGGATGAGTTGCCGGTCGTGACGGTCGACTGGGCGCCGGTCGATGGGGAGAAGGGCGTGTTCGGGCGGACGCGGGACGCGGTCGCGCAGGTCAGCTCGGTGGGTGCGGCGCAGCTGGCGGCCAACATGACACGACTGTGCCGGCAGGTCGGGGCGGTCTTCGCGGAGGCGTCCGCCGCGACTGAGGGGCTGGAGCTGAAGTCGGTCGAGGTGACCGTCGAGGTCACCGCCAGTGGGGAGCTGCGGCTGGTCGGCGCGGTGTCGAGCCAGATCAAAGGTGGGATGAAGCTCGTGTTCACCAGGCCGGAGACGCCGCGTTCATGAACGTCGGCGTCGCGGTGGGGTGCTCTCGGTACGACGATCCGAGGATCGCCGACCTGAAGTACGCCCACGAGGACGCCAACCGGATCGCCGCGCTGCTGTCGGAGGTCGTCGGCGTGCACGAGGACGCGCTGGTCGTGCTGCACGACGGGATGGACGAGCCGTCCCTGCGGCCGACCAGGGCCAACCTGATCCGTGAGCTGGTGCGGCTGTCGCGGTCGCTGACCGAGCCGGTCGACGTGCTGATGTTCTTCTTCAGCGGCCACGGGTTCCACTCGACGGCCGACGGCAGCGAGTACCTCCTGCTCGCCGACTCGATCGACGAGGTGCTCGAGGAGACGTCGGTGCGCTTCGAGCTGGTGCTCGAACTGGTCAGGGCGGTGAAGGCCGACCACGTGGTGCTGTTCCTCGACGCGTGCCGGGCCGCCGCATCCGGTGGCAAGAGCGTCGGCGCGGGTCGCGCCCCGGTCCAGGACCTGCACCCGACGGGCATGGTGTCGTTCACCTCGTGCGAGCCGGGCTCGCTGTCCTACGAGGCCGACGAGCTCGGCAGCGGGGTGTTCTCCTCGGCACTGCAGGAGGCGCTGAGCGAGGTCGGGCGCTGCGTCACCGTCGAGGAGTTGAGCCGCTACCTCCGCGACGTCGTCCCGCGCCTGGCGCGGCGGACCGGCAAACCGGTGCAGGTCCCGCACACCCGCATCGAGCCACTGGAGCTCAAGGACCTGGAGCTGGTGACGCCGGGCGTCCGGAACTCCTGGTACGCGCACACCCGGGTGGGCGAGGAGCTGCGCAGAACCGCGGTCCACCGCATCGACCTGGCCGCGGACGAGGATCCCGTGGTCGCCATCGACTTCGGCACCACCTACTCGGCGATCGGCGTCGCGCGGTCCGACGGCACCGTCGACTACGTACGGCGCGCGGACGGGCAGGTGCTGGTGCCGTCGGTCGTGTCGTTCACCGACGAGATGGACTACCTGGTGGGCGCGCGGGCGGTCGAGGCGGAGCGGCACCGGCCGGAGCGGACGGTCAACAACGTCAAGCGCCAACTCGGCACCGGCAGGCTGCTCAGTGTCGGGAACCAGTCGCTGACCCCGGAACTGGTCGCCTCGCTGGTCATCCGCAGCCTGCGCGACGACGCCACCGCGGCCACCGGCGTCACGGTGCGCCGTGCCGTCGCGGGCTGTCCCGCGAACTTCAGCGGCCGCCAGAAGGCGGCGCTGCGGCAGGCGTTCGAGCTGGCCGGGCTCGAGGTCCTGCGGATCGTCGGGGAACCGAACAGCGCGGGAATGCTCCCGTTGTCCGAGAACGGCGAGGAGCAGACCTGCCTGGTCGTCGACCTCGGCGGCGGCACCGTCGACATCGCCCTCATCGAGGTCGGTGACGGCGTCGTCGAGATCCGGTCCGTCGCCGGCAACAACGAGCTCGGCGGGCTGGACTACGACCAGGCCATCCTCGGCGTCGTCCGTGCCAGGCTCGTGCGCGGGCACCCCGGGCTGGTGCTCTCCGACCAGGCGATGGTCGAACTGCGCAGGGAGGCGGAGCGGGCCAAGCGGCTGCTGGGCACCCGCGAGGAGGCGGTGATCGTCGCCCGCGACCTCCCGGTCGACCACGGGCTCGAGGACGTCGAGCTGGTCCTCACGCGGGACGACGTGCGTGCCGCGGTCCGCCACCTCGACGAGGAGATCACCCGGTTGATCCGCATCGTGCTCGGTGGCCGGCAGCGGGACGGCAGCTGGGTGTCGGTGGCCTCACAGGACATCAGGAAGGTGGTGTTCAGCGGGTCCGGCGGGAAGATGTTCACGGTGCGTGAGGCGGTGCGGGCCGCGGGTGTGACCGGTGAGTTCTTCGACAGGTACCAGGAGCTGGCCGTGGTGCGCGGCCTCGGCACGCAGGCCGGTGTCCTCACCGGCTCGGTCAAGGAGGCGCTGCTGCTCGACCTGACACACCGCCCGTTCGGGTGCCACGTCGAGTCCGCCGGCGGCGACCGGTACCGGAAGACGAACACGCCGGAGAACGCCGTGTTCACACCACTGGTCGACCATTCGGTCACCATCCCCACCCTGGCGACCCGGGCCATGACCTTCGTCGGCTCCCCCGGCGAGCCACTCACCCTGCCACTGGTGGAGCAGTCGCGTGCCGGCGGCTCGGTGCTGCCCGCCGGGACGCTGCGGATCCCCCTCCCGGGCAGCGCGGTCACGGTGGAGCTGAGGGTCGACATCGACGCCGACGGCACCATGTGCCTCGAACTGGACGACCTCACGAACAGGACGGCCCGCGCCTACTACCCGGACGAGCGGGCCGCCGGCGGCTACCGGACGGAGCACCGCATGCGTCTGCTCGCCGAAGGCTGGACCCTCCACGAGCCACGACACCTCTCACCCACCTCGATCACCGACGACACCGCCCCCGCCCCGGGAGAAACACTCGCGACGGTCGACACCGACGCCGAGCTGGCCTCCGTCGCCGACCAGCCCGTCGCCCGCGGCTACCTCCTCACCGGACTCGGCCGGGCCGGCGAAGCACTCGGGCAGCTCGTCCCCATGCTGGCCGAACGTCCAACCTACGAGTTCCGGGTACCGGAGGTCTGCACGGCGGTCTGCGTAGCGCTCGCCACGCTGCCCCCGAAGTACCGGCAGGCAGGCATCCGCGCGGTGCTGGACAGACTGGTCCACACCACCACCCAACGAACCTACGACGCGAAGACCGACCCAGGACTCGCGCTCTGCGTGGACCGCCTGACCGCACTGGGTCCGGCCGAGGAGATCACCCGGTTCACCAACCACCTCGCCGCCATGCGGTCCGCCTGACCACCATCGAAATCCCTGTCGTGGCGGTTGTGTCGCCGCTGGTCAGTTCGGGGCGTGCATGGGTGTGTTGGTCGCGCGGCGGGGTGTGCCGACGAGCCATGCCAGGGCCAGCATCGTCACCGCGAGGAACAGGTGTAGCCAGTTGTCCGCGCTGTTCACCGGGACGACGTTGGCGCCGGACCCGTGGTCGACGAGAAGCCCGTACAGCCACAGCGCCGCGTACACGCCGCCGCCACCCACCAGGAAGATCCTGGCCGTCCTCGGGGACCTGGCCAGCACCAGGCCGAGGAGGCCGAACGCGAGGTGGACGAGGTTGTGCAGAACCGAGACCGTGAAGACGCCGAACAGCAGCGCACCCGAGTGGTGTCCGGCGAACGTCATCCGGTCGTGGTCGGTGGTGATTCCGGGGATGAACCCGGCGACGCCGACCAGGAGGAAGACGCCGGCAAGCACCAGCGTGACGAGCTCGCCCGGTTCCCGCCGGTGCAGCGGCGTCATCGTCTCGGGTATCGACGTGCGCTCCATGGCCGGCGGTTACCCGGCGGGGTGCACGCCAACCGTTTGTCGGCGCCGAGGTGCGCGGTTGGGTTCGCTGGAACCGGGCACCCGTCCGTATGGCAGATGACCGAGGACGTACCGAGCACACAGAAGAGCCTGCCGAGGGCGACCGCGAGCAAGGCGAAGAGGCTGAGGCCCGCGTACGGGAACAGCAGGAGAACGACGAGGAATGACCGGAGGCCCGCCAGCACCATCGGTGTCGTGAGCCATGCGTCCGGTGTGCGCGCCGCCCGCCGGATGAACAGCCGCCGCCACCCAGTCCGGGAACCGGTGCGCCTGTCCGAGGCCACCCCTCACGGCCTCCGGACGTGCTGGGCTCGCCCTCCGCTTCGACACCCGCACCGCGCCGGCCGAGTCGGCGCGGTGCGGTGTTCGTCCGCCATCCGCCCGGGTAGACGCTCCTCGCGTCGAACAGCGGCGCTTGCCACCCCATCGGGTGATGTAACCCATCGATCTCCACATCACGTCCGCTGCGGCAGATCCGTCGGCGAGTTTGGGTGTCGGCACGGAACACTCCGTCGGCCGGGCAGCGAGCCGACACGCGAGGATGAGGTGGCCGGGTGAGTCATCACGGCCCCGGCCGCCTCGTCGCGCCAGCTGTGCGCACACGGTTGGGACGGATCGGTGCATCCCCTGCCGCGGGGGTAGCGTTGAGACAGCGGGCCGGTCGATGGCTGCGGTACCTGCCGGTTCGTGAGGTGGCTGGGATGGTCGCGGCCCTGGCCTTCAGCAGCGTAGGGCCAGCATTCCGGTTACCGTCATGACTGAACGTGGCTGCCGTGGAACGATCGAAGTGGACCAACGGAGACTTAGCGTGCCAGACGATGACTGGAACCGGGACAAGGCCGAGTTCGTGGCCGAACCGCCGGACGCACCGCACCCGGCGTTCGGTGACTCGGACCACAGCCCGCTCGCCAGGCAGCTTTCCGCACTGACCAGGACGCTGCTGCGCACCGATACGGTGGCCCACGCCCTCGACCTCGTGGTGCGCACCACCCACGCCATCGTCCCCGACGCCGACCTGGTCAGCGTCACCCTGCGTTCCTCGGACGGGCGGCTGCACACTCCCCTGAAGACCGACCCGCTCGGCGGCGAGCTCGACGAGCTGCAGAACATCTACGGCGAGGGGCCGTGTCTGGAGGCCTCACGCCAGGACGGCATCGCCTACACACACAGTGCCGACCTCGCCGCCTCGCCCGACTGGCCACGCTTCGGGCCGGCCGCCGCCGACCGCGGCTACCTCTCCGTGCTCTCCACCGCGATGGTGGCCGACGCCCGGCCCCCGCGCCTGTCCGGCGCCATGAACATCTACTCCCACGACCCCGGCAGGCTCGGCGACGAGATGACCCGCGACCGCGCCCTGCTGCTCGCCACCCACGCCTCGCTCGCCGTGGCCCACACCGAGGCGGTCCGGCTCGCCGAACTCCGCGAGGCGCAGCTGCGCCGGGCACTCGAGACCCGCGACGTCATCGGCCAGGCCAAGGGCATCCTCATGACCCGCCGCGGCATCAACGCCGACGAGGCGTTCGACCTGCTGCGCCGGACCTCCCAGGACCTCAACGTCAAGCTGGCCGAGCTCGCGCACACCCTGGCCACCAGGCACACCGAGCTCGACCTGCCCCAGCGCTGAGGCGCTGTCCGGCACCGGGTTCCGGCCGGGGCCGGACGCACCGCCCGCGGCGGTTCGACCGGCCCCGTTCACGCCGATGTCCCGGCCCGAGGCCGGATGTGGGTCGTGGTGCTCGCCGACCGTCGCATCACCGGCCTCGGTGCCTCGGCCTCACACCGGACGGCAGACCGGCGACGCGTCGCATACCCGCCGCTCCCGGTCACCGTCGACCGTCGAGGAGTCCCGTGGCGCGGGTATCAGCGGGAGCACCTGGGCCAGCCCCGCGACCGTCACCACCCTCCTGACGAGGTGGCCGCCGATCACCTGCAACCGGGTGCCCCGCACGGCACACCGCTCACGGTGGTCGAGGAGGACGGTGAGCCCCGCGGACCCGATGAAGGTGACCCCCGTGAGGTCGAGGACCACTGCCGCGGGCGGCACCACGACCGCCTCGGCGAGCCGGAGCTGCGCGCTCAGCAGGGGTGCGGTGACGAGATCGACCTCACCGAACACGCGCACGACCACCGCGTGGCCGTCCACCGTCCGATCGATCCACAGCAGATCGGACCCAACGAAGTTGCCGACGTGATTCGTCTGTGACACGGGGAGCCTCCAGCCGTCAACGTGGTGCGCGGCCTCGACGGGCCGCAGTGACGTCGGGCTGGAGTTTCAACCCGCTCGAAAGAACCAATCTTAACCACGGTCGGCGGCGCGCACGTCACCGACCCTCCGACGGAGGGCCGCGGCTCGGGAAGGTCCGGGTGCCGCAACCGGTCTACTGTCGCAGGTATGGGCATCGTGGCGGTAAACGCCGCTGGGACAGGGGGGGCGCGGTGGACCAGATCCAGCAAACGTCGACCGCGCTGGCGGAGTTGACGGACTCCCTTCGTCCTGAAGAGCCACGTGAGGTGTTGCTGGCGCGGGTCGCCTCCCGGGTCGTGGCGTTGATGCCCGACGCCGACGCCGTCACGGTCACGCTGCTCGCCGACGGGCGGCCGAGCACGGTGGCGGCGACCGAGCAGTCCTTGGTGCGGTTGGACGAGGCTCAGTACGCCGCCGAGGACGGACCTTGTCTCGAGGCGCTCCGCAAGGAGGCACCCGTTCAGGCCGGCCCGGCCGAGCTGAGGGAGCGCTGGCCCGCGTTCGCGGAGCTGGCGCAGGAGGCCGGGGTCGGCACGTTGCTGTCGTGTCCGCTGTTCCTGCCCGCCGACGGCGCCGTCGCGAGCCGGCGGGCCCTTGACCACCGGCTGTCGGGCGCGCTGAACGTGTGGAGCTTCCGGCAGGGTGCCTTCGCCCCGGTCGAGTACGCGCTCGTGGCGATGTTCACCTCCGCGATGTCGTCGATCATCCTGACCGCCGCCCGCTGGACAGCCGCCCAGCGGCAGGCCGACGGACTCCTGACCGCCCTCGAGACCCGCGACGCCATCGCCACCGCGAAGGGCATCGTCATGGTGCGGCGCGAACTGAGCATCGACGACGCGTTCCAGTGGCTGGTCGACGCGTCCCAGCGGACGAACCGGAAGATCCGCGACCTGGCCCTGCTGATCATCGACGAACCCGCCCTCGTCGGCAGCTCGTCGTGACCGCCGACCCGGCGCGACCGGGCACGTCCACAGTGGTGGCTCGTGAACACCGTCAGCCGCTCGGGTGCTGACGGTCCGCGGAGGTCCCGTGTCATCGACTCGGCCAGCGCCGACGGGTTCGCCGCTCGGTGTTCGCCCCGCCACCGCGGGAGGCGGTCACCGGGCGTGCACGCCCACCGCGGGAGGCGGTCACCCCGCGTGCACGCCACGCGCCAGGGCAACCACGCTCCGTCAGCGTCGCCGCGCTGCCGGTCGTCCACCACGGCCTGTCACTTTGTCGCCCGGGCGCCGCCCCGTACTCAGCTGATGGTGGCGAGCAGGTCGCGGCAGGTCTGCTCGCAGGCCCGGCAGGCCTCGGCGCAGATCCGGCAGTGCTCGTGCATCTCGGCGTGGCTGCCGCATTCGTCACCACAGGACCGGCACACCGTGGCGCAGGCCGCCAGCAGCGAGCGGCTGATGTCGGCGTCGTAGCCGGTGTGCCGGGAAAGCACGCGGGCAGTCGCGGCGCACACGTCGGCGCAGTCCAGGTTCGTGCGCACGCACTTCCTCAGGTCCGCGACCGACTCCTCGGAAAGACACGCGTCGGCGCACGACGTGCACGCCTCCGCGCAGGCGATCAGCGCGTCGATCGCGGCCGCGAGCTTCGCCCGGTCGAGGTTGATCCCGGCGGGGTAGGTGTCGAGCATCGGCATGGTCGTGCTGGTCACGAGCGAGTCCCTTCCTGGTTTCAGCGGAGCCGGACCGGTCCGGCGTCGACGGGCACGCGGAACAGGCGGTACGGCTTGCGCCGCAGGTCCTTGCCCCGCTGGTACTTCGCCTGCCGGTGCAGCTGGTTCGCGGTGACGCAGAGGTAGCCGTCGGCGACGGACCTCCTCGCGTGCGACTCGTCGGCGGGACGGGAGATCACGCGTCCTCGCGGTCGGGATTCTCCAGCCGGAAGAAGTTGCTCGGTGATCCGTCGCTGCGCTCCTCCTGGTAGATGAAGTTGAGCCGGCGCTGGTCGAAGGTGGCGAACCACTCGTCCCAGTCGACGTGCCGCAGCGTGTCGCCGCCGTAGCCGGGGAAGTCGAACCGGAGCACGCCGAGGTGGTCGTCGTGTTCGGTGCCCGGTACCGTCGCCGGCGCCGCGTCGCGCTTCTCCGCCCACTGGCGGATCACGTCGTGGTCGGTGGTGACCAGGCTGCGGCCCGGGCGCTCCGGGTCGTCGTCGGTGGACGTGATCTCCTGGGAGTACTTCAGGGACTTCGACGTGCCGGGGCCGGTGCGGACACCACCACCCTCGTCACCGCTGCCACCGGTGCCGGCTTCGTGACTGTCCTGCGTCGCTCCCGCCACGGCGTGCACGAGCTCGTCCTTGCGCATGCCGGAGGCACCGGAGACGTCGAGCTCCCTCGCCTTGTCACGCAGCTCGTCGACCTTCAGCTCCCGCAGCGCGGACTCGCTGACGTCAGGTGTGTTCGGGGTCTGGTTCCCGCGTTGTTCAGCCATGCCATCCGCGTACCCACCGACCACGCGGGTATGCGACCCGTCCGGCTGACACCGCGGGAGCGGGGAACACCGGACGGCAGGGTCTACCGCGCCGGCTACCGGTCCTCGTCGCGCCGCCCGCCGACCTCGCGCGCCTTCTCGCGTTCTGCCATTCAGACACCTCGCCACATGTGTTCGAGCTACTGCTCTGCCTGTGGCCGGTGCAGGAGGCGTGCCAGAGTTCATGGACGCC
>NZ_JBJMIE010000295.1:0-8521 GCF_045807065.1 Actinophytocola sp. | reverse complement strand
TCGCCCGGGACGTCCTCGCGCGCCAGCACCGCCGCATCGCGCACCGCGGGGTGCTCGGAGAGCCGCGCCTCGATCTCGCCCGGCTCGATGCGGAAGCCGCGGATCTTCACCTGGAAGTCGGTGCGGCCCAGGAAGTCGAGCGTGCCGTCCGGCCGCCACCGGGCGAGGTCGCCGGTGCGGTACAGGCGGGCGCCCGGGCGCGCCGCGAACGGGTCGGGCACGAACTTCTCGGCGGTCAGTGCCGGCCGCCGGTGGTAGCCGCGGGCCAGGCCGACACCGCCGATGTGCAGCTCGCCGGCCACTCCGACAGGCGCCGGGTGGCCTCGCCCGTCCAGCACGTACAGCCGCAGGTTCGCGATGGGGGCGCCGATCGGCACACTCGCGACCTCGGCGAGGGCGGCCGGGTCGCAGTGCCACGCGCTGACGTCGACGGCCGCCTCCGTCGGTCCGTACAGGTTGTGCAGCTCGCAGCCGGGGAAGCGGGTGGTGAACTCGACCGCGGTGGCGTGCGGCAGCTCCTCCCCGGAGCACATCACCCGGCGCAGCGTCGTGGCCGCCTCGACACCGTCCTCGGTGAGGAACACGGTGAGCATCGACGGCACGAAGTGCGCGGTCGTGATCTCTTCTGCGACCAGCAGGTCGCGCAGGTAGCCGGCGTCCTTGTGGCCGCCGGGCCGCGCGAGCACGAGCCGCGCGCCGGTCCGCAGCGGCCAGAAGAACTCCCACACCGACACGTCGAAGCTCGCCGGGGTCTTCTGCAGCACCGCGTCGGCCGCGGTGAGCCCGTAGCGCTCCTGCATCCAGTCGAGGCGGTTGGCGATGCCGCGGTGCGTGTTGGGCACGCCCTTGGGCCGCCCGGTCGAGCCGGAGGTGTAGATGACGTAGGCGAGGTCGTCCGCCGAAGCCCCCGGCGGGTCGTCGGCCGGATGGCCGGCCCACTCCGCCTCGTCGTCGAGCACGAGGACGGTGGCGCCGGTGTCCGGCAGCACGTCGGCCAGGTGGCTCTGCACCAGCACGACCGGAGCGGCCGCGTCGGTGAGCATGAACGCCAGCCGGTCCGCCGGGTACTCGGGGTCGAGCGGCACGTACGCCGCACCGGCCTTGAGGACGCCGAGCAGCCCCGCGACCAGTTCGACGGACCGTTCGGCGCACACGCCGACGAGGGTGTCCCGTCCGACGCCGGCGGCACGGAGCCGGTGCGCGATCCGGTTCGCCCGCGTGTTCAGGGCCGCGTAGGTGGTGTGCTCGCCCTCGAACGTGACGGCGACGGCCTCCGGTTCGGTGGCCGCGCGCCGCTCGACGAGCCCGTGCAGTGTCGCG
The DNA here is from genome assembly GCF_045807065.1 of Actinophytocola sp. GTDB lineage: Bacteria > Actinomycetota > Actinomycetes > Mycobacteriales > Pseudonocardiaceae > Actinophytocola. The sequence goes on along the minus strand of NZ_JBJMIE010000295.1, from coordinate 7,201 downwards.
TCGTGCGGGAGGTCGGCGGCGGTGTCGTTCCACTCCCGCACCACGAGCGCGGTCTCGGCGGCGGTCATGACCGGCAGCTCGGACACGCGGGTGCCGGGCTCGGTCGCGACGGCCCGGAGCAGGACGCCGAGGCGGTCGGCCATCCGCTCCACCGTGGACCGGTCGAACAGGTCGGTGTTGTAGACGAGCTTGCCCCACAGGCCGGCCGGGACCTCGACCAGGTGCAGCTCGAAGTCGAACCGGGTGGCCCGCAGCTCCATGGGCGTCCACCGGAACTCGGCGCCTGTGTCTGCCGCGGCGCCTGTGTCTGCCGCGGCGCCGGCGAACCGGCCCATCTCGTAGTTCTGCAGCACGAACATCGCCTGGAACACCGGGGAGCGGGACACGTCACGCGGCAGTCCCAGCTCCTGCACGACCTTCGCGAACGGCACCTCCGCGTGCTCGAACGCGTCCAGGACGCCGCGCCGGGTGGCCGCGAGCAGCTCGGTGAACGTGGGGTCGGCGGACAGGTCGGCCCGCAGCGCCAGCATGTTGACGAACATGCCGACCACGTCCTCCAGCTCCGGCGCGGACCGGCCGGCACCCGACACGCCGACCGCGAAGTCGTCCTGCCGCGCGTGCCGGGCCAGGAACACCTGGTAGGCCGCGAGGAGCGTCATGAACAGGGTGCCGCCGGCCCGCCGGGACAGTGCGGCGAGCGCGTCGGTGGTGTCGCGGTCGACGGTCAGCTCGACGTAGTCACCGCGGTAGGTCTGCGTCGCCGGACGGGCGCGGTCGGTGGGCAGGTCGAGGGGTTCGATGCCGGCCAGGCGGTCCTTCCAGTACTCGACGTGCCGGCGTGCCTCCGGGCCGCCCAGCTGTTCGGCCTCCCACACCGCGAAGTCGCCGTACTGCACCGGCATGGCGGGCGGCGTCCCGCCGCGGTAGAGCGTGATCAGGTCCCGCAGCAGCACGTCGACCGACCAGCCGTCGCCGACGATGTGGTGCTGGGACAGGAACAGCACGTGGTCGTCGGCGGCCAGCTCGACGAGCAGCGCCCGCAGCAGCGGTCCGGCGGCGAGGTCGAACGGCTCGACGGCCGCGTCGCCGACCAGTCGCCGGGCCTCGGTCTCGTCGGCGGCCGCCACGATCGTCAGCGGCACCTCGACGTGCTCGGCGACCACGACGGTGGGCCGCCCGTCGGCGTCGGCGGGGAACCGGGTGCGCAGCGACTCGTGCCGCGCGACCAGCCCCGCCAGGGCCGTCCTGAGGGCGGCCACGTCCAGCGCGCCGCGGACCCGCAGCGGCACCGCGATGTGGTACGCCGCCTCGCCGGGCGCGAGCTGGTCCATGAACCAGACGCGTTCCTGCGCGTAGGACAGCGGCACCACCGCGCCGTCGGGACGTGGCCGGACGCGATGGCCCGGGGTCCGTCCGGCACGTTCACGCAGTCGCTTGGCCAGCAGGGCTCTCCTGGCCGCACCGCGGTCAGCGGCCTCCGGCAGGGCGGTCATCGTCGGTCGTTCTCCTTCGCCAGCAGGGCGGCGATCTCATCTGAGGACATCTCGGCGAGCTCGGCGTCGAGCAGGCGGTCGATCTCGGCCGCCAGGTCGGCGACCACCGGGAAGCCGAACAGCGCGCGCATCGGCACGTCGACGTCGATCCTGGCGCGGATCAGCGCCATGGCGCGCATGCCGCGCAGTGAGTTGCCGCCGAGGTCGTGGAAGTCGTCCAGGGCGCCGACCTTCTCGACGCCGAGGATCTCCGCGAACACCTCGGCGACCAGGGTCTCCGCGTCGGTGCGGGGCGCGAGGTAGGCCGGGTCCTGCCGCCGCGCCGGCTCGGGCAGCGCGTCCCGGTCGAGCTTCCCGTTGGGGGTCAACGGGAAGCGCTCCAGCACCACGAACGCCGACGGCACCATGTGCGCGGGCAGCGTGGCGGCCAGTTCGGCCGCGAGCACCCCGGTGTCGGGGTCGCCGACCAGGTAGCCGACGAGCGTCTCCCCGCGCAACACCGCGACGGCCTCGCGGACGTCCGGGTTGGCCAGCATGACCGAGGAGATCTCGTCCAGCTCCACCCGCATGCCGCGGATCTTGACCTGGTGGTCGGTGCGGCCCAGGTAGTCGAGCGTGCCGTCGGCGCGCCAGCGGGCGAGGTCGCCGGTCCGGTACATCCGCTCGCCGGTCGCGAACGGGTCGGGCAGGAACCGCCGCGCCGTCAGGCCCGGACGGTTCAGGTAGCCGCGGGCCACCTGGGGACCGGCCACGTACAGCTCGCCGACGACACCGGGCGGGACCGGGCGCAGCCGCCTGTCCAGCACGTAGGCCCGGGCGCCGAGGACGGGCCTGCCGATGCTGACCGGGCCGGGCGGCAGCTCCTCCCCCGGTGCCACGCGGGCCGCGACGCAGCCCACGGTGGTCTCGGTCGGGCCGTACTCGTTGACCACGGTCGCCTCGGGGTGGGCGGCCCGCCAGTCCCGCAGTGCCTCGGCGGTCAGCGCCTCGCCGCCGAGCACCAGCTCGCCGGTCGGTGACGTCCCCGCGTCGAGCAGCGGCAGCTGACCCGGTGTCGCCTTGACGAAGTCGGGCCGGCCGCCGGCACGGGCGGCCGGGTCGTCCAGCGCGGCGAGGCGGATCGTGCCGCCCGCGGTGAGCGGGCCGAGCAGTGCGGTGACCGTGAGGTCGAACGACACCGGCGAGTGCATGAGCACCGTGCCGGCCAGGCTCGGGTAGGCCGCCCGCGCGTACGCCAGGTAGGCGACGACCGAGTCGTGCGAGACCACGACGCCCTTGGGGCGCCCGGTGGAGCCGGACGTGTAGAGGACGTACGCGGGGTGGGCACCCCGCAGCGGCGCGCGCCGGTCGGCGTCCGTGAGGTCGGCGTCCGCGTGGTGGGTGTCCGTGAGGTCGCTTTCCGCGAGGTCGGTGTCCGTGAGGTCGGCGTCCATGAGGTCGGCGTCCGCGGCGGCGGTCTCGGCCGGGAGCACCATCGTCGGCACCGCACCGGGAAGGGCGCGGTCGGCGAGCACGAGCGCCGGGGCGGCGTCCGCGAGCAGGAACGCGATCCGCTCGGCCGGGTAGGACGGGTCGACCGGCAGGTACCCGGCGCCGGACTTCAGCACCGCGAGCACCGCCACCACCAGGTCCGCGCCGCGCGGCAGGGCCAGTGCCACCAGCGACTCCGGCCCGGCGCCGCGCTCGGCCAGCGCGCGGGCCAGCCGGTTGGCCCGCGCGTTCAGCTCGGCGTAGGTCATGGTGACCTCGCCGGCGACCAGCGCGGTCCGGGCCGGCGTCGCGGCGGCCTGCCGTTCCAGCAGCTCCGGCACGGTCGCCGCCGGGACGTCCGCGTGCGCACCGACCGCCCAGGCGCCGGTGACCGCCGCCAGTTCCGACTCGGCCAGGAGCGGCAGGTCGGCGACCGGTGTGTCGGGATCGCCCACGGCCGCGTCGAGGACCCGCAGGTAGCGGTCCGCGATCGACGCCGCGGTGGCCCGGTCGAACAGCGCCGTGCGGTACACCACGCGGCTGCGCCCCTCGGTCACGTCGAACGCGAGGTCGTCCTTGGTGGTGCCCAGGGTGATCTCGTCGATGCCGGAGTCGGGGATGAAGTTGAACGCGACCTGGAACACCGGCTGCACCGCCGGGTCCCGCCGCGGCGCGACCGCCTCGACGATCTTCTGGAACGGCGTGTGCCAGTGCTCCATGGCGTCGAGCAGCGCACCACGCACGCGCCCGAGCAGCTCGGCGAACGTCGGGCCGCCGCCCACGTCCACCCGCAGTGCCACCTGGTTGACGAACATGCCGATCAGCGGCACCAGCTCGGGCCGGTCGCGACCGGTCGCGGCGAGCCCGAGCACGACGTCGTCGGTGCCGGACAGCCGGGACAGCAGCGCGGCGTACGCGGTCAGCAGCACCATCTGCGGGGTGGCCGCCGCGTGCCGCCCCACCTCGGCGACCCGGTCCAGCGTCCCGGCCGGCACGTCGAACCACACCTCGTCGCCCGCGAACCCGAGCCGGGGCGGGCGCGGCCGGTCGGTGGGCAGCCCGATCACCGGGGGCGCGCCGGCCAGCCGGCCGCGCCAGAACTCGAGCTCGGCGGCCAGCCCGTCGGCGTCGAGCTGGTCGCGCTGCCACGCCGAGTAGTCCGCGTACTGGATCTCCAGCCGGGGCAGCACCGGCTCCCGTCCGTCGAGCACCGCCTGGCACGTCTCGAGGATCTCGTGGCGCAGCAACAGGATCGAGTGGCTGTCGAACACGGCGTGGTGCGCGACGAACAGCAACGCGTAGCGGTCACCGGACAGGCGCGCGAGCCGCGCCCGCCACAGCGGCGGCGAGTCCAGCGGGATCGGCGTGCGGGCCAGCTCCCCCGCCAGCGCGAACATCCGGTCCTTCTCGCCGGCACTGTCCTTCTCGTCGGCATCGTCCACATCGGACACGTCGACCACGTCGAGGATGAACGGCTCGGCCGCGCGCACCACCTGCACCAGCTCGTCGCCGTCGGCGCGCAGGTAGGTGCGCAGCGCCTCGTGCCGTGCCACGACCCGGCCGAGCGCCGCGGTCGCCTGCTCGCGGGTCAGCCCGGCGGGCAGCACCTCCGGCAGCGACACGTTGTAGACCGGCGAGTCGGGGTCGAGCTGGTTCGCCAGCCACACCCGCTCCTGGGCGTAGGACGCCGGGAACGCCCATTCCTGTGTCATGAGGACACCTCGCGCGCGGATCTCGGCCGCATGTCCGTCCACACCTCGTCGACGTGGGCGAGGCACTCGTCCTTCTCCCCCGCGAACCCCGTGCCGTGCCAGCCCGCCGGCAGCTCGCGGTGCTCCGGCCAGATCGAGTACTGCTCCTCGTCGTTGCGCACCACGAGGAAACGGTCCCCGTTCTGCGTCTGGTGGGTCGCTCCGCCAGCTCCGCTCACTGGTTCTCCTCCGGCCGGTACGCCTCCGCCATGGCGACGGCGATCTTGCGCGCGCCGGTGAACGGCTCACGGGCGTGCGCGGCGGTCATGTTGTCGACCACGAGGACGTCGTCGCCGTGGTAGTCGAAGCGGGTGCTGGCCGCCCGGTAGGTGGCCCGCAGGTGGTCCATCACGTCGTCGGGGATGGGTTCGCCGTCGCCGTAGAAGGTGTTGGCGGGCAGCTCGTCCTCGCCGAACATGGCAAGCAGGCCCTCCCGCAGGTCCTTCGGCAACGTGCTCACGTGGAAGAACGTGGCGTGGTTGAACCAGCGCGGCTCGTCGCTGCCCGGCCGCAGGTGCACCGCCCTGCGCACCGCGGTGGTGCGCAGCCCGTCGCGGCCGCGCCACTCGACGTCGATGCCGTTGGCGGCGCAGTACTCGGCGACCTCGTCGCGGTTCTCCGTGTTGAACACGTGCTGCCAGGTGGTGCCGAAGTCCGGGTGGAAGTTGCGCACGAGCCGCCAGCCGCGGCGCTCGAACTCCCCGCGCACCGCCGGGTCCAGCTCCCGGTACACCGTGCGGATGTCCGCGAGCGGGGTCGCGCCGAGGGTCCGCGGCGGCGTGAGGCAGTAGAAGAACAACGTCAGCGGCCAGCCGGCCTGGTAGGAGTTCTCGTTGTGGAGGAAGATCTCCTCCTCCGGCGGGTAGTCCGTCGAGGTGTAGACCCTGCCCTTGATCGAGTGCCGCGGCGAGGACCGCTCCGTGTAGGTGAGCGGTTCGCCGGCCAGCGCGCGGACGACCTGGTCGAAGCCGTCGACACCGCCGATGTCGAATCCGCGCAGCAGCAGCCCGCCGTGCGCCACCAGTGCGGCGCGCAGCTCCGCACGCCGCTCCGCGATCACGTCCAGGACTCCTGCCGTCCCGTCGCTCTCCACCACGTGGGCGAGCGTCGTGCTCGTCGGGGTAGTCATGTCTGCTCGTTCTCCTTCAGCACTGGTCAGGCTCGGGGCAGCCGGGGGATGGTCGTGCCCGACGGCCCGGGTTCGGGCGTGGGGGCGGCCGCTTCCTCCGCCTGGATCTCCTCGATGCGGGCGGCGAGCCCGGCGACGGTCGGGGTCTCGAAGAGGCTGCGCATCGGCAGCCGCACGCCGGCCGCCTTGCGCAGCGCGGCGATGAGCTGGACGGCGACGAGCGAGTTGCCGCCGAGGCCGAAGAAGTCGTCGTCGACACCGATCGCGTCGACGCCGAGCGCCTCCCGCCACGCCCCCGCGACGACCTTCTCCAGCGCCGTGCGGGGCGGGGCACCCGTCGTGGCGTCCTCGGTGTCCGAGGACGTCTCGGCCGCCAGGTCCAGGTCGGTGGCGATGGTGTCGGTCGTGACCTCCCTGGCACGGGTCAGGATGTCGGCGACGGGGTGGGTGGTGATCACGACCTGGCGGCCGAGGTCGGCCGACAGGCTGCGGTGGAAGGCCTCCGCGCCGTCGGCCGGCGCGATGTCGCTCGTCGACGCGGAGACGGCCGGGCGCGCGGCCGGTGTGGCGGTCAGGCCGCCGGTGACCGCGTCCTGGTCCACCCTGCGCAGCACGAAGTCGGTGACGGTGACGAGTTCCCGGCCGCTGGTGTCGACCAGCCGCAGGTCGGCGGCCACCACGTCGGCCGCGTCGGCACCGCCGCGGTAGGTGAGGTAGGAGTAGAACCGCGCCGGCAGCGGCGCGCGCACCACGATCCGGCCGTAGGACAGCGGGAGGTAGGTGCCCTCGCCGCGGGCCCTGCCGAACGCGGTGGCCACGTCGAGCAGCGCGGGGTCCAGCCCCCAGCCGGGTTCGGCGTCGCCGGGCGCCTCGATCCGGGCCAGCTCCTCGCCGTCGCCGAGGTGGTGCTCCCGCAACGCGTTCCAGCGCGGGCCGAAGGTCAGCATGCTGGTGCGGCCGCGGCCGAACGACGAGTCGTCGTCGACCCTTCGAGTCCGCGCGATGATCCCGTTGACGTCCAGGTCCGCGGCCGGCTCGTCGGTGGTCCAGCCCGCCGACCCGCGCGCGTGGGTGCGGGTGACCCCGGCCGCGACGCTCTGGATCTCCAGCTCCAGCTCCTCGTCCGAAGTGGAGGCCACGACCTGGTACTGCGCGAGGCCGCCGTCCGGCACCGCGAACGGCTCCAGGAACACCATGTCCCGCAGCTCCACCGCGGCGCCGACCGGTCCGGGCATGATCGCCGCGGTGGCCGCACGCGCGCACTCGAGGTGCCCCGTGCCCGGCACGACCGGCACGCCGCCGATCCGGTGCTCGTCGAGCAGCCAGTGCGTCGACGCCGACACCAGCCCGCGGGCCAC
>NZ_JBJMIE010000294.1:0-6339 GCF_045807065.1 Actinophytocola sp. | reverse complement strand
GCCGGCACGCGACGCCCATGCCGCTCGCGGAAGTCGCCCTCGCCCGCGCGCTGACCGCCACGCCCGCGGTGGCGGCCGCGGCGGCCCTGGCCGTGACGAACGGCCGGGTGACCGCCGCCGCCGACGTGGGCTGGCCCGACCTGCACGGCACGGTTCTGTTGGTGGGCGACGAGCACGCCGCACTCGTCGACCTCGCGGCCGCGGCCACCACGCCCTGGCGGGACCTCGCCGGCCGGCCGAGGGCACGGGTGGAGTGCGTCGACGTGCCGGCGGAGGTCGTGCCGGCGCCACCCGGGTTCGATGCGCGGCTCACGGTGCTGCGGGTGCACGCGGCGCTCGGCGCCGTCGAGGGCGCGTGCCGGCTGACGCGGGAGCACGTCACCACCCGGATCCAGTTCGGCCGCCCCCTGTCGAAGCTGCAGGCGGTCGCGCACCGGCTGGCCGAGATGGAGTGCGCGCGGGTCCTGCTGGAGGTCGCCGCGTCCGCCGCACTGGACCTGTCCTCGGCCCGGGTGGCCGCGGCCGCGACCCTGCTCGACCCGGTCGCGACGACCGTCGCCCGGCTGGCCCACCAGCTCCACGGCGCGATGGGCATCACCGAGGAGTGCCCGCTGCACCGCTACACCACGCTGCTGTGGTCACTGCGTGACGAGACCGGCCCGGCCCGGCACTGGGCGCTGCGCCTCCACGAGCTCGTGGGCTCCGACGAGGACAGCGTGTGGACGGCCGTCACCACCCGCCCGGCCGGCAGGTGAACCAGATCCTCGCCATGCACGCCGCTCGGCCTCGATGACCCAGGCGAGCTGGGCGCCGCCGGCGTGCCCTCGCCGCTCACCCACCCCGGCGAGGCCGCGCCTGCGAGACATCTCCGATGTCATGGAGGGCGCGTCCCGAAAGCACCTTTCAGGGCATGGCCATGTGCCGGACGCGCCGGTCGAGGCGTCGCTCTCGCCCGCGCGGGCCTCACATCGGTGGGGTCTGCTTCAGCTCGGGGAGTGGCTGCGGGCAGTCACCCGCGAGGGCGTCGCGGTCCCGGGGCGGGTGGGGGAGAAGCTCCTCGGCCGCGGTCCAGAAGCGGGCCGACCGGGGCCGGTACCACCGCACCCCCGGGGAGTGGGGATCGAAGGGGTACGCGTGCTCGGCGTCGTCGAGGAAGGCGGGACCCCGGGTGAGGATGTCGCTGTAGGCGGGGCGGGCCCGGCCGGTCTCCAGGTGCAGGTCCCGCATGTTGTTCACGGCCGTGCGCAGGCGTAGCCAGCGGTGCCGGTCCCACTGCTTGTCATCGCCGAAGCGTCTGGACAGGCGGGCGCCGGCCAGTGCGCCGCGCAGGGCCATGGAGGCGACGATGTCCCTGGACGTGTACAGGTTGATGTCGCCCTCGTCGGGGCGCTGCCGCACCCAGGCGACCCGGCCGCGGGAGCCGGGCATGCCGGTCTGCATGCTGTCGCGCCAGTTCCGGGCCGTGTCCAGGACGGTGCTCAGGAAGCTCAGCGCGGACGAGCGGAGCCGGGTCGCCGGCGGATGCGTCGCCTGCCAGTCCTGCGGCAGCCAGACGTCCTGGTGCGGGAAGCCGTACGGGTGCTCGCCGAGGTTGAGGCCGAACGTCGGCCAGCGGGGCAGGGGCACGTCGAACAGGTGGACCGGGAAGTTCGACGTGATGCCGCCGTCGGAGAACCACAGCTCTTCGGCCCGCAGCTCGTCCTTCGGCCACGTGGACAGCTCGTTCCCGTCCGGGCCGGCGATGGCACGGCCGAGGTCGTCGCGGATGGTGGTGCCGGGGACGAGCCGGTACAGCCGGACCGACTTGAACAGGCCCGGCATCGCCAGGCTGAGCTGGACCGCGAACGCGACCGGCAGGTTCCACGGGTCGGGCAGCCGGTACAGGCGCACGGTCTGCCCGTCCGGCGTGCCGACGGTGGTCGGCTCCCCGCCGGCCACCATCGCGTCGACGACGTCCGTACCCAGCAGGCCGTCGACGTCCGCGCGCTGGAAGTACAGCTGTTCCTCCTGCCAGGACAGGGGAAAGCGGTAGGGGCGCCGGCGGGACAGGTCCGTGGTGACCAGTTCCAGGTTCACCAGGCGGAACCGCGGGTTCTCCGACAGCATGCGCACCTTCTCCGTGCGCGCGAGCCAGTCCTCGGTGGACCCGCGGTCGGGGATCGGCCGGAAGTCCCTGCCCTGCCAGAGGTGGCCGAACCGCAGCACCTGGCCCTCGTCGAGGCCGGCGAGCCGGTTGAAGCAGTCGGTGAGCCATGGCAGCAGGCCCGCGCGGACGGTCGGTGTCACCGCACCGGCGAGCACCTCGGAGAGCGTGCGGCGCGACGGCGGCGTCGCGGTGGCGAGCAGGCCGAACCGCCGATCCCTCAGGTGGGTGACGAACCACCACACGCTCGCCCCGACCACCACCGAGAGGAGCGCGATCAGCGTGCTGCCGGCGAGGGCGCTCGCGACCCAGTGCCACCAGCCGAGCACCGCCGCCGCGACGACGGTGGCCAGGACGACCACGGCGGCGAGCGGGTGCCACACCGTGGCCGCTCGGCCACCCGGCGCGCCGTCCCGACTGGACACCGTGGACAGCGCGGCCAGCCAGGCGGGTGGTTTCGGCCGCCCGTCGGATCCGCCGGTGAACCGCGTCACCAGGACCGTGACCGCACCGGCGGCGGCGAGGAACAGGACCAGGTCCAGCACACCCCAACCCAGCGCGGCCCAGCCGAACCCCGTGGCCGGCCGGTCCAGCGCCGGCCATGACGGCAGCCGTGTGCCGAGCCACGCCGTCAGTGCCACGCCCGCGAGGGCCAGCAGGACGATGACCAGCTTCGACAGTCTCCCGAACGCCAGCAGCGCGACCAGCGGGACCGCCCACACGCGCTGCCGCATGACCGCCGTGGCCACCGCGAACACCCGGCGGTCCCGCGGGGACGCCCGGAACAGCTGGGCGAGGCGGTACTCGTCGCGCTTCGGCTCGGCGCCGTCCGGGGAGACCTGCGCGAGCCAGCCGACCGTGTCCGCGAGGCCCACGAAGCCGGGCCGGACCAGGCCCGCGCGGCGGTCCGCCGCGGACAGCGGCGCGTACGCCTCGTCCGGCAGGTCGCTGCTGCGTCCCAGCTCGGCGGCGGCGGTCGCGGCGGCGGCGATCGCACCGGCCGACGCGCCCCCGACGTTGCGCACCCGGAACTTCGTCGCGATCTCGCAGACGGCGAGCGGGTACACCACGCCCGACGTGGCACCGCCGCGCATGGTGAGGTCGACGCTGTGCCGGCGGTAGTCGTGCTGGTCCCGCGCCGGCCACGCGCTCGTCTCCGTGAGCACGTGCCCGGGAGGGAGCCAGAGCGGCGCGTCCGCCGGCGCCAGCCGGTAGGAGGCCGGGTCGCCGTAGCCGCCGACCAGGCCGGGCGGCGGGTCCGTCCACAGCCACGCCTGCCCGTTCGCACGCGGGTCGACCGGCTGGTAGCCCGCCGGCAGGTACGGCTCGCGCAGCAGCACCGAGTACTCGACCCGCTCGGTGCCCACCAGCCGCCGCATGACCTCCCGCGCACGTGCGGAATGTGGAACGGCCATCTGCCTGCTCCCCATGGACCCGTGTCGACCCCGCGAACTCCCCAACTCTAGGAAACGCGGGTACTACGGCATAGGGGCACGAAGGGTGAACGTCCCGAGTGGTCGGGCCGGCGGCGCGGACACCGGGTAGCCCACGGTGTTGTGGCGGGGGCCGCCCGCCACGACACCGCAGCTAGCTCCGCCACATCGGGGACGTGTGCCGGTGCCAGCCCAGCTCGCGCTCCAGCTGTGCCCCCAGCCGCAGCAGCGTGCCCTCGTCGGCCGGCCGGCCGGTGAGCGTCACCCCGACGGGCAGTCCGCCGTCGGTCCGGTGCACCGGGAGGGAGATCGCCGGCTGGCCGGTGGCATTCTGCAGTGGGGCGTAGGCCGCGAACTCCACCGCCCGGTCGAACTCCTGCTCCGGGTCGCCCGACTCGGTGAACCACCCGATCGGCCGCGCCGCGAAAGGCGCGGTGGGCGAGAGCACCGCGTCGTACCCGGCGGTCGCGGCGACCACGCGCCGGGAAACGGTCTCCACGGCCGCCCGAGCGGCGACCAACTCCGTCGCACCGACCTGCCGCCCGCGGTCACGCAACCACCGGGTGACCGGGCGCAACAGCGGTTCCCGTTCGGCCGGTACCGGCAGGGCGGCGGCCGTCACCGCCCACAACACCACGAACGCGTCGACGAACGACGGCTCCACGGCCAGCTCGACCTCAGACACCTCGTGTCCGGCCGCCACCAGCGCCGCACCGGCCGCCTCGTAGGCGGCGACGGCGTCCGCATCCGCGCCGGCGTCGGTCGACAGCCGCACGTACCGGCCGATGCGCAACCGCCCCGGCTCCGCGGCGGCACAGTCGGCGAAGGTCCCCGCGGGCCGCCGCAGGACGGTCAACGCCCCCGGGTTCGCCACGGCCAACGCGTCCAAGGCGAGCGCCGCGTCCCGCACGGTGCGGGTGATGGCCCCCTCGATCGCCAGCCCGCCGACGTCCGAGGGCAGCGGTCCGGCGAAAACCCGGTCCCGCGACGCCTTCAACCCCACCAGACCGCACGCCCCGGCAGGCAACCGGATCGACCCGCCGCCGTCGCCGGCGTGCGCGAACGGCACCAACCCGGCGGCCACCGCGGCGGCCGCGCCCGCACTCGACCCGTGCGCGGACCGGGTGAGGTCCCACGGGTTGCGGGTCTCGGACCCCAGGTCGGTCTCCCCGTGGGGAACCAACCCGAACTCCGACGTCGTGGTCTTGCCGAGGCTGATCGTGCCCGCGGCACGCAGCGCGGTCACCACCGAGGCGTCCACGACGGGCACGAACCCCCGCAGGGCACGCGAGCCGAACGCGGTCGGCACCCCCGCCGTCAGCGCCAGGTCCTTGATCGCGGTCGGCACCCCGTGCAGCGGGGGTAGGGGCGCGCCCGACCGCACCGCCCGCTCGGCCTCCTTCGCCTGAACGCGGGCGGCCTCGTCGGTGACCGTGACGAACGCGCCCAGCTCGCCGTCCAGCCGGGCGATGCGATCGAGGTAGTGCTCGACCAGGTCCACCGGGCTGACCTCGCCGCGCCGAACGGCGGCCGCCTGCTCGGCGGCGGTGAGGTCGTGCAGCTCTGCCATTGCCGATCTCCTCTCAACGGTGTCTACGCCACCATTATGCACGCGGTGCGTGCAACAGTGAGTGCAATGGTTAGATGTGGGCTGGCGGAAGACGCGAGAGGGAGAGATGGCAGGCCGACAGCGCTGGTCGACGCAGGAGATCCTGGACACCGCGACCGAGCTGCTGCGCACGGGCGACACGGAGTCGTTCAGCATGCGCCAGCTCGCCGCCGCGCTCGGCACCGACTCGTCCAGCCTCTACCGGCACTTCCGCAACAAGACCGAGCTGCTGCTCGCGGTCACCGACCGGATCCTGGTCACCGCCATGGACGGCCACCGGCCGGAAGGGGACTGGCGCCAACGCCTCACCGCCGTGGCCACCCGCCTGTGGCAGGCCTTCGGCCGGCATCCCCAGCTCGCCATGATCTGGGGCCGCTACGCCTCCATCGGCACCGGCTCCCGCCAGGCGATGGAGGAGGTGCTGCAGGCCCTGCGTGCGTCAGGCCTGCCGGACGAGGCCATTCCCGGCCAGTACCACCGGCTCGCCACCCTGCTGGTCGCGCTGGTCTCCTCCGGTGCGGCGGCGGCTGCCAACACCCCGGAGCAGTACGAGCAGAAGATGGAGTCCTTCCGCGTCACCGTCCTGGGTGCCGACCCGGAGCGGTTCCCCGCCCTGACCCACTTCGCCAGGGAGTTGCGGCCCATCACCTTCCACCGCACGACGTTCGACGAGATCATCGCCGCCCACCTCGACGTCGTCCAGGCCGCGATTCCCACGGACGGAAGCCGTCTCCCGACGGCATGACCCCGTTACAGGGTGGCGAAAATCACGCTTTCCGTGACTACTATCACAGGCATGGACTACCAACACGTCGTCGTGACGTTCACTACCGACAGCAAGCAGCTGGCCCGCACCATGGCCGCGGAGATCGCGGGTCCCGAGTTCGCCTGCTGCGCGCAGATCGAGGGTCCGATCCGCCGGGTGCTCCACTGGCACGGCAACACGCTCGCGAGCGAGCAGTGGCGGATGGAGATCGAAGCCACCCCCGAGTGCGCCGACACCCTGATCGCCCACCTCACCGCGCGCCACGGCGGCGAGGTCCACGACCTCATGGTGACCGACAACGTGCGACACCTCGTGGGCGAAACCGTCGACTCCCGTTGACACGACGACGTTCCGGCACCCCCCGACGGGTGTCACGGTGACCGATTGC
>NZ_JBJMIE010000293.1:0-23221 GCF_045807065.1 Actinophytocola sp. | reverse complement strand
CCGCGAGGGCATGAGAGGAGCTTCGTGTAAAGCGCTCGTGTTTGTGCCACCGGTCTGCCGGGTATTGCTGGTGTCGACGACACAGGAGGTTTTTCCTAATGATCGGTTTCATCGTCGCGGGCCTGATCATCGGTGCGCTGGCCCGACTCATCAAGCCCGGCAAGCAGAATCTCGGCATCATCGCGACGCTGTTGCTCGGCCTGGTCGGTTCCGTCATCGGCGGCACGATCGCCAACCTGCTCGGCACCGGTGACATCATGGAACTGAACGTCCTTGGCTTCGTTGTCGCCGTGATCGCGTCGGTCCTGCTGATCGGCGTCGCCGAGTCGCTGGCCGGCTCCCGGCACAGGGCAGTGCGGTAGACAGCTTCTCCTTCCGTTGGCGCGGCCGTGGTTCTCACCCGGCCGCGCCGACGCACGTCTTCAGCCGTTCGGTACCAGCACCGTGCGCAGTGGGGCCGTCCCGGCCGCGTGCCCAGCCCACGCGGCCCGGACGTCGTGGGGCGCGCAGCTCTCGTGCGCCACGGTGAGCGTGCCGTCCGCCACGTGCGAGGCGATCACGGCGACGGCGTCCGCGCGTTGCTCGGGCGTCAGCTCGTTGTTCGTGTAACCCAGCAGCCGCAAAGACCTGCTGCGCAGCAGTGACGACGTGACCGGACCGGTCTCGCCGGCCGCGCCGCCCAGGTTGACCCACCGGCCGCCCGGCCGCAGCGCCCTCGCCGCCGCCGCGGCCGGCACGCCGAACAGCGGGTCCAGCAGCAGGTCCGCCCGACCGTCCAGTTCGGACTCGAAACGCCGCGCCAGCTCGTCCACGTCGGCCGTGTCGAGTGCCACCACGGCGTCCGCGCCCGCGGCCGCCGCTCTGGCACGGCCACCCACCGAGTGGGAACCGGCCACGACCCGCCGTGCGCCGGCCAGCCGGGCCAGCTGGATCGCCGACTGACCGACGACGCCACCGCCGCCCAGCACGATCACCTGCTCGCCGGCGGCCAGCTCACCCCGCCACGTCAGGGCCAGGTACGCCGCGACCGCGGACAGGCCGAGCGCGGCCGTGAGCACCGGGTCGGCGCCGTCGGGCAGCGGCACGAGGTCGCGCTCGGGCACCGCGACGGTCGCGGCCATGCTGCCGTCGCCGGGGCGCATCCCCGCCGTGGTGGGGAACCAGCACGTGCGGCCGTTCGCGGTCCCGATGCCCTGCACGCCAGGCACGTACGGCATCTCCGGCAGGCCGAAGTACGACGTGCCCGACGCGCACAGCAGGTCGAGCGGCGTGATGGGGGCGGCCGTCACCGCCACCAGGACCTCGCCGGGCCGCGGTGCCGGCGGGCTCCACTCGACGAGCTTCGGCGGCTCGCCGGGTGAGTGGACCACGAGCGCCCAGCTCACGTCGCGATGTCCGGGTACGGCAACGACATGTGGGCCAGGCGGCGCGCGTACTCCAGCTGGAACCCCAGCGGCTCGGTGTGGTCGCGTTCGAACATCGCGATGAACAGGGTCAGCGTCAGGAACGGGTGCGCGCCCAGCTCGAACAGCTTCGGGTAGTCGTGGGTGGACAGCGCGGTGCGCTCGTCGTCCTCGAACTCGAGCCAGGTTGACCGCTCACCGAGGTGGCAGGCGAGGATGCGGTTGGCCTCGACGGACTCCCACCACGCGACCGTCCCCTGTGGATCGTCGCGGTAGCGCTCGACCAGCTCCGGGTCGCGGTCGACGGTGAAGAGGAACTTGTTCAGCAGGTACCTGCTCACGCCGGCACTCCCTTCGGGTACCAGGTGAAGTACGCCTCCATGGTGTGGAACAGGTCGTAGGTGTCGACGTAGTCCGCCTTCTGCCCCTCACCCGCGACACCCATCATGAGCATGAAGTCCATGAAGCCGTGCGTTGCGTTGCCCGGCAGGTGCAGGCTGTCGAGCGTGACCTCGGCGCAGCAGCCGTCGAGGTCGCCGGTGGAGATCCACTCCACGGCCCTGCGGTCGAACTCGGGGTCCGGCCCGTGCGGCCCGAACTGGCGTGGTCCGCCCAGCTCCAGTGACAGGTGCCCGGTGCCGATCACCGCGACCCGCTGGTCCGACGGCCACGACTCGACGAGCTGCCGGATCGTCCGTCCCAGCTGGACGAACCGCTTCGGCCGCGGCAGCGGCGGCGCGAAGATGTTGGTGTAGACGGGCACGATCGGCAGGTCGTTCTGCGGCCGCAGCGTGATGATCGGGCAGGTGATCGAGTGGTCGATGCGCAGCTCGTTGGAGAACGCGAGGTCGAAGCCGGCGTCGAGGCCCTCGCGCAGGAGGTAGCTCGACAGGTCCTCGTGGCCCGTCATCACCATGCGCGGCAGGCCGAACTCGCGTTCCTCGTTGTACCAGTTGGCGTCGTAGACCGGCGCCTTGCCGATCAGGAACTGCGGCATGTTGTCCAGCCACAGCTGGTGGAAGTGGTCCGAGCCGACCATCACCAGCACGTCCGGCCGGGCCCTCGTGAGGGTCTCGCGGAACGCCTCCACCTTGCGCACCCACTCGTCCGCGAACGGCGGCCGGTCCTCGCCGGTGGCGGTGCTGGCGCGGTAGTAGAAGGGGTGGTGCGTGGACGCGATGACCGCGACCAGCTCAGCCATCCTGACCTCCGTTGTCGTGTGGCGAAGGGGGAACGGACGTGTTGTTCAGGTCCACCGACAGGAAGATCTCGTTCGCCACCGGGTTGCGCAGCTCCTCGGCGAGCTGGCCGATGAGCCCGGCGGTGCGGGCCAGCAGGGCGAAGCCGCGGAGCAGTGCCAGCGGCAGGCCGAGGTCCGCGAGCGCCGCGCCGCAGACGCCGGCCCCGTTGAGCGGCAACGTCCTGCCGAGCACCTGGGGATGGACCCGGCCGATCGCGGCGAACAGCGACAGGTGCGGCCCGATCAGGTTCTCCTCACGGGCGATCTGGAACAGCCGCGGCGTGCGGGGGTCGCCGTCCTTGTGGACGTGGTGGCCGAGGCCGGGAATGCGTTTTCCCCGGTGGTCCTCGAGGACGGCCAGCGCCAGCTCGTCCCAGCCGGCGTCGTCCGGCGGCAGCTGTGCCTCGCGGAGCTGTTCGTGCAGGAACCGTCCGCAGTCCTCCGTGACGCCGAGGAACCGCGACCCGCCGCCGAGCAACCCGGCCGCGAGCGCGCCCTGCACGGAGTCCGGCGCGGACAGGTAGGTCAGCCGGGTGACGATGGCGGTCGGGGTGAAGCCGTGGTCGGCGAGGGCGGCCAGGACGGCCTCGAACACCCGGGTCTCGCCCGTGCTGGGCCGGCGCTGGGTGGCGAGCCAGAACGCCAGCTCCCCGAACCCGACCTGCCCCATGACGTCCTGGGCGAGGTCCGTGCCGAGGAGGGTGATCCTGTCCCTGCTCGACGCGCCGAGTGCGGTGGGGTACTCAGGCATCGTTCAACCACTTGCGGATCTCGTCGCCGTGCTCGTCCAGTTCCGGCGGTGGCAACGCGTAGCTCACCGGCGTCTGGGAGAACCGGATGGGGTGACGGGTGGTCGGCACCGCCCGGTCACCCTCACCGACCGTCACGATCGGATCCAGCTCGAACCGTTCCGCCATCGCGAAGCCACCGTCGATCGTGTTGATCGGTCCACACGGCACACCCGCGGCGACGAGCAGGTCGAACCACTCCACGGCCGTCCGCGTGCGCAGCCGTGCCACCAGCAGGGGCCGCAGCTCCTCCCGGTTGGCGGTGCGGTCGGCGTTGGTGACGAAGCGCGGTTCGTCGGCGACGTCCGGGATGCCGAGCACCCCGCACAGCTTGCGGAACTGCCCGTCGTTGGCCGCGGACACGATGAGGTCGGTGTCCTTGGTCGGTAACGGTTCGTAGGGAAAGACGCTCGGATGGGCGTTACCCATCCGGTAGGGCACGACACCGCCGGCCGCGTACGCGGAGCTGTGGTTGACCAGCCCGGTGAGGGCGGAGGAGAGCAGGTTGACCTCGACGCGCTGCCCGTGCCCGGTGGCCTCGCGGTGCCGGAGGGCGGCGAGGATCCCGATGACGGCGTGGTTGCCGGCCATGACGTCGAAGACGGAGATGCCGGCGCGGTAGGGCGGGCCGTCGGGGTCGCCGGTGAGGCTCATGAGGCCGGAGATGGCCTGGACCATGAGGTCGTACCCGGGGACGTCGCGCCCGGCCCCGGTGCCGAAGCCGGTGATGGAGGCGTAGACGATGCCGGGGTTGGCCTGCCGCACGTCGTCGTACCCGAGCCCGAAGCGGTCCAGCCCACCGGGTCTGAAGTTCTCGATGAGCACGTCCGCCCGCCGCGCGAGCTCCCGAGCGGCTCGCGCGTCCTCGTCCTGCCGCAGGTCGAGCGCGATGGACCGCTTCCCCCGGTTGATGCCGAGGTAGTAGGTCGAGACCCCGTCCCGCACCGGCGGCATCCAGGTCCGGGTGTCATCCCCGCGCGGCCCTTCGACCTTGATCACCTCGGCCCCCATGTCCGCCATGAGCATGGTGGCGTAGGGCCCGGCGAGAATCCGGGAGAAGTCGGCGACGAGTACCCCGTCCAACGGGCCTTTCATAAGTCTCCGTCCGTGCAGCGGACAACCGTCCGCAGTTTCGGTCGCGAGAACACCCCGTGTCAACCCTCGCGAGTCGTGCGAGGTCAGGAAGCCGCCGTGCGGGTCACCTGGGGGACCTCGGCCAGCCGGGCGAAGTCCGCGCCGATCTCGCCCGCCGCTCTGAGCAGGAGCGGGAGGTGGTGCTCCAGCAGGTGCTCCACCGACGTCTCCGCCGCGTGGGTGTTCACGTTCAGCGCGGCCACGACCCGGCCCGAACCGTCACGCAGGGGGGCCGCCACCGAGCGGATGCCCAGCGCCAGCTGCTGGTCGGTGAGGGCCCAGCCGCGCGCCCGCACCTCCCGCAGCTCCGCGTCCCGCTCCTCGCGCGCCGGCTGCCAGCGCGGCACCAGGCCCGACCGCGTCGGCTCCGCCAGCACCGCGTCCACCTCCGTCGAGTCCAGCGCGGCCAGCAGGACCTTCCCCAGCGACGTCTGCAGCGCCGGGAACCGCGTGCCGATCTGCACCGCCAGTGCCACGATCTTGGGCACCGCCACCCGGGCGACGTACACGATGTCCGACCCGTCCAGCTGCGCCACCGAGCATGACTCGTTCGTCGCCGCGGACAGGGACTCCATGTGCGGCCGGGCTATCTCCCACAGGCCGTGCGACTGGACGTAGGCCACGCCCAGGTCCAGCACCCTCGGCGTCAGCGCGTACCCGCTGCCCGCCGCCCGCACGTACCCCAGCTCCGCCAGCGTCAGCAGGATCCGCCTGGCGGTCGGCCGGGCCAGGCCCGTCGCCGACGCGACCTCCGCGAGCGTCATCACGCAGCGGCCGGGCGAGAACGCGGTGATGACCTCCAGGCCGCGCGCCAACGCCTCGATGAAGTCCGGTCCGGTGCCTTCCCTCGGCATAACGCGGCTCCTCGGCGGTTGACTTCCCTGTGTGGCGGGATCAGAGTAACCCGGGTAAGCAGCCGGCATGCGGACAACTGTCCGAAAGGGTTCGACGATGAACGAGTCAAGACCTGTGCTCCTGCGCGGCGGCACCGTGCTGCCGATGGACGACGCCCGGTCGGTGCTCACCGACACCGATGTGCTGACCCGGGACGACCGGATCGTGGAAGTCGGCAAGAACCTCGCGGCGCCCGGCGACGCGCTGGTGGTCGACGCCACCGACGGCATCGTGATGCCGGGGATGATCGACACGCACCGGCACATGTGGCAGACGGCCATGCGTGGCTACGGCGCCGACTGGACGCTCACCCAGTACTTCGTCTGGTACTACCTCGACCACGGCAAGCTCTTCCGTCCCGAGGACATCCACGCCGGCAACCTGCTGGCCGCCATCGAGGCCGTCGACGCCGGCGTCACCACGGTCGTCGACTGGTCGCACGGCCTGCGGACCGTCGAGCACGCCGACGCCGCGGTCGACGCGCTGGAGGCCGTGCCCGGCCGGTTCGTGCTGGCCTACGGCAACATCCAGGAGCCGCCGGCGGTGTGGTCGGGCAAACCGGAGTTCCGGGACTTCGTCCGGCGGCGCGTCACCGGCAGCGACATGCTCGGCTTCCAGCTGGCGTTCGACGTGCTCGGCGACCCGGCGTTCCCGGAGAAGGCGGCGTTCGAGGTCGCCCGCGACCTGGGCGTCCCCGTCACCACCCACGCCGGTGTGTGGGGCGCGACCAGCGACGACGGCATCCGTCTCATGCACGACAACGGGTTCATGACGGAGCGGACGGTCTACGTGCACGCCGCGTCGCTGTCGGCCGACTCCTACCAGCGGATCGCGGCCACCGGCGGGTCGATCTCGGTGTCCACGGAGAGTGAGCAGAGCGCCGGCCAGGGCTACCCACCCACGTGGGCGATCCGCGCGCACGGCATCCCGGTGTCACTGTCGATGGACACGAGCGTCTGGTGGAGCGGGGACCTGTTCAGCGCCATGCGCACCACCCTCGGCGCCGACCGGTCCCGCACCCACCTGGAGGCCCACGCGAAGAACGAGACCGTCACCAACCACCTACTGCGCGCCGAACACGTCGTCGCCTGGGCGACCCGCGGCGGGGCCGACGCACTGGGCCGGTCCGACCTCGGCGAGCTGGCCCCCGGCAAGAAGGCCGACGTCGTACTGATCAAGAACGACCGGTCGCCGGTCTCGTTCCCGGTGCTCAACCCGTACGGCCACGTCGCGTTCCAGGCCCAGCGCGGCGACGTGCACACGGTCCTGGTCGACGGCCGCGTGGTGAAGCGCAACCACGAGCTGGTCGACGTGGACCTGGCGGCGGCCCGAGCGGCGGTCGAACGGACGGTCGAGTACCTGCGCTCGACGATGGGTGAGGAGGCCTGGGTGGCCGGCATGCACCCGGAGATCCCGGAGTCCAAGGTGCTGGACAACCCGTACCAGTACAGCGACTACCGGAGCACGGCCACGCACACCCGCTAGGAGCCGTGGCCGGCGCCGTGGCTCGCGCCCATCGACTCGTCCTGTTCGATCTTGCCGCCCAGTTTGGCCTGGAGCTTGACCATGGCGTTCTCCGAGGAGCTGGTCAGGATCCAGCGCTCGCCGACCAGGTAGCTGCCGCCGTAGATGATCGCGTTGTCGTACCAGGCGTGCTGGCCCTCGTCGGTGGCGAAGTCGAGCAGGAGGTAGTCGGTCCTGCCCACCTTGCAGGCAGCCTGGCGGAAGTCGGCGGTCCTGCCCTGGAACCGCGGGGCACAGCCGACCGTCTCCGCCAGCTGCTCGACCGTGTAGGGCTTGGTGGGCAACGGCTCGGGCCATGACTTGGTGGTCGCCACGGGTGCCGACTGGGCCGGCACACCGCAACCGGCGACCACCACCGCGCACAGGGCGGCG
The DNA here is from genome assembly GCF_045807065.1 of Actinophytocola sp. GTDB lineage: Bacteria > Actinomycetota > Actinomycetes > Mycobacteriales > Pseudonocardiaceae > Actinophytocola. The sequence goes on along the minus strand of NZ_JBJMIE010000293.1, from coordinate 15,866 downwards.
AGCAGTCCGGGCAGACGCGGGCGCATACCCCTCTACACGTGCGGGAGCCCGCCTGCGTTCACTTCAGCTCGCGGCCGGGGTTCGGGGCGTCCGCACGCGGGATACGCTCCCGCCCCATGCCGACGATCTCCCGCACCGCCAGGATCCGGGGCACGGCCGAGGACACGTTCGAGGCGCTGACCGACCTGCGCGGGTACGGGCGGTGGCTCGACCCGTCGGCGGACTACGCCGGCACGATCGACATCAGCCCCGGCCCGACGCGGGTCGGCACGGAGTACGTCGAGCGGAGCCGCCTCGGCGTGCGTCGCGGGGTCGTGACCGCGTTGCGGGCGCCCGGGCTCGTCGTCTTCCACCAGCCGATGACCCTCCGGCCGGCCTTCGCCGGCGTGCTCGACATCGTCGTGACGTACTCGCTCGCCGCGACGAGCGGCGGCGTCGACCTCGAGCGGGTCGTCGAGGTCACGCTGCCGCCGCTGCTCAGGCCGTTCGCGCCGCTGGTCCTGGCCCGCTTCCGCCGGGAGAGCGAACGCACCGTCGACGCGCTGCAGGACTTCGTGGAGCGCGGCTGATCAGCGCGCCGCGGGAACGGCCTCCTCGCGCGGGCCCAGCGGGAACTCCTGGTGCCGGCGCTGCCCGGGGAGGAACGCCGCGATCACCAGCGCCACGAGTGCCATCCCGCTGCCCAGCGCCATGATCAGCCGGAACCCGTCCTGCGACGGCACCACCGCCGGGCCGAGCGAGACGGTCAGGTGCGACAGGATCATGCCCGCCACCGCGCTGGACACCGACGTGCCGATGGCGCGCATCAGCGTGTTCAGGCTGTTCGCCGCCGCGGTCTCCGACACCGGCACCGCACCCATGATCAGGGCCGGCATCGAGCCGTAGGCGAAGCCGATGCCGGCGCCGATCAGGCCGGACACGAGCACCAGCTGCCAGATCGCGGACATCAGCACGACGCCGAGCCCGTACCCGGCGGCGACCACCACCGCGCCGACCATCAGCGTCACCTTCGGCCCGCGGGCCCGGGACAGCCGCGCGGACAGCGGCGCCGTCGCCATCATCACCAGGCCGGCCGGCACCAGCACCAGACCGGTCACCAGCAGCGACCGGCCCAGCCCGTAGCCCGTGGCGGTGGGCAGCTGCAGGATCTGCGGCAGCACCAGGGACATCGCGAACATGGCGAACGCGAACACCACCGACGCGAGGTTCGTCAGCAGCACCTGCCGACGCGCGGTCGTCCGCAGGTCCACCAGCGCCTGGCGCGTCCGCAGCTCGAACCACCCCCACAGCAGCAGCACGACCACCGCCGCGGCGAACAGCCCGAGCGTCAGCCCGTTCGTCCAGCCCCAGTCGGCGCCCTTGGAGATCGCCAGCAGCAGGCACACCAGCACCGTCGACAACCCGGCCGCGCCGACGAAGTCGAACCGGCCACCCGTCCGCACGCTCGACTCCGGCACCAGCGCCACGACGAGCGCGGTGACCACGACGCCGAGCCCGGCGGCGGTCCAGAACAGCACGTGCCAGTCCGTCTTCTCCACGAGCACCGCCGAGGCCGGCAGCCCGAGCGACCCGCCGACGCCCAGCGACGCGCTCATCACGGCGGTCGCCGCGCCCAGGCGTTCGGCCGGCAGCTCGTCGCGCATGATGCTGATGCCCAGCGGGATGACACCGGACGCGGCGCCCTGCAGCGCCCGGCCGACGATCATCGGCAACAGGGTGCCGGACAGCGCGCAGATGACCGAGCCGACGACCAGCAGCACGAGGCTGATCAGCAGCATCCGCCGCTTGCCGTACATGTCGCCGAGCCGGCCGACGACCGGCGTGGCGACGGCGCCGGCGAGCAGCGTCGAGGTGATCACCCAGGTGGCGTCGGCCGGTGACGCGCCGAGCAGCTCGGGGAACCGCGGGACCAGCGGGATCACCAGCGTCTGCATCAGCGAGACCACGATGCCGCCGAAAGCCAGCACCACCACGACGACGTTGGGCCGCGGCGGCGCGGCGTTGGTTGGGGACATGCGGGAGCCTCCGGCTGCGAGTACGGCTGGTGAGCAGAGATTAAGTCAGCTGATTGACTTACATCCTATCGGTAGGCAGACTGTGAGTGACCGAACACGGACCGCTCAAGGAGGCGCCGGTGGCCGAGACGTTGCGGTACCCCATCCCCGCCGAGACCGCCCTGGAGCCGCCCGCCGAGTGGGCGCGGTTGCGCGACGAGTGCCCGGTCGCCCGGGTGACGCTCGCCAGCGGCGACGAGGCGGTGCTCATCACCCGCTACGACGACGTCCGGGCCGTGCTGTCCGACCCGCGCTTCACCCGGACCGGCCCGGGCCGGGGGGCGCGGGTGTCCGACGCCGAGGAGGGCGGGGTCTTCAGCAGCGAGATGGCGACCGTCCTGCCGCAGCACGGCGAGGCGCACCTGCGCTGGCGGCGGATGATCGGCAAGTGGTTCACCGCCAGGCGGATGACCGCGCTGCGCCCCGGCATCGAGGCCATGGCCGGACAGCTCGTCGACGAGATGGTGGCGAAGGGCGCGCCGGCGGACCTCAAAGCGGCCCTGGGTTTCCCGCTGCCGGTCTGGGTCATCTGCGACATGCTCGGCGTCCCGGACGCCGACCGGGACCGGTTCGCCCACTGGTCGGACATGATGCTGAGCATGACCCGCTTCACCCAGGAGGAGATGGCGGCGGGCCAGCGGGAGTTCGGCGCGTACATGGCGGCACACCTGCACGCCAAGCGGGCGGACCCGGGGGAGGACCTGCTGTCCGCGCTCCTGCGGGAGACCGACGCGGCCGGCGAGCCGCTGTCCGACGCCGTCCTGGTGGCGACGGGCATCGGCCTGCTCGTCGCCGGGCACGAGACCACGGCGAACATGATCGTCAAGATGGTCGGGATGCTGCTGGCCGACCGCGACCGCTGGGCGCAGCTGCTCGCCGACCGGTCCCTGGTGCGCACCGCGGTCGAGGAGACGCTGCGGATGGACGCCAACGCCGGCTTCGGCATGGTGCGGTACTTCGACCAGGAGGTCGAGATCGCCGGGACCACGCTGCCCAGCGGCACCACCGCGGTGTGCAGCATGGCGGCGGCCAACCGCGACGAGCGCCGGTTCACCGACGCCGACCGGGTGGACCTGCGCCGCGGGCCCAACCCGCACCTGGCCTTCGGCGCCGGCGCGCACGCGTGCATCGGGCAGCCGCTCGCACGCACCGAGCTGCAGGCGGTGCTCGACGTGCTGCTGCGCAGGCTGCCGTCGCTGGAGCTCGCGGTCGACGTGGATGATCTACGCCGGGTCGAGGGGCTCGTCGTCGGCGGCCTCAGGGAACTACCGGTTCGGTGGTGAGCACATGATGAGCAGGACCGCCGGCAACGACGCCGGCGCATCGAGGGCCGAGCGGGCGCACGCGACCAGGGAGGCGATCCTGACCGCGGCCGAACGGCTCTTCGCCGAGCACGGCGTGCTCGCCGTGTCGAACCGACAGGTGAGCGAGGCCGCCGGACAGGGCAACAACACGGCCGTCGGCTACCACTTCGGCACCAAGGCCGACCTGGTGCGGGCGATCGCGCGCCGGCACTCGGCGCCGATCGAGGAGATCCGCCAGCGCATGCTGGCCGAGGTCGGCGACAGCGGGGACGTGCGGGACTGGATCTCCTGCCTGATCCGGCCCGTCGCGCAGCACCTGGCGGCGACCGGCAGCCCGACCTGGTTCGCCAGGTTCGGCGCGCAGATCATGACCGAGCCGTCGCTGCGCCCGATCATGGTCGAGGAGTCGCTGTCGTCGCCGTCGCTGGTGCGGATCGTCGACGGGCTGCGGCGCTGCCTGCCCGACCTGCCGGACGAGGTGCGTGCCGAACGCAGCGACATGGCAAGGCAACTGCTGGTGCACATGGTCGCCGAACGGGAGCGCGCGCTGGCCGACGGTTCGCCGACCCCACGGTCCACCTGGGACGAGGCGGCGACGGGGATCGTCGACGCGCTCGTCGGGCTGTGGCTGGCGCCGGTCACGACACCGCGACGGGAAGGGGAGCCATGAAGGTGAGCGTCGACCAGGAGAAGTGCTGCGGCGCCGGCACCTGCGTGCTGCTCGCGCCGGAGGTGTTCGACCAGCGGGACTCCGACGGCCTCGTGGTCCTGCTGGACGAGGTGCCCCCGGCGGAGCTGCACGAGACCGTCCGCGAGGCCGCCAGCGTGTGCCCCGGGGTCGCGATCTCGGTGGCCGAGTGACCGAGCCGGACGGCGTGCCGGTGGGAGGGAAGTCATGAGTGTTCCGCTGTTTCCCGGCGTCAGGGCGCGGAGGTGCCCGTTCGACCCGCCGCCGGACCTCCAGGCGCTGCGGGAGCGGGCCCCGCTGACCCGGGTCCGGCTGCGGAACGGGAGGACCGCGTGGCTGGTCACCCGGTACGCCGAGCAGAAGGCGCTGCTGTCCGACTCGCGGATCAGCTCGGACGTGACGCACCCCGGTTACCCGATGGAGATCGACATCGCGGCACGCGACGGCCGCTCACCCGGCAGCTTCATCCTCATGGACGACCCCGAGCACCGGCGGCTGCGCCGGATGGTGACGGCGCCGTTCACGATCAGGCGGGTCGAGGCCATGCGGCCGGGCGTGCGGAAGATCGTGGACGACCTGATCGACGACCTGCTGGCCGGCCCCAACCCCGTGGACCTGGTGGCCGCGTTCGCGCTGCCGGTGCCGTCGCTGGTGATCTGCCAGCTGCTCGGCGTGCCCTACGCCGACCACGACTTCTTCCAGGAGAACAGCAAGGTCCTCATCAACCGGAACGTGTCCGGCGAGGAGCGGACGGCCGCGGGCGACCGGCTGTTCCACTACCTGGACGAGCTCCTCGGCGAGAAGCTCGACAACCCCGGCGAGGACCTGCTGTCCGGCCTGGTCGACCGGATCCGGGCCGGGGAGCTGACCAGGGCGGTCGCGGCGCGGATGGGCGTGCTCATGCTGCTCGCCGGCCACGAGACGACCGCGAACATGATCGCGCTCGGCACGCTCGCGCTGCTGGAGCACCCGGATCAGCTCGCGCGGCTGCGGTCCTCGTCGGACGACCCGGCGCTGGTGGCGTCCGCGGTCGAGGAGCTGCTGCGGTACCTGAACATCACGCACAACGGCCGGCGCCGTGTCGCACTGGCGGACATCGAGATCGCGGGCGTGACCATCCGCGCGGGCGAGGGCGTGATCGTCGCCAACGACCTCGGCAACCGCGACCCGTCGATGTTCCCGGACCCGGACCGCCTCGACCTCGACCGCCCGGGCGCCCGCCGGCACGTGGCGTTCGGCTTCGGCGTGCACCAGTGCCTGGGCCAGCCCCTGGCGCGGATGGAGCTGCAGGTGGTCTACGGCACCCTCTACCGCCGCGTCCCCACGCTGGCCCTGGCCACCACCGTCGACGAGATCCCGTTCAAACACGACGGCTCGGTCTACGGCGTCTACGAGCTACCGGTCACCTGGTGACCGGCGAGTCCCACCTACGGACAGCGGGACCCGCGGCCTGCTGGGCGGCCAGGCCGGGCCGTCACGAGACGGCGCTGTGCATGAAGGCGACGATCGCGTTCAGCCCGTCGCCGATCCAGCCGAAGATGGTCTGCACCCCGTCGCCGAGCTGTGTCGGATGCGCGATCAGGGTGTAGATGAGGACGGCGGCTCCGGCGAGGACGATGACCTTCTTCGCTTTCACGGCTGCCTCGCCTCTGACATGCGGTTCCTCTCCGGGGTGACGGTACGCACTGCGATCGTAACGCGTTCGGCGTCCACGTACTGAAACATCACCTCTCCGTGGCACGAAGGGCGGACACTCGGTGGTGACCTTCTTCCGGGGATTGGGGACTGTCATGACGACGACCGTCGAGCCGCGTTTCGTGCACCGGTGGGAGCAGTGGCACGTCGCGCGGGAGCGGACGCTGGCCGAACCGCACGGGTGGCTCGCGCTGGTGTCGCTGGACTGGCTGGACGAGACGCCCCGCCGGTACGGCGAGGCACCCGGCCTGTGGTGGCAGGACGCGGAGGCCGCCTACCTCGACCCGGACGGCGTCGCGGTGTCCTACGAGGACGGCCCGGTAGCCGCTGTTCGGCGTTTCGAGCTGGTCAACAGCGGTCCCGGCGTGCGGGTGACGACCGGCGAGCTGGAGATCGAGGTCGCGCGGCGCTCCGGGTACCTGATCCGCGTCCACGACCCGGCCGCGCCCGCGCTGGCGGCGTTCCGCGGCGTGCCGGCCTACGACCCCGATCCGGCGTGGGTGCTCCACGGCCGGTACACGCCGTTCGAGACGCCGCGCCCCACGACCGTCGGCGCGGTGGTCGAGGGCCTGAGCCACGTCTACGTGGCGCCGGGTGTGGTCACCTTCTCCCACGAGGGGACCGAGCACACGCTGACCGCGTTCAACGGCAAGACCGGTAGCGACCTGAACATCCTGTTCACCGACGAGACCAGCGGCGTGACCACCTACGCGGCGAACCGCTCCCTGAGCGCGGACGTCGCCGCGGACGGCACCGTGGCGCTGGACTTCAACCGCGCGACGAACCTGCCGTGCGCGTTCACCGACTTCGCGACCTGCCCGCTGCCGCCGCCGGGCAACCACCTGCCGTTCGCGGTGACCGCGGGCGAACGGATCCCGTACGAGCGTGGCTGAGGCCGAGCTGGACAACCCGGTGTGGGCCGCCCTGACCGGCCCGCACCGGCGCTTCGCCGAACGGCACGGCGGCGCCGCGCGCTACCAGCCGGACGTGGCGCCGTTCCTGGCCGTGTCCTCCCCGGACGCCTGGCCGGACGTGGCGGCCCTGGTCGATCCCGGCGCGGTCGTGGTGGCGGCCGGCGTTCCCGTCCCGCCGGACTGGACGGTGGTCGACGAGATCCCGGGCGTGCAGCTGGTGGACGCCGGCGTGGTCGCGGCCCCGTACCCGGAGGCGGTGCGGCTGACGGCGGTGGACGTCCCGGAGATGCTGGACCTGGTCGCCCGCACCCAGCCGGGCCCGTTCCGTGAGCGGACCATCGAGCTGGGCACGTACCTGGGCGTCCGCCACGAGGGTCGGCTGGTGGCGATGGCGGGGGAGCGGCTGCACCCGCCGGGCTGGACCGAGATCAGCGCGGTGTGCACGGACCCGGCCCACCGCGGCCAGGGCCTGGCGACAGCCCTGGTCCGCGCGCTGGTGGCGGTCATCCGTGCCCGCGGCGAGCAGGCGCTGCTGCACACGGTGGCCACCAACACCGGCGCGATCCGCCTGTACGAGTCACTGGGCTTCCGCGTGCGGGCGAAGCCACTGTTCACGGCGGTCCGCGTGCCGGCCACCGACCTCCTCCCCACCGGCGAGGCCGCCGGGTAGGTGCCGTCGGGTAGGTCACCGGCCGGCGGGCACGGTCGTGGCACCGTCGACGTGCAGTGGCTGCAGGACGGCCTGCGCGTCCACCCCGGCGAACCACAACCCGATCGCGAACGCGGCCGTCGCCTCCAGCAAGGCCGCCCGCTCGGGCCCACCCGCGTCGACCGGGGTGCAGCCGAGCGCGGTGACCAGCGGCCGCACGGCCTCGACCGCGTCCGGCGGACCGCAGAGCGGCACCGCGAGCGCCCGCCCGCCGAACACCCGCGACGGCAACCGCCACACGCTCTCGTGGCACAGGTTGAACCCCTTGACCACCGCGAGGTCGGGCCGCGCGGCGACGATCTCCGCGTACGGGTGCCCGACCCCGAAGCCGGGTGTCACGTCGTTGGTGCAGTCGATGACGATCCGGGCCGGCGGGACGTGGGCCAGCACCTCCACCGCCGCCGCGGCCGGCACCGCCAGCAGCACGACGTCACCGAACCGGCCCGCCGCATCCAGCGCAACCGGCCCCGACCGCCCGCCGGCCAGTACCTCGTACCCGGCCGCCCGCCACCCGGAGCCCAGCCCGGCGGCCATGTCGCCCGTGCCGAGGATCCCTATCCGCATCACCGTGTTGACCATGACCGCGACGGTAGGCGCGCCGATGCCTACCGATCGGTTCCCAACGGGGCCGCTCCGTAGACTCCGCGCCCATGGAGTTCCTGGCCGACTGCCGCACCCGGCTGGCACTCGACCTGCTGGCGAACACGTGGAACGGCGTCGTCGTGTGGGCGCTGCGGCACGGCCCCCAGCGCCCGGTCGCCCTGCGGAGGCGGATCGGCGGCATCAGCGCCAAGGCGCTCAACGAGACCCTGCGCCGCCTGGAGCACAACGGCCTCGTCGCCCGCCGGGCCTACCGCGAGGCACCCCCACGCGTCGACTACCGCCTCACGGAGTTGGGTGAGGCACTGCTGGGACCGCTCGAGACGCTCGGCGCGTGGGCCCACAGCCACGGCGACGCCGTCGTGGCCGCACGGTCAGCCGGTCGGGGCGAGTTCGCGTTCGGCGGGCTCGATGGTCAGGGTCCGGTCCTTGGTCTCGACCAGGGCCCGCGTGCAGAAGAAGCTCAGCACCGCTGACACCGACAGCAGGACCCCGATCGCGATACTGCCGTACGACGCGGTCAGCGCCGGTGCTAGCAGCGGCGGAACCGCCCCGCCGACCACTCCCGCCAGGTTGTAGGACAGCCCGGCACCCGTGTACCGGTACCGCGTCTCGAACAACTCCGGCAGGAATGCCCCGGTCGGGGCGTAGCACACCCCGACGATGACCAGCGTGACGACCAACCCGAACCCGAACGCCAGCGTGGACCGGGTGTCCAGCAAGGGGAACAGCAGCAACCCCCACACCGCGCCGGCGATACCGGCCGCCATGATCAGCCGCTTCCGGCCGAGCCGGTCGGACAGGGCGCCGGTCACCACGGTCACCACGCCGGACACCACCGCCGCGATGATCCCCGCGACCAGCACGGTCGGCCGGCTCTGCCCGGCCCCGTCCGGGCTCACGCCGTAGCTCGTCAGGTACGTGGTGCCCATGTTGAAGAACGAGAACACGATCGTGAGCGAGCCGGCCGCGAGCAGCACCTCGCGGGGCTGGCGGAGGATCGCCTCCCGGAACGGCGGCCGCGAGTGCTCCCGCGCGGACCCCGCGGCCACCTGCTCCTGTGCGCGCCGGAACACCGGCGTCTCCTCGATGCGCAGCCGAACATACAGCCCCACGACCACCAGTAGCGAACTCACCACGAACGGCACACGCCACCCGTAGTCGAGGAACGCCGCGTCCTTGTCACCCATCAGCAGCCCGGTCGCCAGGAACGTGACGCTGGACAGGCCGAACGCGAGGAACGCGCCCAACTGGGGACAGGTCGCGTACCGGCCGCGGGACCCGCCCGGCGCGTACTCGGCGGTGAGCAGTGCCGCGCCGGCCCACTCGCCCCCGACGGCGAGCCCCTGCGCGAGCCGCAGGACCACGAGCACCACCGGCGCCGCCACGCCGATCGTCGACGCGCCGGGCAGCAGGCCGATGAGCGTCGTCGCGACGCCCATGAGCAGCAGCGTCGAGATCAGCGTGCGTTTGCGGCCGACGCGGTCGCCGAAGTGCCCGAACAGGACCGCGCCGACCGGCCGGGCGACGAACGCGACCGCGAACGTCGCGAACGAGGCGACCGCCGCCGCGGCCGGTCCCAGGGCGGGGAAGAACACCTTGGGGAAGACCAGGGCGGCGGCCGTGCCGTAGATGAAGAAGTCGTAGAACTCGATGGTGGTGCCCACGCAGCTCGCGACGGCGATCCGCCGCATCGGCACCTTCGCTTCGGTGGACATCAACGCCTCCAGAACGTCGTGACCCACCGAGGTTGCCAGCCGAGAACCAACTTTCCCTGGTATCCGTCTTTACCCAGCAGGAGCGGTTACCGGGGAGAGGAGCACGCCGTGACCAGCCGATTCGCCGCCAGTAGACCGTATGCCCACCGTCCGATCGCCGTCGCGTTCGACGTTCTCCTGTGGACGGTCCAGGTACTGCTCGCCACCTACTTCGTCTACAGCGCGTCCCTCCTGTTCGGTAGCGGCCTCGTCGGCAAGTTCGACGAGATCGGGTTCGGGCAGTGGTTGCGGTACCTGACCGGCACGCTGGAGCTGGCCGGCGCGGTCGGACTGGTCGTGCCGTTCCTGTCCGGCCTCGCCGCGCTCGGCCTCGCGGGTGTGATGGCCGGCGCCGTGGGCACCGAGCTGTTCCTGCTCGCCGACGGCGACGCCCTGCTGCCCGCGCTGCTCGGCGCCCTCGCGGTGGTGGTCGCGGTGGCCCGGTGGAGCACCGTGCGCCCCGGCCTCGCCAGGCTCAGGGCCGCGCTGCGCCGAACCAGGTAGAGATCGCCTCCTCGAGCCCGTCGCCGCCGGCCCACGCCACGATGCCGTCGGGACGGAGGAGCAGGCCCGGCAGGCCGGGCTGGTCCACGCACCCGGCGCCCAGCACCGGTACCCGCTTCTCGTCCACAGTGGACGGCACGCCGCCGAGGTCGAGCAGCAGGCCGGTGCCGCCGTGCAGGTGGTCGCCGAGCCGCGTGCCGTCCGTGAGCTCCAGGTCCGGGGCGCTGCGGCCGATCCACGGGTGCTCGCCGGGCAGGTCGTAGCTCTGCCACACCCCGGAGATCTTCTTCGCGAAGTACGTCGTGCCGGTCGTCGTGTCGATGAGGTCGGCCATGATCCTGCGCAGTGCGCGGGCGTGGGAGTCGGGGCGCATCACCGCGATCTGCGCGCGGGTCCACTCCAGCACCCAGGCCCCGATCGGGTGCCGTTCGCTGGTGTACGTGTCCAGCACGTCCTCGGGCAGCCGGTGCTGGACGACCCCCGCGAGCTTCCAGCCGAGGTTGACCGCGTCGCCGATGCCGAGGTTGAGGCCCTGCCCGCCGAACGGCGAGTGCACGTGCGCGGCGTCGCCGGCCAGCAGCACGCGGCCGAGGCGGTAGGTGGTGGCCTGGCGGGCGTTGTCGGTGAACCGGGTGGCCGACCGGACGCCCGTGACCGTGACGTCCACACCGGACACCGCGCGGAGGCTCTTCTCCAGCTCCTCCTTGGTGATCGGCTCGTCCCGGTCCTCGGGTGGCCCGTCGAACTCGACGGTCAGGATGCGGCCGGGTAGCGGGCCGTACGCGTAGACGCCGGTCGGGGTGGTGTTCCAGCCCCCGCTGAGCGCCTCGCCGCCCGCCAGCTCGACCATGGCCTGGTGGCCGGTGATCTCCGGCGGCGTGCCGGGGAAGTCGAAGCCCGCCTGCTTGCGCACGGTGCTGCGGCCGCCGTCGCAGCCGACGAGCCAACCAGCCGTGCACGTCTCCCCGCCCGCGTGCACGGTGACCTCGTCGCCCGTCTCGAACCCCGTGAGCGCCACGCCGCGGCGGATCTCCACGCCCAGCTCGGCGGCCCGCTCCGCGAGGACGGCCTCAAGGTCCTGCTGCATGATGAAGCCGACGTCGTCCGCCGGGCCGTGGCCACCCAGCTCAGGGTCGGACTCGTCCAGCTTGTCGCCGAACATGGGCAGCGCGCCGAAGTGCCCGGCGAAGCGCGGCGGGGGTTTCGCCGACCCGCGGTTCTTCATGAAGGCCCGGAACCGGGCCATGTTCTGCTCCTGGACCGCGGCCAGCCGCGGCAGCAGCCCGCGGCGGTAGAAGGCCTCGGCCGACGGGGTGTTGATGGCCCCGGCCTTGATCGTCAGGTCCGGCTCGGCGAGCCGTTCGAGGACGAGCACCGAGACCCCGTGCAGCCGCAGCTCACAGGCCAGCATCAGGCCGGTCGGACCGGCTCCGGAGATGATCACGTCGTAGCTCATGCCGGAAACTTTACCCGACTCAAATTTGAGTCCGGTATAGTGACTGGCGTGACCTCCTTGCGGGAGAGGAAGAAGGCCGAGACGCGGCAGCGCATCGCCGACGAGGCGATGCGCATGTTCGTCGAGCGCGGGTTCGACGACGTGACCATCGCCGAGATCGCGGAGGCGGCCGGCGTGTCGAAGGTGACGGTGTTCAACTACTTCCCGCGCAAGGAGGACATCTTCTTCGACCGGTTCCCCCAGGCGCACGACCTGATCGCCGAGGCGGTCCTGGCGCGGGCCGAGGACGAGACACCGCTGGTCGCGCTGTGGCGGCTGGCCGTCGACCTGGCCGAGCAGGGCCACCCGATCGGCGGCTTCCAGGACCGGTACGTCCACTTCTGGCACACCGTGCTCGGCTCGGCGGCGCTGCGGGCGAGGGTCCGCGAGGCGGTCGGGGAGTTCGAGGCGTTCCTCGCCGAGCTGCTCGCCGGCATCGACCCGCACCCGAAGCTGACCGCCGCGCTGGTGGTCGCCGCGTACCGCACCGTCTACACCGAGACCGCCGGCCGGATGCTGGCCGGCGAGAAGGCCGCGGACGTGACCGCCGACCACATCGCCGAGATCGACCACGCTTTCGGCATTCTCATAGGAGGACTGTGATGACCCTGACCGGCACGATCCGCACCGACGGCGCCTCGCTGTACTACGAGCGCCGGGGCGCGGGTCCGGCGCTGCTGATGATCTCCGGCGGCGGCGGGGACGCCGGCTACTACGCCGAGGTCGCGGACCAGCTCGCCGACGCGTACACGGTGCTGACCTATGACCGCAGGGGCAACTCCCGCAGCACCGTCGACGACCCGTCCGCACCGCTGCGCATGGCGGAGCAGAGCGCGGACGCGCTGGCCGTGCTCGCCCACCACGACCTCGCGTCGGCCCTGGTGTTCGGCGGCAGCGGCGGCGCGCTCATCGGCCTGGACCTTCTCGCCCGGTCGCCGGCGTCCGTCCAGGGGCTGATCGCGCACGAACCGCCGGTGCTGAGCCTGCTGACCGACGCGGACCGCGCGTTGTTCGACGAGATCGCCGAGATCACGCGGCGCGAGGGCCCGTGGCCGGCGTGGGTCCGCTTCGTCACCGCGATCGACCGCCCGGACAGCCCCGCGCTGGTCCGCAGCGCGGTCGGGCGGCGGCTGCTGGCTGGTCTGCTGCGCGCGGGGCGCGTGGTGTTCGCGCACGGGCCCCGGCCGGTGCGGGAGGTGAGCCGGTTCATGGGCAACTCGGTGTACCTCATGACGAAGGAGGTCGACTCGTTCCTGTCGTTCGAGCCGGACTTCGCCGCCATCAGGGCGAGCGCGGTCCCGGTTCTCATCGGCGTCGGCGCGGGGAGCCGGCCCTACTACCCGGCCCGCGGCGGCGAGGCCGTCGCCGAACTGTTGGGCGCGCCGGTGGTCGAGTTCCCGGGCCACCACGCCGGCTACACGGAGAAGCCCGCGGAGTTCGCGCCCCGGCTTCGGGAGGTCCTGGCCGAGCTGAGGGCGCCGACCCACTGACGACCGCGACCGTCGGCGGTCGTGGGGGGCGAAGCGACGCGGGTCAGTTCCGCCTTTGTTGCCCACCTGGAGCTTGGCGCGGGTCCGCTCGATGTATGTCCACAGTGGATCATTGCGTGTCGCGACGGTACAGTACTCGCGGATCGACGGCGTGGTACCCCCGTCCGACGGGCGCGGGTGGTCGCCGGAAGTCGTACTCCGGGCGGATCCTTTGCTCAGCGGCGGCTGAGGAACTCGGCGTTGGTCTGCGTCTTGCGCAACCCGTCGAGAAGAAGGTCGACACCATTGTCCCGAGTGGACAGGGAGTGTCGAATGGCCTGGCTCACGGCGAGTTCGCCCGGCGTGAGGAGCAGCTCTTCCTTGCGGGTGCCGGACTGCCGGATGTCGACGGCGGGGAACACCCGCCGCTCGGCCGTCCGCCGGTCAAGCCGCAGCTCGGCGTTGCTGGTCCCCTTGAACTCCTCGAAAATGAGCGAGTCCCCGGCGGACCCGGTCTCGACGAGCGCGGACGCGAAGACCGTCAGCGACCCACCGCCCTCGATGTTCCTGGCAGCGCCGAGAAAGCGCTTGGGCGGAGTGAGCGCACCGGAGTCGATGCCCCCGGTGAGGATGCGGCCGGTGGCAGGCGCGGCGAGGTTGTAGGCCCGCCCGAGCCGCGTGAGCGAGTCGAGCAGCACGACGACGTCCCGCCCCTGCTCGACAAGGCGCTTGGCCCGCTCGATCGCAAGCTCGGCAAGCGCGATGTGCTCGGCGGGCGGCTGGTCGAACGTGGCCGCGACAACCTCGGCGGGCACCCCGCGCGCGAGGTCCGTGACCTCCTCGGGCCGCTCCCCGACGAGCACGAACATCAGATGGCACTCAGGATGGTTCTTGGCAATCCCATGAGCAATGGACTGCAACACGGACGTCTTCCCAGCCTTGGGCGGCGCGACGACCAACGCGCGCTGCCCCTTGCCAACAGGCATGACAAGATCGACAACCCGCGTGGTGAGAATGTGCGCCTCAGTCTCGAGCCGAAGTCTTTCGTTGGGATACAAGGGAGTCAGTTCGGTGAACAGCGGCCGGGAGCGCCCGGGCGGTCGCCCGTTGACGGCGTCGACCCCCAGGAGCCTGCCGTCATGCGCACGCCCGACGACCAGATCGCCACGACGCAGATCATGCTCACGCACAAGCCCAGCGGCGACGGACACGTCACCGGCCCCGGGCAGATACCCATCAGCACGAACGAACGCGCGACCGCGGACGACATCAAGGATTCCAGACATGGTTTCGTTGCTAGACATAGAAAATCTCCAAAGTAAGAGCGGACCGAGAACACACGAACCGGTGACAGAACGCACACGGTCTAGTACGTGCGGCTGATCCGAGAAGATGATCCCGCGGGGAATGACCACAGCCGCGAGAAGTAGACAACCCACACGATACCCGAACCCTGCGACACAGCGCAACACGCCCATGCGCGAGGCGCAAGAGATCACGAGGTTGGGCGCACCCACGTGGACGCGAAGCCGCTGGGGCCAGCGCGACGCAGCCGCCCTCCACAGAGGCCGGAAAGGCTCATGAGGTCAGGAGCTACCACCAGAAGCTCAAGCCACGAAGGCAGTCCTCCCCAACGCATCCCCTCTTCCCGACAGCACCACCGGCCGGTGACCACCTATCTGGCCAACCCATCTCTCGTCGCCGTGCCCAAACACCCACCTCGCCAAACTTCCGGCGAGGTACGGCTCCGATCGCCCCAACCATCTCGCGAACCGGCCCACAGCGCGATCGTCCCCGGCTCAAGCGCGAACCAGGTCTCCATCAACCGTCCCCCGCCTCGAGGACGAACCAGGCACCGAACGGCCGGCCCCGGCTCGAGCACGACCAGGCACCCCTCGACCCAACCGCCGCCACCTTGCACCCGCCACCCAAGCAGCCGGCCGCTGTCCGACCCCGACCACGCGGACCGGCGCCTGCCGGTTCGACCGGTTCGAGGCCATCGCCGCGTCCCGGATCGCGTGCGACAGTTCCGCCGGCACTGCGGAAGCCGGCGGCACTCGGTGTCGGGCGTCAGGCGGAGGTGCTGTTCGCCGCGGTGCGGACCGATTGCCGGAGCGCGCGGCCGGCCGGTACGACGGCGACCGGGCACTCCGCGTGGTACAGCGTGCCGTGGCTGATCGAGCCGCGCAGCACGCGGTGTGCGGTGCTGTGGTGGTGGCTCCCGACCACGAGCAGCCGCGCCCCCACCGACCGCGCCAGCAGTGCCCGCACGGGCTTGTCGCCGACCACCTCCGTGTGCACCGGCACCGCAGGGTACCGCTCCCGCCACGGCGCGAGCACCCGTTCGAGTGCCTCGGAAGTGCACACGTGGTGGTCGCCGTGCACGGCCTGTAGCGGGCTGCCGTGCCGCGCGGCGAACTCGAACGCGAAGTCGATGGCCTGCCCGTCCGTGTCGGTGCCGCCCAGCCCCAGCAGCACCGGCCCCGGTCCGACGGCACCCCGCACGACGACGACCGGCCGGTCCCACAGGTGCACCATGTCGGCGGCGGTCGAGCCGAGCACCCGCCGCGCGATCGGGCCGTAGCCGCGGGAACCGAGCACCACCAGGCCGGCGTCGAGCTTCGCCGCCAGCGCGGCCAGGGCGCGGCCGGGATGGCCGGAGCGGGTGGACGTGCTG
>NZ_JBJMIE010000292.1:0-17134 GCF_045807065.1 Actinophytocola sp. | reverse complement strand
CGAGTCCGGGATTCGTCGCGCCGAGTTCCTGACAACCGGACATGTGCGGGGCAAACGAGCGCTCGTCGTCGACGATCAGGTGAGCCACGGGTACGCCCTGGCCAGTTTCGTCTCGGCGCTGCGAGACGAGGCCGCGGATGTCGTCGGAGCGCTGTGCCTGGTCGAGGATACCTCGACTGCCGGGCGGCAGCGAGTGGAATCGGCGGGCGTCGCGTTGTGTTCGGCGGAGACGCGTTAGCGTCAGAACGTTCGGCGGATCGTCACTGTGCACCCGGTTTTTCGTGTGTGGTTGCGATGACGGCCAGCTCGACGCGGGAGGTCAGTCCGAGTTTGTTGAGAATGCTTGAAACGTGGGACTGTACGGTGCGGCGGGACAGGAACATGTGGGTGGCGATGGTGGGGTTGGAGTGTCCTTCGGCGACGAGGGCGGCGACTTTGCGTTCGGTGGGGGTGAGTGCGTCCCAGCCGGTTTTGGGTCGGCGACGGGGGCCTTTGGCGCCGCCGCGGACACCTGCCTGGCGGATTCGTTGTCTGGTGCGGCCGGTGTCCCAGGTGGCGTCGAGCGCGGTGTAGAGGTCGACGGCGGTACCGAGTGCGGCGCGGGCCTGGCTCGTGCGTTGATCTTTGGCGAGCAGGACGGCGGCGTTTTCGTGTGCGTGTGCCTGGTACAACGGGCGCCCGGCTTGCTGGTAGGCGGTGACGGCGGTCGTGAGCAGGTCAGCGTCGCCGTGGGCCATGGCTCGGCACAGGTGGGCGGTGCCGTGGATGGCGGCTGACGTGGTCTCCCGGGCGGCGAGGGTGCTCATCTCGTCGGCGACCTGGCCTGCCACCGTCGGTTGGTCCACGGTGATGGCCAGCCGGACGAGGTCCGGGCACAGGTGGTGCAGGTGTGCCCTGGGCAGTGGACATTCCCGGTCCCAATAGGTGAACAGCAGGTCGAAGGCTCGCTGGGGATCGCCTTCCGCCTCAGCCGCCAACGCACGGGCCCATTTGTTCCAGAAGACGGCGAAGGCCATTGACGGCGGAACCTCCTCCGGCCAGGCGTTCGTGGCGGAGATGACCGCACGGTCGTTGCGGTGAATGCCGATGACCGCGGTCATACCGTCCAGGGGAACCGCGGCCACCATGAGAGGATCGGGAATTTCCTGTCCCGCACGGATCTCAGCCAGCGCGTCGTCCCACCGACCTTGCAGGAACCGCAGGGTCGCCCTGGTCGCGTGATACATCGCCATCAACGGACTGCCCGTGCGCGCACAGAACCGCATCCCGGCCTCGAGCGTCTCGTCGGCCTCAGCGAACCTGCCGAGCTCGGTCAGGCTCCAGCCCTTCAACATGTACGGCGCCATGCCGAACGGAAGATCCGGGTACTTCTCCTCGTACGAGGCCAGGATCGACAGCTCTTCCTCGACCGAGAGCAGCGCCTGCTCGCTGCGCTGTTGCGACAGGTACACCGCCGCCATGACCTCCGTCGCCTGCAGCGCCGACCACTCCACCCCACCCGCGATCGCGGTCTGCCGCGCCCGCTCGGCCATGACCATCGTCTCGTCGAAATTGCTCAACACCAGATGGCACTGGGCGATCAGCCCCTGAAAACGCGTGGTCTCCACCGCCGACAGCGAACCCACCGCCAACACCGACTCACACACCCCGAGCGTCTCATCCAGCTTGCCCTGCGCGAAACAAGCTACCGCCAGCAGCCAACGCAGGACGTTCTCCTGGGCCGGGTCGGGATCGTGGACCAGCGCGTCCCGGATCGCCTCCTCCGCCTCGCCGGCCCGTCCCGCCCACTGCAACGCCCGACACAGGTGAAACCGCAACACCTCCCGCCGCCGGTCACCAGGATCAGCCAGAGACAACGCGTGACGCAGCAGGTCCACCGCCAACGCCGGCGCCCGCGCCGCAAGCGCCTCCGCCGAGACCATCAGCCAGTCCAGCGCCGTGACATCGACCACGGCGCCATGCAACAGATGCTCCGCGACCCGCTCGATCGGAGCGCGTGCCGCGGCCAACGCATGACCGGCATGGGCATGGATCGCCAAGCGAGCCGACTCGGTCAGACCGTCAGCCAACACCCGGCGAATCAGATCATGCCGGAAAACCAGATCGTCACCGGCATCGACGAGCAATCCGAGCTGAATCGCTTCCCGGATGATCTCCAGCAGCGACGGCAACGGCTCGCGCAGCACCAGAGACAACTCGGTCACGGTGAACCCGGACCCCAGTGCCGCGGCCACCGGTAGCATCTGCTGGGCCCGCGGCGACAGGAATCCCGTGTGATGACGGATCATGTCGGCCAACGAAGCCAGTACCACCGTGTCGTCCCGCGCGGTCAGCTCCGCGACGCCGTCGGCGACCCGGATCCGCTGCTCGCGAGAGAATGCCGTCACCAACTCGGTGATGTACAAAGGGTTGCCGGCTGCCTCCCCCACTACGGTCAACAGATGCGGGCCCGGCCGGGCCCCCACGAGCCGATTGGCCAGCGCGCCCACCTCGGGATCCGACAGTGGTCCCAATGAGACGGACAACGCGCCACGCGCGTCCAAGCCCCGCAACAGACCCGCGAGCTCGTCACTACGTGGCACCGGCAGGCAACTCGCCCCCACGAACAGCGGCAACTGACCGATCACCCGCCCCAGCCGATTGAGCACGCGCAAGCTCGCCGCGTCGGCCCACTGCAGATCGTCAAGAATCAGCGCCACCGCGCCGTCCGCGCACCAGTCGTCCATCAAACCCAGGATCGCCTCGATGACCAGGTATTCCTGGCTGACCGCTCCGGACCTGGCCGCCACCCCCAACGCAGCCTCACCCCGCATCAACTCCGTGATCCGCCGTACCGCCTCATCGGGCGACCTCTCACTGATCCCGAGACATGACCCGATCGCGGCGAACGGGAGGCGCTTCTCCAGTTCCTCCGCCGTTCCCCGCAGCACCCGCATGCCCAACCGCCCGCACTTCGCCGCGACGGCGTTCAACAGCGACGTCTTACCGATCCCCGGCTCCCCGCCCACCAACACCGCCGCCCCGTGACCACCTACCGACGAATTGACCAGCCGCGACAGCTCGGCCAACTCCTCATGGCGGCCCACAAGATCGACTTGGGTCGGATTCATACTGACGACTCCCACCGGGTTCCTGCTCCTCTGACCATTGACACCCAATCCGAACGATTACTGATACTCATATGAACCGCCCAAATCGCGCAGCATACCGCTTCAGCGGATCAGGACCGCTGACACATAGCCGCTGGTTGTGCAGCACAGGCCATCGCCGTCCTCCCGCGTGCCGGAACCATGGTGCTCCCTGTGCCGGGTGCTCAGGGAGAGACGCTGGCGAGGGCCGCCTGTCCGGGTTCGCTCCGAAGCCGCCACCTACGTGGGTTTTCGGCCGAGGCCGGCGTAGATGCGGATGCGCTCGGGGTTGGCGGGAAGGTCCTCGCCGGGTTCGGGATGCCAGAGCGGTATGGGGACGATGCCGGGCTCGACGATGTCGAGCCCGGTGAACCAGCAGGCAAATTGTTCAGGTTCGCGCAGGGGGATCGACAGCGCATTACCATAGAGCCTGGTGAACATCGCGATTCCGTCGAGCAAGTGTTGGGTTTGGCTGAACTGTGAGAGCCCAAGATAACTGCCCGGGCACACCGCGTCGGTGTAAGGAGTGATCAAGTTGGCGGGATCGTCCTCATCCGGCACCTGCAGCGGAGTGTCGATCATCATGAGCGCCACGGGCTTCCGCAGGTCGATCAGCCTGCGCACGTCCGGGTGGCCGAGCACATGATCGGCGCAACGCATGTCGGCGTGCAGGTAGGCTGTGTGATCGTTGCCTTCCAGGAGGTCCTGGCCGGTCTGCACGACCAGGGGATCATTGTCGACGTAGACCACCCGTGCGTCCGTCAGTAGTAGTTGGGTTATCTCGTGGACGTGCCCCATGGTGGGCACGCCGGAGTCGAAACCGAGGAACTGGCGCACGCCGTGCCTGATCAAGTAGCGCACCATCCGCTGCTGCATCGCGCGTACTTGGCGTATCAGATACGGCAGCTGCGGCGCGCACACCAGGATGCGATCGGCGGCAACACGGTCTCGCTCATCATGATGACAGCCACCCAGCCAGTAGTCCCGGATGCGGGCAATACCGGCTGGGTACCCTCGCTCGTCCACCGCTCCCGTAGGAAACGTCATCTTGAGCCGTTTCCTCAGGCAGAGGCCTCGACAACCACCATCATGAGCCGTCTCCGCTCGCGCGCACTGGCCGCCTCCGCTCGGGTAAAGAGTCCGCTGCCATGAGATCCTTTGCTAGTCCACGAACGCGATGGGCGACCAAGCATAGAGTTCCCCGGCGGGCTAGATCAATTGCGCAAGCCGAAGGCCGCTCCGACGCGATGGCTGTGATTTTCCAACTTGATTCAGGCAGGCAGTTCGCGTCGCCGCTGCTCTGGGGATTTCCTGGGTCGTTCTCCGATGCGAGATCAGCACCCATCACCCTTCCCCTTCTTTGCCGCACCGTGTGCGCGACGAAGAAGACCCCTTCCACCTCTCCGCGCGAACACGCACTTTACGCCGCGCGGGAGAGTCGGCGCCCCAACGGGCATATCTGGCTCAGTCCCGTCAAGAGGAGCCGGATCGTCCTCCGTTGAGCGATCCGCCATAGCAGACGCTTTCAGGTACGGAATGCCTGCCGACGCGCGCGCTACCTGTCGACTCGCCGGTGTCGCTCGCGGTTGCGTCGGAGTTCCAGCAGCATCGGCAGCAGGGACACGACGACGATCACAGCGATGATCGGCAGCAGGTACTGGTCGATGCCGGGGATGCTGGTGCCGAGGAGGTAGCCGGCCAGGGTGACGCCGACCGTCCACAGGAGACCACCGAGGACCTGCCAGATCGTGAAGCTCCGAGCGGGTACCGCCAGAATTCCGGCGAGGGGGTTGAGGACCGTCCGGAGGATGGGGATGAACCGGGCCAACACGATCGCCTTGGCGTGTCCGTAGCGGTTGAGCAGTTCTTCCGCGCGTTCGACGCCACGGTGCAGGTGCGGGTTCCGCGTCCGCGCCAGCAGCGGTCGCCCGCCCCGGCGGCCGATCAGGAACCCGAGCTGAGCGCCGGCGACCGCGCCTGCCGCCGCCGCGGGCAGCACTAGTGACAGTGACAGGTGCACGGGGGCGGTCGCGCTGGTGGTGCAGAACAGCCCGGCGGTGAACAGCAGCGAGTCGCCGGGCAGGAAGAACCCGATCAGCAGGCCGGTCTCGGCGAACAGGACCAGGAACACCCCCGCGGCACCGAGATCGGCCAGCCAGGACGTCGCGCTCAGCGGGTTCATGCCGACCATCACCTCCTGGCGGCCGGGGCCACCCACCGATCTTCTACACTGACGTAGTAGTTCTACTGTATCGTAGAAAGAATTCGGAAGGGTGCCGTGAGCCAGCTGGACTATCTCGAAGCGATCGTGGTGGGCGCCTTCCAGGGCGTCACCGAGCTGTTCCCGGTGTCGAGCCTCGGTCATTCCGTGCTGGTCCCCGCGGTCGTCGGTGGGCGGTGGGCGCGGGATCTCGACGTGTCGGCGCCGGAGTCGCCCTACCTGGCGTTCATCGTCGGGCTGCATGTGGCGACCGCCGCCGCGTTGCTGGTGTTCTTCCGTCGGGACTGGGTCCGGATCATCGGCGGATTCGTCACTTCCGTCCGGTATCGACGAGTGCGGACGCCCGCGGAACGGCTGGCCTGGTTGATCGTCATCGCGACCATTCCGGTCGGGGTCAGCGGTCTGCTGCTGGAGCACCTGTTCCGCACGACACTCGGCAGGCCGGTGCCGGCCGCCGCGTTCCTGATCGCCAACGGCGTGGTGCTCTACGTGGGCGAACGCCTGCGACGTCGGACCAACACAGTCCAGACAGCGCCGGGCGCCGCGGTGGACGCGGACGTCGCGGCCGACCAACGACTGTCCCGGCTCCCGGCCGGGCGCGCCGCGCTGATCGGAGGCGCGCAGGTGCTCGCGCTGCTGCCCGGGATCAGCCGGTCCGGGGTGACCATGGTGGCCGGGCTACTGCGTGGGCTGTCCCACGAGGATGCCGCCCGGTTCTCCTTCCTGCTGGCCACGCCGGTCATCCTGGCGGCCGGGGTGCTGAAGGTCCCGGACCTGTTCGGCCCGCTCGGCGCCGGCATCCACGGCCAGGTGCTGGCCGGCAGCGTGGCCTCGTTCGTCAGCGCCTACCTCGCCGTGCGGTTCCTCACCCGCTACTTCCACACCCGCACGTTGATGCCGTTCGCGATCTACTGCACGCTGGCCGGGACGGCCGCGCTGGCTTGGCTCACCCTCCAGTGACACGACAGCACTGACACGACGGCACTGACACGACGGCACTGAATTCGACAGCGGTGTAGATTCACGGCATGCGGAGGAAGGAATCGGCGCGGCGGGCCTCCGGCGCCCTGGAAGCCGAGGTGCTGGCCGTGCTCTGGGGTGCGGCGGTGCCGTTGTCTCCGACTGAGGTCCAGGCCCGGCTCGAGGATGACCTCGCCTACACCACCGTGGTCACCATCCTCACCCGGCTGCACGACAAGGGCGTCGCCACCCGTGAGAAACACGGACGCTCCTACCGCTACCACGCCGTCGACGACGAGGCCGGTCTGGCCGCACGCAAGATGACCAAGGTCCTCGACAGCGAACCCGACCGCGGCAGCGTCCTGGCCCGGTTCGTGACCCAACTGTCCGAGTCGGACGAGGCGACCCTGCGTGCGTTGCTGCGCAGGGACACCCACGACACCGGCGGCTCGCGGTGACCGTCGACCTCCTGGTGCCGCTGCTGCTGCCGCTGGCGGCGTGGCCGATGGCCCAACTCGTCGCGCCCCGACTGCCACCTCGGGTGGCGAGTTGGCTACTCACCGGCGCGTGTCTCGTGCTCGCCGCGGGCAGCACGGCCGCGCTCATGCTGCTGGCGTTCGCGGGACTGTCGCTGATCCCGGCCGTCGCCGACATCGGGCACTGGTCGACCCAGGCGCTGCGTGACCAGGACGGCGTCGACGTCCCGGTCTCCATCACCAGCGGCGCCCTCCTCGTCGTTCTCGCCGTCCTGCTGACACGCACAGCCGTCCGGTATGTGCGCTGGGCGCGGCGGCTGGCACGCGAGTTGGACCTCCACAGCCGCGACGGCGGGATCGTGATCCTGCCCGGTGCCGAGCCGGTGGCGTTCGCCGCACCCGGCCGAGGCGGACGCATCGCCATCTCCAGCGGCAAGCTGGCCGCGCTGACCCCACCCGAACGCTGCGCGCTACTCGCTCACGAACGCGCGCATCTGGCCGCACGCCACCACGTGTTCCTGATCGCGCTGACCGTGTCCGCGACACTCAACCCGCTGCTGCGCCCACTCACCTCGGCCGCCTGCTTCGCCCTCGAACGCTGGGCCGACGAAACCGCCGCCCACCGCCTCGGTGACCGCACAGTGGTCGCGCACGCGGTCGCCAAAGCCGCGCTCGCCGGTCGCCCGCACCCGGGGTTCGCCCTCGCCGCGACCGGCGGCCCGGTCCCCCGCCGCGTATCCGCCCTGCTCGGCGAACCCACCGGCGCCAACGCCGGTCACGGCATGGTGACCCTGCTGAGCACGGTCGTCCTCAGCGTCACCGCCCTCTCCGCACAAACCGCCCTCGACAGCGCCGCCGACCTACACGACGGCATCGAACTCGCCCAAGCCGCGAACCCGTTCCACCACGGCCACCACCACGACACGTTCACAAGCTGGCACGAACACTGACGATCGGCTCAGTCGTGGCCCAGGCCGTGGTGACCGAAACCGTCGTCGGCAACACCGTGGAACGCCATGACCAGCATCGACACGAAGACCACGGCCAGCACGGCGGCGAGCACGACCCGGCGCCGCGGATGGGGTTCGCCGGCCCGGCCCAACAGGACCGCAGCCTCCACAGCCAGCTGCCGCCAGACGACCACCCCGACCGCCCGCCAGCCCGTGGCCGGCCCGGTCTCGACCGGCAGGTCGGCCGCGAGATCGGCCAGCTCGTGCCGGTAGCGCGCCTCGTAGACCTTCGCGATCCGTTCCTCGACCTCGGTCAGCGACAGCCGCCCCTCACCCGCGGCCTTGTGCAGCGTCGCGCAGGTTCGTTCCCGTTCGGCGTCCGAACAGCGCACAGAGGGGCGAGTGGATGTCTCGCTCATGGCCGTCCTCGGTGGTCACGGGCTTCCGCCCTCGGACAGGTGAATACCCTAACTTCTACACGAATGTAGATACGACGTGCGTGAAACGCCAGGTGTCACCCGGAAGGCTGGTGCTCCCTCCGTCGCCCGGCGCAGGGTCGCGACATCCCCCTATCGTCAACCGTGGCCGAATCACCGAACGTGCGACTCACCGACCCGCGGGATCGCCGTGTACTGCGCAAGCTGCCCCATGTCACGCTGCTGTTCTGGCTGGTCAAGATCGTCGCGGTGACCCTCGGGGAGACGGCCGGGGACCTGTTCGGGATCACCCTCAGAACCGGTTACGGCGACACCGCGCTGATCTTTCTCGGCTACTTCCTGATCGTGCTGGCGATCCAGCTCGGCTCACCCCGGTACCGACCCGCCGTGTTCTGGGCGGTGGTGCTCGGCACCAGCATGGTCGGCACTGAGCTGTCTGACTTCCTCGACCGCGGCCCCGGCCACGGCAGCGCGACCGACGGCGTCGGCTACGGCTGGGGCGCGATCATCCTCACCGGCCTGCTGGCGGTCATCTTCGCCGTCTGGTGGCGCACCGGACAGACCTACGACGTGGAGAACATCGCCAGCCGCACAGGCGAACTCCTGTACTGGGCCGCGATCCTCGTGTCCAACACCCTCGGCACCGCCAGCGGCGACTGGCTCTCCGACGACACCGGCCTCGGCTTCCGCGGCGCCTTCCTCGTCATCACCGCGATCATGGCCGCCATCGTGGCCGCCCACTACCTGACCAGCATCAGCACCACCCTGCTGTTCTGGCTCGCGTTCATCCTCACCCGCCCACTCGGCGCCGCCGGCGGCGACGCACTCACCAAACCCACCGACGACGGCGGCCTCGGCTGGGGCACCATCTGGGGCTCGACAGCCTTGCTCGGCACGCTCGTCATCCTGGTCGCCTACGAGACCGTCCGCGTGCGCCGCCGACCGCTCGAACCACTGCCCTACCCGATCAACCGCCGAACGGGCGAGCCACAGACACCCAACGGCGCCGTGGTCACGACTCGCCACTGACCGTCAGCCGACCGATCCCGTACCCGGCGACCACGAAACGCGCGCACAACCATCTTCTACATTCGCGCCGTCTTACTACAGGCATGTAGAATTGGAAGGCGGCGTTGATGGAGCGAGTCGATCTCGCGCCGGGCCTCGCGCCCGTTGGCGCCGCCCCTGGTCGAGGCGCCGTTGTGACCCTCGCGGCCGAAGCGCGTTCGGCCGACCCCGGGAGCGCCGTACATCACGAGCGTCCGGTTCTCACCGGTGCGGACCGCCGCGATCATCCGATCGAGAAAGGCGCACTCCGACGTCCGCCTACCAGTCCGGCACGTCGTCGGAACACCACGGTCAAGCCCCCTTCGCCCGCGGGATCGGCGCCGGGCAGCGCAATTACCCAGGACAAGGATCATCCTGGCCGAAACGCCCTCAGTGTTGCCTCAGCAGGCCGTCGAAGAGAATTCCCAGATAGCGCCGCCACGGTTCGGGCTCGGTGTCCCGCAGCGGCGCGGCCGCCTGGTGCATGCCGGTCATCAGCAGGACCACGTCCTGTCCGGTGACGTCGGGGCGTAGGTGCGCCTTGTCGACCAGTGCCTGGACGGCCTCCGTCAGCCGGGTGACGCCGGTCCGCACGTCGGGATGCCGTACCGAGCCGCTCGCCACGTCGCACAACGCCTGGTTGCCCGCCAGCCGGTCGGCCCCGTAGGTCATGAACTCCCTCAGCGCCGCCGTGGGATCGGCCGCGTCGCGCCGGCCGGCCGCCGCAGCGGTCAGGTCGTCCAGCAGGTCTCCGACGATCGCCGCGATGAGGTCTTCCTTGGTCGCGAAATGCCGGAACACGGTGCCCTTGCCGATGCCGGCCCGGTCCGCGATCTCGGCCACTGAGACGTCCGCGCCCTGGACGGCGAACATCTCGGCGGCGGCGTCCAGCAGCGCCTTGCGGGTGCGCACCGCGTCGGCTCTCATGCCGCCATCCTAGCGCAACCTGACCGCCCGGTCCGTTTCGTGCTACGGTAAAAGTGACCACCCGGTCCGGTTAACTGAGGAGGCAGCATTGCACGGAAAGATCGCCCTGGTCACGGGGGCTTCGTCGGGCATCGGCGCGGCCACTGCGCGGGCCATGGCGGCGGCCGGTGCCACGGTCGTCGCCGGCGCGCGCCGGGTCGACCGGCTCAAGGAACTGGCCGCGAACGCCGACGGCGTGGTGCTGCCGGTGGAGCTGGATGTCGCCGACCAGCAGTCCGTGCGCGAGGCGGTCGCCACCGCGGTCGGCCACTTCGGCGGGCTGGACGTCGTCGTGAACAACGCGGGTGTGATGCTGAGCGGGCCGATCGTCGGCGCCGACACCGCGGAGTGGGACCGGATGGTGCGGACCAACCTGCTCGGGACGCTCTACGTCACCCACGCCGCGCTGCCGCACCTGCTGGCGCGTAAGGGAACCGTGGTGCAGATCTCGTCCACGTCCGGCCGCATCGCGTCGGCCATGGGCGGTGTCTACGCGGCGACCAAGTTCGGGGTGAACGCCTTCACCGAGTCGCTCCGCCAGGAGGTGACCGAACAGGGCGTGCGCGTGGTGACGATCGAGCCCGGCATGGTCGACACCGAGCTCGCCGACCACATAGGCGACGAAGCAATCCGTGAGATGGCCAAGAAGATGGCCGGCTCGATACGTACGCTGCGCGCCGAGGACGTCGCCGCTGCCGTGGTGTACGCGGTCGGCCAGCCCGATCACGTGGCGGTGAACGAGATCCTGCTGCGCCCCACCGATCAGGTGCGCTAGTTCCCGCCACCGTGCTCGCCGGCAGGGCGTACCGGCGAGCACGGCGCCCGTGCATCAGTTCCGCCGCTCGGGTGGCACGTACTCGAAGGTCGGGCCCGCGGTCGTCGTCCCGTCGCCGGTGGGCATCTTCATCAGCGCCAGCGCCTGCGTGCGCAGCCCGAACATCGTGCCGACGGCGTCCTGCATCTGGCCCGGGCTGCCGTTGAAGGCCTGCTCGAGCAGGTAGAGCAGCAGGCTGTAGGTCTGGTTGAACTCCTCTTGGGCGACCCGGATCGGGCTGTCCTCCGGATAGTCGGCCGTCCGCGGGTTGTGCCGCATCGGCAGCACGCCATCGAGGTCGACCGCGATCTCCTCGCCGGTCGGCCCGGACCGCGGTGTGTCGCCGGTCCGGTAGCGGCGGCCCAGCCGGAGCTCCTGGAAGCGGTAGAAGTGCGCGACCTCTTCCCGCTCGGGGTGGAAGACGTCGCGATCGCCGTCCCACACGTCGGTGCGCGCGGCCCCTTCACCCTGTTCGATGATTTCCGCCAACGCGGCCGACGCGGACTTCAGGTCGTGGACCGGCATCACCTCGCCGCCCCCGCCCCGGAGGTGGAACTCGCCGATCTGCCGGGCCGGATCGCCGCTGAACACCCGCTCTTCGCCCAGCTCGTCGCACAGGGTGCGCAAGCCGGCCTCGATGGCCGCGTAGAACTGCCCGATCGTCCGGTATTCGTCGCCCTGGGGCGGGTCGTCCGCGGACGCGGGCTGCTCGATGCGCAGGAACAGCTCGAGCGCTTCGGGGCCGAACGGGGCCAGGTGGACGTGCACGGACCGGTCGCCGTGCGGCAGCGGATGCGGGTACGGCGGCAGCAGCTCCGGCGTGTCGAGCCTGGGCGAGCCGCCGACGGCGTTGAGCAGGTTCGCGGCCAGCGCCAGATGGATCATCTCCTCGGCGAGGACCGTGCCCACGACGTGGGCGGCTTCGGGATTGCGGGCCGGGTCCAGTGAGTAGAGCGCGCAGAGGTAAGGGGGAATGGTCGCGTGCTCGAGCTCGATCGCCCACTGCAGGTGGCGGCGGAGATCGTCGATCGTGTCGATGGCGTGGGCGCCACTGGTGTCCATGCGGTACCTCGGTTCGTCAGGTCGGTGTCTCCAGCCAGGACAGGGCGCCATCGCGGTTTGTGACATCCAGGCTGTCACAAACCGGGGGGCTGTCCGGTCCTGGCTGGGGAACGACGTTCCCGGAGCGGCCGGGACGCGGGAGGAGAAGGCACACCATGAAGATCGTCGTGATCGGTGGCAGCGGGCTGATCGGCTCGAAACTCGTCCGGAAACTGGCCGAACACGGCCACGAAGCAGTGCCCGCGTCACCCGACTCGGGCGTGAACACGCTGACCGGCGAGGGACTGGCCGAGGTGTTGGCGAGCGCGCAGGTCGTCGTCGACGTTTCGAACTCGCCCTCGTTCGCCGACGACGCCGTGCTGGGCTTCTTCCGCACCTCCACCGGGAACCTCCTCGCCGCCGAGGATAAGGCCGGGGTGGGGCACCACGTGGCGTTGTCGGTGGTCGGCACCGAGCGGCTCGCCGAAAGCGGTTACTTCCGTGCGAAGATCGCGCAGGAAAAGCTCATCAAGGACTCCGGGCGGCCGTACTCGATCGTGCACGCCACGCAGTTCTTCGAGTTCGTGGGGAGCATCGCCCAGGCGGCGACCGAGGGAAACACCGTGCGCCTGTCGGACGCCCGCATCCAGCCCATGGCGGCCGAAGACGTGGCCGCCGCGGTCGGCCGGGTCGCGGTCGGCACTCCGCTGAACGGCACCGTCGAGGTGGCCGGTCCCGAGCAGTTCGGTCTCGACGAGCTGATCCGCGCCGGGCTGGCCTTCCGCGGTGACCCCCGCGAAGTCGTCACCGACCCGGACGCTCGCTACTTCGGTGCCCTGCTGGACAAGGACATGCTCCTGCCCGGTCCCGACGCGCAGCTGTCCGCCACCCGGTTCGCCGACTGGCTCCCGCGGAACCCGCCGCCCGCGAAGCGAGCATGACCGCCGGAGAACGCGGCGGGCACGCTCGTCTCGGAGGCGGCACGCGGCTGCGCAACGCGCTCGGCGAGCAGTTCATGGCCCGGTACGACCCCGACCAGACGGGACTGTCCACCCGCGACAGAGTGGCGCTGGCGGCGTACACCGAGATCAAGAAGGGACGCCGGCCGGCGGCGTGTGGCTCGACGTCTCGAGGGAGGCGACGGAGGAAGCCCCGGCGCGAGATCGACGAGCTGCTGGCCGCCGACGGCCCGGAGAACGTGCTCGCCCGGCAGCGCTGCCGGGACCCGCCGAGGTCCGACCTCGTAAAGTGGTGGAGGTCGGGCGGCGCTCGCGAGACGACGATGGGGCGTGGGGTGGCGGATTCCGGGGTGAGTGCCGAACTCGGCGGCGCGGACGATCTCGAGGCGGCCGCGGCTGTGTTCACGCAGGTGCGGCCGCGCCTGTTCGGGATCGCGTATCGCATGCTCAGCAGCGTCAGTGAGGCCGAAGACCTGGTGCAGGAGGTCTGGCTGCGGTGGCAGACCTATGACCGTGCCACGGTGGCCAACCCGGAGGCCTTCCTGGCGACGACCACCACCCGGCTGGCCATCAACGTCCTCCAGTCGGCCCGGAAACGGCGTGAGACCTACATCGGGCCGTGGCTGCCCGAACCGGTCGACACCGGCGCGGACCCGTACCTGGGCGCCGAGCGCGGTGAGGCCCTGGAGTTCGCGGCCCTGCTGCTGATGGAGAAGCTCACCCCGAACGAACGCGCCGCCTACGTGCTGCGGGAAGCCTTCGACTACTCCTACGCGCAGATCGCGGACATCCTGTCCTCGGCCGAACCCGCGGTGCGTCAGCTGGTCAGCCGGGCCCGCAAGCACATCGCGGGCGAACGGCGCGCACCGGTGACCGCGGCCGAGCAGCGCGAGCTGCTGACCACGTTCCTCACCGCCGCCCGCTCGGGCGACCTGACCGCGCTGGAACGGCTCTTCACGCCGGACGTGACCAGCCTGTCCGACGGCAACGGCCGGAAGGGCGTCGCCCGCACGCCGGTCGTGGGTGCGGCGCGGGTGGCGAAGTTCCTGCGGGCGATCTCCACCTGGTTCTGGGACGACGTCGACGTGCGGTGGGCGATCACTAACGGGCAGACTTCCGCCGTACTCCTCCGCGACGGCGCCGTGTACGGCCTGCTCACCGTCAGCGCCACCACCGAAGGCATCGACAAGGTGCTGTGGCTGGTCAACCCCGAGAAGAACAAAGCGGTGTCCGTCGCGGGCTGAGTCGCCGGCGTCACAGACCGGCGGGCTACCCGGTCCTAGCCGGGGACCGCGAGAGAACGGGGCACCGTGTGCGCGAATCTTGTGGCCGGCCCGACCGGCATGACGAGGTCGTTCGCAGGTTCGCCGAAGCTTGCCGGCGGGGAGACGTCACCGCTCTCGCGGCCGCCCTGGACGTCGATGCCATTGCCACGTGTGACGGCGGAGGGCTGGTGCCCGGACCGAGCGGGACTGCGCACGGGGTGGCGGAAGTCGCCCGGCTGGTCATGATGTCGCTGTGGGGGCGAGCGGGTGCCGAGCTGACCGTCGAGTCCGTCAACGGCCGCGCCGGGCTGGCCCTTCGCCGCGCCTCCCGCGCCGTCGCGGTGGTCGGTGCCGAGACGACCGGGTCCAAGGTCACCGCGCTCTGGATCGTGCTCAACCCGGCCAAGCTGAGCGGCTGGCACCGTTGACCGGGCCCGCACCGCGTCTGCCGTGCGGGCCCGGTCTCCTCAGCACGCCAGCCACTCCCAGGCCCAGCGGCGAATCCGTCGCCCGCCACATCGGCGTGACGCCGTTGACCGCGGACGAACCGGCCCACGCCTGGCCGTCCGGCGCGCACCATCTGGGGTTGTTCCCCGGCGGGGCCCTGACACTTTCAGTGCCTGGGGCCGGACGTATTTCGGTGGCGGGAACCGGCCGTTCGGGGTTCACTCAGGGGTGACCAGCGATTTCGCTCCGCCCGCCGATCTGGCTGACCGCGTCAGCCGGGTGTGGCGGCGCAGTGGGGAGCTGCCGGCCGCGTTGCCGCAACCGTCCGTGGACCTGCTGGTCTTCGCGGACGGGTCGTTGTGGTTAACCGGGCCGGAGACCGAGGCCAGGACCGGGAGTCTGACCGAGCCGTTGACGGGGGTGCGGCTGCGACCGGGGACGTGTGCCTCGGTGTTGGGGATCGCCGCGGACGAGGTGCCCCTGACGGGGATGCCGTTCCCCGGTTCGGGGCTCGCCGACGGGTTACGGGCGCTGCGGGCACCGGCCCGTCCGGCCGATCGAGCGATAGGTCAGGTGCTCCAGGCCATGCGCGCGGCTCCCGGTGCGTCGGTGTCCCACCACGCCGCCGCGGTCGGGTTGTCCGAGCGGCAGTTGCGGCGGCGGTTCCTGGTGGCGGTCGGGTTGAGTCCCAAGGCGTACGCGCGGGTGGTGCGGTTGCACCGGGCGATGGCGTTGGCGCGGTCGTCCTCGGTGCCGGACTGGGCGGAGATCGCTGTCCGCAGCGGGTTCTACGACCAGCCGCACATGATCGCGGAGTTCCGGCGTGCGGTCGGGTCGTCGTGTGTCCGTTTCTTCCAAGCGGCGGCCGTGGGCGGGTAGCACCCTGTGGGGTATGTCCCTTGAGGAGATCTTCGCTTTCCACAGGCAAGAGGTGGGTCCGGTGCGGTTCGTCGAGCCGTTCGGCGGCTGGGTGGCCACCCGGTACGTCGATGTGGACAGAGTGCTCACCGACCACGCGGTGTTCTCCTCCGACGAACTGCGCCACAGCACGCAACCGATCCCGCACCGCTCGAACCCGTTGTTGCGTAGCCTGCTGGCGACCGATCCGCCCCGGCACCATGCGTTGCGCCGCATCGTCAGCCAGGTGTTCACTCCCCGGGCCGTGTCGTCGTTGGCACCGTTGATCACGGCGAGGGTCCACGCTCTGCTCGCCTCGGCCGGGTCGACCTTCGACCTGATCGGCGAGGTGGCCTCCCCGTTGTCGGTGCACACGATCGCGGGCCTGCTCGGCGTGCGACCGTCGCGGTGGCCGGATTTCCTCCGGTGGACCGAGGCCGTCACGTCGTTCTTCGGCACGTTCACCGCGGACGAGGCCCGCCAGACCGCCTTCCACCGGGCGTTGACGGAAATGGGTGCTTACTTCCGCGAGGAGTTCGAGCGGCCGACCGGCATCATCGCGACCCTGACGGCCTCAGACCTCACCGAGGACGAGCTGATCAACTTCTGCACCTTGCTCCTGATCAACGGCCACGAGACGACCAAGACCCTGCTGGTGAACGCGATCCTTTGCCTTGCCTGCCAACCGAAGCCGGCCGACGTGCGACTGGCCGTCGAGGAGGTTCTCCGCTACCTGCCGCCCACGGGCGGAACCGACCGGTTCGTCACCCAACCCACCACACTCGGCGGACAGAAACTCCAACCAGGCCAACGAGTCGTCGCGATGATCACGGCGGCCAACCGCGACCCCGAGGTCTTCGCCGACCCACACACCTTCGACCCGAACCGGACCGCCAACCCCCACCTGTCCTTCGGCCACGGCATCCACTTCTGCCTGGGCGCCCACCTCGCCCGCATGGAGGTCCGCATCGCCCTCACCGCCCTGCTCGACCACCCCTGGCGCATCACAGACCTGGACACCCACCGAACCCCGATCGGCATCGACGTCCACGAACTCACTCTGGCGACAGGCCAGCCACCGGCGAACAAAAGCGGCCACCCAAGCGAACCAGCCGGGCACACTTTCCGAAGTACCTGATCAAATGATCGGACAACTATAGAGGTCGACGTGGTGGATGTGATGTGGTGTGCCGTAGAAGACGAGATCGTCCGGCATCAGCGGCTGTCCATTGAGGACGTGCGCGCCTGCGTTGTACCGGGTTTGGGCGGTGCGAGGCAGGGTCACTCCGGCTGCGGCGTAGGCGGCTTTGGTGAGACCGGAGCAGTCGAAGCCGGGGTCGCCTCCTGCTGGTTCTCTGAACCAACAGTTGATCTTGATTTGTTGGTTGGTTGGCGCATCAGTGACGCGATGTCGTGGCGGTGACGGTGCAGGCGACGAGGTGGCTGAGGCTGGACATGCCGAGGCCGACGGCTCATCTGAACAGAGGGATAGATAGTTAGTAATAGTTTAGTGTTGGGATTTTGTT
>NZ_JBJMIE010000291.1:0-9189 GCF_045807065.1 Actinophytocola sp. | reverse complement strand
TGGCCGAGCGCGGTCGTGGCCAGCACCGCGCCGTCATGCCACCGCCGCATCTCGAACGCCGCGGGGGTGACCGCCCGCTCCGCCAACCGGATCGACTCGAACCGGTTCAGCAGCCGGGTGGCGTTGGGTGCCAGCTGGATGCCGGCGCCGACCTCGCCGAGTACGGCGGTCTGTTCGTAGACGTGGCAACGAATGCCGGCGCGGACGAGCGCGGCGGCGGTGGTGAGGCCGGCGATTCCCGCGCCGACGACGGCAACCCTGAGCACGAAGAACTCCCCAGCTCGACAGGTGTTGCCTTCACCGTAGTCCCGCGGCGCACGGGCGCGACCTCGAACGCCTCACACAGGGCGTGCACGGCGGCGGGGCCGAGGGCTTGCGGGCAGAACACCGACAGGCGGTGGTTCTCCAGCGACACCAGCGTGAGCGGCACGCCCGCCATCGCCAGCGCCTCGCCGAAGACGACCGCGGTGCTCGCGTCCGTGCGCAGCCCCGCGCCGGTCAGCGTGACCTCGGCGAGAGGTTCGACGACCGCCTCGTAACCGGCCAGGCTCGCCGTCACCGCGGCACGACAATGCCGGGGCACGGTGAACACGACCGTCGCCGTGCTTCCCGTGACGTGCTGGGCTATCGCGCCGACGGACGCCCCGGTCGCCGCCACCGCGCGGAACAGCCGGGCCGCGGCGCCGGGGTGGTGCGGCAGGGACACCGTGACGCCGGTGTGCGCCGTGCCCACCTCGACGCCGCTCGCGATCGCGCGTTCCACCTCAGGCCGCGCACCACTCGAGCACCGCGCGGGCGCTGTGGTACTTGTTCTCCGCCTGGGCGAAGGCGATGCTGCGCGCGCCGTCCAGCACCTCGGCCGTGACCTCCTCGCCGCGGTGGGCCGGCAGGTCGTGCATGAACACCGCCGCGTCGCCGAGAACCGCCTCCGTCACCTGGAAGGGCGCGAACGTCGTGCGCCAGTCGGGGTCCGGCTTGGACGTGCCCGTGGTCTGCCACCGCGACGTGTACACGACGTCGACGCCGGGCAGGTCCCGCATGTCGTGGCGTTCCACCACGGTGCCGCCGGCATGCTTGGCCCGCAGTTCGGCGGCGTGCAGGAACCGCGGGTGCAGGCCGTAGCCGTACGGGGTGCGCAGGTGCAGCTCCGCGCCGCGGAAGCGGGACAGCGCGAGCGCCAGCGCGGACGCGGTGTTGTTGCCCTCCCCCACGTACAGCACCCGGAGGCCGTCGACGTCACCGAACCTGCGGTGCAGTGTCGTCAGGTCCGTCAGGGCCTGGGTGGGGTGCTCGTCGGCGCTCATCGCGTTCACCACGGCCATCCGGCCCTGCGCCGCGTACGCCTCCAATTCGGCCTGGGGGCCGGCGGTGCGGGCCACGAGCACGTCGAGCATCCCGGACAGCACGGCCGCGGTGTCCTCGGCCGTCTCGCCGGTGTTCTCCTGCAGGTCGTTCGGGCCGTAGGTGATGATCTTCGCGCCGAGTCGCACCGCGCCGGCGGTGAACGCCGTCCGCGTCCTGGTCGAGGTCTTGCGGAAGTAGATGCCGATCAGCTTGTCCGCCAGCGCGTCCGGGGCGCTCGCACCGGCCGAGAACGCGGCACCGCGGCGCACTAGGTGCCGCAGTGTCTCGTCGTCCAGGTCGTCGATCGTCAGCAGAGAGGGCATCGCGGGCTCCTAGCGGGTCGCGGTGAGCGCGGTGTCGAGGATGTCCAGCCCCCGCCGCATGCGGGCGGGGTCGATGGTGAGCGGCGGCATGACCTTGACGACCTCATCCTGGCGACCGGACAGCTCGACGATCAACCCCCCGTCGAAGCACTGCTTCTGCACGAGGTCGGCCCGCTTGGCGCCACCCGCTCGGCCGAGGTCGATGCCCAGCGCCATGCCGCGGCCACGCACCCGCACCGCGGGCTCGCCTTCGGCCACGGCGTCGCCGAAGCGGGTCAGGCCGCGCGTCGCGACGGCCAGGTTGGTGCGGAAGTCGGTGCGGCGCCACACGTCGAGGGCGGCGCCGGCCGCGACGAAGGCCAGCTGGTTGCCGCGGAAGGTGCCGGTGTGCTCGCCCGGGGCCCAGACGTCCAGCGCCCGCTTGAAGATCGTCAGCGACATGGGCAGGCCGTAGCCGCTGATCGACTTCGACAGCGTGATGATGTCCGGCTCGATCTCGGCGTGCTCGAAGCAGAAGAAGGTGCCGGTGCGGCCGCAGCCGGCCTGGATCTCGTCGCAGATCAGCAGGATGCCGTGCCTGCTCGTCAGCTCCCGCAGGCCGCGCAGCCACTCGCGGGACGCCGGGTAGACGCCGCCCTCCATCTGCAGCGGCTCGACGATCACCGCCGCCGGGATGTCCATGCCGGACGAGGAGTCGGCCAGCAGCCGCTCCAGGTAGCCGATCGAGTCGAACGCGCCGAACGGGCCGTCCTCGTAGGGGACGAACGTGACGTCGCCCGAGTGCATGCCACCCGCTGCGCGGGCCCGGCGGCCGCCGGTCACGGCGAGCGAGCCGCGGGACATGCCGTGGTAGGCGCCGGTGAACGACACGATGCCGCTGCGGCCGGTGGCCTTGCGCGCGAGCTTCAGCGCGGCCTCCACGGCGTCGGTGCCGGTCGGGCCGCAGAACTGGACCTTGTGGTCGAGTCCGCGGGGCTCGAGGACCACCTCCTGGAAGCGGGTCAGGAAACCGCGCTTGGCGGCGGTGTGCATGTCGAGGCCGTGCATGAGGCCGTCGGCCTCCAGGTAGGCCGCGAGCTGCCGTTTGATGTGGGGGTGGTTGTGGCCGTAGTTGAGGCTGCCGGCGCCGCAGAAGAAGTCGAGGTAGGTGCGGCCGTCCTCGGCGTACAGCTCGGCGCCGCGGGCGCGGTTGAACACCACCGGGAACTTCCGGCAGTACAGCCGGACCTCGGACTCCATCGTCTCGAACACCGAGACGTCGTTGCGGCGGGTCGCGATCTGTGCGGTCATGCGGTCGGGTTCCCTTCGAGAATCGTGGTGATCGTCTCGGCGAGCCGCGCCACGTGTGGCGGCCTCATCACGCCGAAGTGGTCGCCCGGCACGCGGTGCACGGTCAGGCTCTCGGTCAGCTCGGTCCAGCGGGCGAGGTACTGGGCGAAGGTCTGGCCGAACGCCACCTCGTGCTCGCCGCCGGCCAGCTCGTCGCTCACGACCAGGTGCAGCGGGCCAGGGTAGCGGTGGTGGCGGTAGGCCAGGTCCATCGCCATGACCTCGCGCCACACCCGGACCGCGTTCGGCCACACGTCGCCGACGCCCTCGTCGGGCAGCGAGATCTCGAAGTCGGTGTCGTCGACGAGGTGGTCGAGCAGCGCGAGGATCTCCGCCCGGCGCCGCGGGGTGTCGGCGCCGGCGGCGACCTCGTCGAGGAGGGTCTCCAGGCGCTGGATGTGGGCCAGCTCGTCCCAGGCGGCGGACCGCCGGTGCGCGTCGAGCCCGGGGTCGAGCAGGATGAACGTGACGTCCTCTCCGGCCGCCCGCAGGCGGTGGGCCATCTCGCTCGCGACCCCGCTGCCGCCGCACCAGCTGAACAGCCGGTACGGGCCGCGCGGTTGGGCCGCGCGCAGCTCGGTGAGGTAGCGGTCGGCCATGGCCCCGGCGCCGGTGTCCGCCTCGGACCCGTGCGGGCCGGGCCACTCGAACGCGGCGACCGGCAGGTCCGCCGTCAGCTGTGGGGCGAGCCGCAGGTACCAGTGCGCGCTGCCGCCGCCGGGGTGCACGCAGAACAGCGGGGTGCCGCTTCCGGTGCGGCGCAACCACATCATCGCGCCGGTCGCCGCCGGCCCGGCCGCTGTCACCGTCTCGGCCAGCTCGGCGACGGTCGGCCGCTCGGCGAACGAGCGGAACGTCAGCTCCAGGCCGTGGCTCGCCCGCAGCGTGGCGATGATCCGCATCATGGCGAGCGAGTGACCGCCGAGCTCGGTGAAGTCGTCGTGCACGCCGACCTTCTCCACACCCAACGCGTCCTGCCACGCCGCGGCGACGGCGGCCTCCAGGTCGGTGCGCGGCGCCACGTAGCCCGCGGCGAGCCGGTCGCCGCCGGGTGCGGGCAGCGCGGCGCGGTCGACCTTGCCGGCCGGGGTGAGCGGGAAGTCGTCGAGCAGGAGCAGGTGCGTCGGGACCATGTGCCGGGGCAGGCGGGCACGCAGGTGCTCGCGCAGGTCCTCGGCCGGCACCTCGTCACCGCGCAGGTACGCGACGAGCACCGGGTCACCGTTCGGGCCGCGCCGAACGGTCGCGACGGCCGCGGCGACGGACGGGTGGGCGGTGAGCGCGTCCTCGATCTCGCCCAGCTCGATGCGGAACCCGCGCACCTTGACCTGGTGGTCACCGCGGCCGTGGTAGCGGATCGTGCCGTCGGCGTTGCGGGACACCACGTCCCCGGTCGCGTACAGGCGTGCGCCCGGCTCCCGCGCCCACGGGTCGGGCACGAACCGCTCGGCGGTGAGCGCCGGGCGGTTGAGGTAGCCGCGGGCGACGCCCGGGCCGCCGACGTACAGCTCGCCGGCCACGCCGGTGCCGACCGGCCGCAGGTCCGGGCTCAGCACGTACACCCGCACGTTGCCGATGGGCAGGCCGATCGAGAGCGTGGTGGCGGCCGGCTCGACCGGGGTGAGCGTGGCGCACACGGACGTCTCCGTCGGCCCGTAGGCGTTGATGAACGTGGTGTGCGCGGCCCAGCGGACGGCCTGTTCGACCGGGCACGCCTCACCCGCGGAGACGAGCACCCGCAGGTGCGGGAAGTCCGCGGGGTCCAGCTTGTCCAGGATGGACGGTGGCAGGGTCATGTGGGTGACGAGCCCGGCCTGCTGCCGCAGGTCGCTCTGGTCGGTGCCCTCGGGCGGCAGCACCAGTTCCGCGCCGCGGGTGAGCGCCATCAGCAGCTCCCACACGGACGCGTCGAAGCTCGGCGAGGCGAACTGCAGGATCCGGTCGCCGGCGCGGAGGTCGAGGTGTTCGCCCTGTGCGTGGCGGAGGTTGAGCGCGCCGCGGTGCGGCACGCCGACACCCTTCGGCCTGCCGGTGGAGCCGGAGGTGTAGATGACGTAGGCGAGGTTGTCCGGTCCCGGGGCGGTGAGCGGCGCGGTGGCGTCCGGCAGCGGTGTGCCGTCCAGCACGACGGTGACGTCGGCGTCGGCGAGCATGTGCGTGATGCGCTCGGCCGGGTAGTCGGGGTCCAGCGGGAGGAACGCGCCGCCCGCCTTGAGGGTGGCGACCATGCCGACGAGGAGGTCGATGCCGCGGGGCAGGCGCAGGCCGACGATCCGGTCGGGCCCGACGCCCGTGCCGGCCAGTCGGTGGGCGAGGGCGGTGGCCCGCTCGTCCAGCTCGGCGTAGGTGACGGTCTCGGTGCCCCGCCGCAGCGCGATGCCGTGGTGGCCCGCGATGAGCTGGTGCACCAGGGTTTCGGTGTCGTACGGGCGTGCGGTGTCGTTCCAGGCGTGCAGTGCCTCGTGCGCGTCGGCCGGCGCCACGGTGAGGTCGGTGGCGCCGCCGGTGACCATGGACTCCAGGATGTGCCGGTAGGTGCGGGCCAGCAGTTCGAGCTGGGGGCGGCCGATGCGGCTCGGCCGACCGCCGAGGCGGAACACGCCGGGGAACGTCCAGACCTCCAGCGGCAGCTCGCTCGGGCTGAAGTCGTCGACCATGCCGACGTCGCCGGACTCCCAGTCGAGGACGTGGAAGTCGAGGTAGCCGAACGCGGCGTCGATGAGCTGGCCGCCGCCGCCCCGGTGCATGGCCTGCATGGCGGGCATCGGGTAGCGGCGGTGCGGCCACAGCGCTGCCTCGCCGTCGAACACGCGCCGCACGAGGTCCCGCCAGGTCGGCGCGGTGAGGTCGACGGCGAAGGGCACGGTGTTGAGGTACATGCCGCGGACCTCGTCGCCGCGCAGGTGCTCGGGGCGGCCGTTGCAGACGAGGCCGTCGAAGAACCGGCGCTTCCCCGTGACCGCGCCGAGAGCCGCGAGGTGGGCGGCGTGCAGGACGCTCTTGAGCGACGCCCCTGCCTGCGACGCCAGCGCACGCAGGCCCGGCAGGAGGTCGTCGTAGGGCACCTCGACGATGGTGGCGCGTTCGTCGTGGCGGTCACCGCGCCACGCCTCCGGCAGCTCGAACCGCTCGTACTCCCGCAGCCGGGCCGCCCAGAACTCCTTGGTGTCCGGTGAGTTCAGCGCTTGTCGTTCCAGCGCGACGAAGTCGGCGAACCGCACCTGTGGCGGCGCGGGCAGGTCGGTGGTGCCGGTGTCCCGCAGCATCCGGTAGACGGCGAGGAGCTCGGCGACGACGCCGGTGTGGCTCCAGCCGTCCAGGATGGCGTGGCACTCGATGTGGGTGAGCCACCACTCGTCGTCGGCGACGACGTGGACGTGGTAACGCAGCAACGGAGGTCGGGTGATGTCGAACTTCTCGGCGCGCTGCGCGACCAGGAACTCGTCCACGGTGGAGCGTGGGTTTCCGGCGCCGCGGAGGTCGTCGTGGCCGACGGGCAGTTCGGCGGTCTGGTGGACCAGCTGCATGGTCCGCGAGTAGGTGGACAGGTCGAACGAGGTGCGCAGGATCTCGTGCCGTTGGACGAGGACGGCGGCGGCCGCGCGGAGCGTGTCCACGGCGAACGGCTCGTGGTCGCGGATCCGGTAGCAGGACACGTTCTGGTACACGGCCCGGTCGCTCGCGGCGAGCATCTCGTAGACCATGCCGGCCTGTGTCTGCGCCATCGGGTAGGCGTCGACGAGCCCGTCGGGCAGGAGAGCCCGGTCGGCGTCGGACAGCTGCGTGAACGGCGCGACCACCGGCTCCGGCGCCCCGGGAGTGACGACGGCGGCCAGCTCCGCGACGGTCTGGTGGGTGTACAGGTCGGTCACGGACATGCCGAGACCCTGTTCGCGGAGCAGGCCGACGACGCGGATGGCCCGCATGGAGTCGCCGCCGAGGTCGAAGAACCGGTCGTGCACACCGACGGCGTCCACCCCGACCGCGCCGGCGACGGCGGCCGCGATCGTGTGCTCCAGCTCGGTGCGGGGCGCGACGTGGTCGGTGGTCCGCCGGCGGCCGTCCGGGGCGGGCAGTGCCTTCCGGTCGACCTTGCCGCTGGTGGTGAGCGGGAGTTGCGCGAGGGTGGTCCAGTGGGTGGGGATCATGGCGTCGGGCAGTCGTTCGCGCAGGAACGCCTCGATCCCGCGCGGCTCGACGACGGGCGTGACGTAGGCGGCGAGTTGTCCGTTGTGGACGGTCACCGTGGCCGCCGTGACGTCCGGGTGTTCGGTGAGGACGGCCTCGATCTCACCCAGTTCGATGCGCTGGCCGCGGATCTTGACCTGGTGGTCGAGGCGGCCGAGGTAGTCGATGGTGCCGTCGGGGCGGAAGCGGGCGCGGTCGCCCGTGCGGTAGAGCCGCTCCCCCGTGCCGAACGGGTTGGGCAGGAACCGGTCGGCGGTGAGTGCCGGCTTGTTCACGTATCCCCTGGCGAGCTGCACACCCGCCAGCATCAGTTCCCCCGGCACGCCAATCGGGACCGGGCGCAGGGTGCTGTCGAGGATGTGCGTGCGGGTGTTCGCGACCGGCCGGCCGATGGTGACCGGCTCGCCCGGGTGGCACTCGACAGCGGTGACGTCCACCGAGGCTTCGGTGGGGCCGTAGAGGTTGTGCAGTGCGCAGCCGATTCTCTGGTGGACGCCGGTGACGAGGTCGGCGGTGAGTGCTTCGCCGGAGCAGATCATCCGCCGCAGTGAGGGCAGCTCTGCGAACGGCTCGGTGAGGAAGGCGCGCAGCATCGAGGGGACGAAGTGGACGGTGGTGATCTCCTCGGCCGCGATGACCTCGGCGAGGTAGGACGGGTCGCGGTGCCCACCCGGCCGTGCCACAACCAGTGTGGCTCCCGTGGCGAGGGGCCAGAAGAACTCCCACACCGACACGTCGAAGGTGTAGGGGGTCTTCTGCAGGACGCGGTCGGTGTGGTTGAGGCGGTAGGCGTCCTGCATCCAGTGGAGGCGGTTGACGATCCCGCGGTGCTCCACCATCACGCCCTTGGGGCGGCCGGTGGAGCCGGAGGTGTAGATGACGTAGGCGGGGTGTTCGGGCAGCACCTCCACGGCCGGCGGATACGAGCGTCCGGTGAGGTTGGTGAAGGTCTCGGCCGTGACCACCACCTCGACGCCGGCGTCGGCCCGCAGGTAGGCCAGACGGTCCGCGGGGTGGTCCGGGTCGAGCGGCAGGTAGGCGCCGCCGGCCTTGTGGATGCCCAGCAGGGCGACCACCAGGTCGAGCGAGCGGTGCAGGCACACGCCCACCACCGACTCCGGACCCACACCCCGGCCGATCAGGTGGTGGGCCAGGCGGTTCGCGCGGCGGTCCAGCTCGGCGTAGGTCAGCTCGGTGCCCTCGAAGCGGAGTGCGGCAGCGTCCGGCGTGCGGGCGACCTGCGCGGCGAACAGCTCGGTCAGCGTCCCGGTCGGGTAGTCGACCGCCGTGGCGTTCCACTCGGCCATCAGCCGCAGCTCGGCGTCCGGAACCACCGGCAGGGTGCTCGCCGGGGCGTCCGGTGCCGCCGCGATGCTCGCCAGCAGCCGGACGAACCCGGCGGCCAGGCGCTCGATCGTGGTGCGGTCGAACAACGCGGTCGCGTAGTCGACGCCACCGGCCAGGGAGCCGTCCAGCTGCTCGGTGACCGCCAGCGTGAGGTCGAACTTCGTGGTCGTCTCGGCGACCTCGAACTCCACCACCGACAGCGCACCCATCGGTGCGATCGGGGCCGGGGCGTCCTGCCACAGGAACATCACGTCGAACAGCGGGTTCCGCGCCGCGTCGCGGTCCGGCGACAACGCGTCCACCACCCGCTCGAACGGCACCTCCTGGTGCGCGTAGGCGTCCAGCGCCACCGCCCGCACCCGGTCCAGCACCTCGGTGAACGACGGGTCACCCGACAGGTCCGTGCGCAGCACCAGCGTGTTGAGGAACAGGCCGACGAGGTCGGTCAGCTCGGCGCGGTCGCGGCCCGCCACGGGAGTGCCCACCGCGATGTCCGTCTGCCCCGACCACCGCGACAGCAACAGCTGGAACGCCGCCAGGTACACCATGAACGGCGTCGCACCGGGCCGCCCCAACGCCCCGGCCACCGACGCCGGCACGGTGAACGTCACCCGGTCACCCGCGAAGTCCCGCACCGGCGGGCGCGGGCGGTCGGTCG
>NZ_JBJMIE010000290.1:0-11106 GCF_045807065.1 Actinophytocola sp. | reverse complement strand
GCTCAGGTGGACAGCAGTTGGGCGGCGTTACCACCGGTCATCGCCTTGATGTCGGTCGGGGCGATGGCCTGGTCCAGCAGCACGCGCACCATCCGGCGGTAGGCGGTGACCGGCAGCGGGTTGTTCTTCTGCCCGAGGTCGGAGGAGAAGATCGTCTGACCGGGTCCGGCCGCCCGGTAGAACTCGGCGAGCCTGGCGAACGGTTCGGGCTTGGGCTCCCGGCCGACCAGCATCGCCAGGCAGTGTTCCACGTGGGCGCCCTTGCGGCACCACTCGCCGATGCGCGCGGGCGAGGCGCCGACGATGAAGTCCGGGTGGCTGACCACGATGCGCCGCACGCCCGCCTCGAGCGCGCCCGGGATCAGTACGTCGATCTCGTCCGCGGGCAGGTGGCCGCAGTTCATGATCGCCGACTCACTGGCGATCACGTCGAGGATGTCCCGGGTGGCCGCGTTCAGCCTGCCGGACTCGTCGAGCACCGTGATCGGCTCGTCGTCGCGCAGCGGGATGCCGGCGACGGGGAACCCGGTGTGGTTGTGCGCGTGGAAGTCGATGTGCGCCCGTGACGCGATCGTCGGGAACCAGACGATCCGGCCACCCATGCGCAGAGCCAGTTCGACGGCGTAGGGGTTGAGGCCGCCGACCGTGTTGTTGAGCGCGACCCCGCCGTAGACCTTGACCGGGATCTCCGCCAGGCCGGCCGACTCCAGCGCCAGGATGTCGCTCTGCATGCTGTGGTGGTGGGATTTGGCCACCAGCGCCCGGAAGCCGACGGTCGCGGCGTCGGCCGCCGCGTCCATGATGGACATGCGGCGGGGGAACGGGCTGGGGCCGGGGTGGGTGTGCAGGTCGACGGCGCCGGTGAGCAGCGCGTCCACCTCCGGGTCAGGACGCGCACGGTCGGCGTCGAGCTCGGGGTCCCACAGTTCGCTCACGGTCTGAGTCATGAGAGCTTCTTCCTGGTCAGTCGGGTTCGGGCTACTTGACGGCGAGTGCGTTGGGTGGCGAGCCGACCCCTCCCTCCAGGTTGAGCGGCTTCGCGGTCAGCAGGAACTCGTGGACGCCGTCGGCGGCGCAGTCCTCGGCCAGCTCGTGGAGTTGCCACAGCTCACCGATGATCATGCCGAGCAGGGCGATGAGCGGGCGGTGCAGCATGCCGTTGTGGGAGGGCCCGCGCGGCGGTGGTGGTTCGTCCGGGTCCACCCAGCCCGAGCCGGGGTCGACCGGCCACGACTCCAGGCCGCCGTTGTCCGCCGCCGTGAGGGCGATCTGGTGGTCCCACAGCCAGGCGACCATGTCCTCGGACTGGTGCAGGCCCGGGCTGCCGGCGTGGGCGGCGCGTTGCTCCGGGGTGGCGTTGCGCCAGTACTCGGCGAACCCGGTGTGCAGCAACAGGATGTCCCCCGAACGGACCTCGACACCGAAGTGCCGTGCCATGTCGTCCAGATCGGACGGCGTGATGCCACGAGGACGGCCCTGCACCAGCGGATCCCCGACGCTGTCGAAGTAGCGGACGGCGTCGAGCAGGATGCCCCGGCCCACGATCCCCTTCTCCGCGAGCAGCTGGATCCCCAGCGCCGGCTTGCCGACGTCGATCTCGGTGTCGGCGACGCCGCCGTAGAAGCCGTGCCGGGGGTGGCGGATGTGCCGCAGACCGTCCACCTGGGACGTCGACTGCAGGTAGAACGAGTCCACCCAGTCATCGCGGTGGTTGGGGTTGTTGGCGAAGATGTGGTGCTCGGTCGGCGGGCGGGTGCCGGCCAGGCTGGGCACAAACGCGTTGAGCGGGTAGTCCAGGTTGAACACCCGGCCACGCCGAACCAGCGCCGTGCCGTCGAGCGCGGTCCGCGGGGTGAGGAAGTTCAGCGTGCCGAGCTGGTCGTCCGGCCCGAACAGCTGCCAGGACGACCCCGGTGGGGCGTCCGTGCGCTGCCGTAGCTCGTCATACCGTGGCACCGCCGGCCTGTTGGAGCTCATCGATCCTCCTGCTCTGTGGCCGGCGCGCCCAGGGGCGCAGGAACGGGACGGCCACCGTGTTGAGCACGAACAACGCCAGGTAGGCCGGCACGTAGTTGTTCGAGAGCGCGTAGACCTGCCCCAGAACCAGCGGTCCGGCCGCGGAGCCCAGGCTCGTCCAGGTCTGGAACCGCGCGAACTTCCTGGCGAAGTCGTCGATTCCGAACAACTCCACGATGACCTGCGAGCGGATCAGGATCGTGTTGCCCAGGCTCTGTCCGATCAGGACGGCGCCGAGGAACAGCACCCACCCGGCCGGTGCCGTCCCGACCAGCACCACCCCGACGGCCTGCGCGCAGAAGCTGGTCATCGTCCACCCGTGCAGGCCC
This sequence comes from Actinophytocola sp., assembly GCF_045807065.1. Lineage (GTDB taxonomy): Bacteria > Actinomycetota > Actinomycetes > Mycobacteriales > Pseudonocardiaceae > Actinophytocola. Next base: position 8,761 of record NZ_JBJMIE010000290.1, on the reverse strand, counting down.
AGCCGCCGGATGCCCGCACTGCCTAGCCACCGTACGGCGACCGCCGCTGCTGTCGCGACCGAGACCGCCAGGCGCGCGCCGGTGAAGTCCCGCTCGATCCCGGTCGCCACGAGGTAGGACATCGCGCCCAGCTGTGAGGCGCTGACCAGGCTGAACGCGACGATCAGCGGCCAGTGCGCGGACATCCGGACCGGCGCCGGCGGGGTCGTGGCCGCCGCCGGCGCCGGACGCGGGGAAGCCCACCGGATGAGCGCCACCGCGCCGCAGCCGATCGTCAGGAAACCCGCCGCGATCACCAGGAACGACGAGGCCACGACCGCCTGGGTGGTCAGCAGCAGCGCCAGCACCGGCGACACCAGGATGCCGCCCGCCGACGAACCGGACGTGGCCAGCGCCATCCCGGCCGTGGGCCGGCCCTCGAAGACACGCACCAGCACCGTCGTCCCGACCACGACGAGCCCGCCGTTGAAGATGGCGCCCAGCACCGCGAACGCGCCGACCACGACGACGCCGCTGGGCCGGGCGGCCATCGCCGTGACGGCCGCCGTCCCACCCAGGACCGCGCACAGCATCACCAGGTTCGGCCGGCGCTGTCCGAACCGGCCGAACACCGGCCCCGTCAACGCACCCACCACGAAGAACCCGGTGCTCGCGAGGGAGAGCTCCGCCGCACCCATCGTGCCCGACCGCAGGAGCGCCGCGATGTAGATCGGGATGCCGTACACGGCGACCCCGCTGCCCGCGGTCTGCAGGACGAAGATGGCGACGGCCACGGGTGCGGCTCTCCGGTCGGCGTGCATACCTGGCCTTCGTGGTGGGTCTCATGCCGCGGCCTTCTCGCCCACCGACTGCAGGTCCACCCCGCGGGTCTCCGGCCCGGAGCGGACGGCCAGCAGGATGACCACGCCGCCCAGGGCGCACAGGATGCCCGCGGTGTAGTGGAACGGCACGAGATGGGCCAACCACAGCTGGTAGTAGGAGAAGAACGCCGGGATGATCACGGCGGTGCTGTAGGCCACGCCCCAGCCCGAGGACCGGACCGCGGTGGCGAAGCGCTCGTTGATGTAGGCCGGCAGCACACCCAGCGAGCCGACGATGAACACGTTGCACAGCGACGCCAGGATGGTCAGCTGGACCCAGCCGTGGACGGTTCCGCTGCCGAGCAGGGTGAACGTGATCGGCGCCCCCACGACGGTGGTCGACGCGGCGATGTAGAGCGCGGGCTTGCGGCCGATGCGGTCGGAGAGCCAGCCGTAGAACAGGTAGGTGGCCATGCCCGGCCAGGCGTTGATGAGTTGGGTGTGCGCGAGGTCGGACGCGGTGTAGCCCTTGTTGGACAGCAACAGCTGCGGCATGACGCTGCCGAGCATGTTCACCGCGAAGAAGACGCCGGTCATGATGAGGTAGGACTGGAGGAAGGCCCGGCCCGAGGCGCCGCGCAGCATGTCGCGCAACGGGGACCTGCTCCGTGGCGTCTCCTTGAAGACGTCGGAGTCCTCGACACGTCGCCGCAGGAACCAGGCGACCAGCCAGGCCAGGATCGCGCCGACGATGAACGGGATCCGCCAGCCCCACTGGACGTAGGGGGAGTGCAGCCCTTCCTTCGGGGCGAACAGCAGGACCAGTGTGGTCAGCACGGCCACCACGAACGGGCCGCCGCTCGCCGAGCACTGGATGAGCGCGCCGGTGAACCCGCGGCGTCCCCTGGGGGCGTACTCCAGCGCCATCGGTGTGGCGGCGGTGTACTCGCCGCCGAGGAAGATGCCCTCGATGAACCGCAGCCCGATGAGCAGCGAGATCGTGCCGAAGCCGTAGATGGTGACCGAGCCGACCTTGCGGCGGCCGATCCGGTCGGCGAAGTGGCCGAACAGCAGGGCGCCCACCGGCCTGCCGACCAGGGTCGCGGCGAAGGTCATGCCGACGAACACCGACAGCTGGCTGGGGGAGAGGTTGGACTGGAAGTAGATCATCGCGGGCAGCAGCGAGGTCGACGCCACGTAGATGGAGTAGGAGTCGATCGCGAAACCCGCCCAGGCGCTGGAGACCGCGCGTCGCCGGCGTGTCCGTAAGTCGTCGTCGGGGGCGGTGGCCGGGACTTCTGTGGTGGCGTGGACTTCTTCGGTGTTGGAGGACATGGGACGTCCCTTCGGCGCTGAAGGCTGGGGTCAGTCGTGCGGGGCGGGGTAGGTGTCCGCGTTGAGCACCCAACCGGGCTGGGCGGTGAAGTCGTGGCGCGGACCGGCGAAGATGTCGATCAGGTGGTTCACCCCGGAGCCGATGGCCTGGGAGGTGTGCACGGTGGGCGGCGGGATGATCGCGACCGAGGGGCTGCCGACGCGGGCGTGGTCCTCCGGTCGCCACGCCGTGGCGTCGGGGCCCCACGGCGTCTGGATGTGGTGGATGTAGGTGCCGGCCACGACGAGGCTGCACTGCTCGAAGTCGTCATGGGTGTGGGGCGACAGCTTGTGCGGGTCGCGTGGCCCCTTGCCCGGCTTGAGGAAGTTGACCATGAAGGCGCGAGTCCGGAAGATGCGGCCGAAGCGCTTGGGCTGGTCCGGCACGTCGGCCATCGGGTAGTGCCGCCAGCGGTAGCCGTCGACCGGTTCCGGCCACGGGTCGAGCGGTGCGACCCGCGGGTGCGGCCGCGCGTAGTCGTCGGCGTTGGCGGCTCGCTTCGCCCACGCGATCTCGTCGGACTGGATGAGTTGCGTGACCGGCCCGCTGCCGGTGCTGACGATCTCGCTCTCGCCGGGTGGGATGACGACCAGGGCCGGCCCGGTGGCGGCGTGCTCCTCGCCGGACCCGGCGCCGCGCATGGCGCTGTGCTCGTCGATCAGGAGCACCACCTGCTCGGAGGACAGCTCGGCGGACCAGATCGTGTCGCCGGGCGCGGGCTCGGTGTGGATGAGGACGAAGTTCTGGCCCCGGACGATCCACTGCCGGCTGCCGGCCTCGGTGACCACGTCCGGCGCGGTGACGGAGAAGTCGAGAAACGCCGGCGCGGCGATCGCCTGGTCGGACCTGTTGGGCGTGGCGTTGCCGCTGGACAGTGCCGAGCGCAGGTCGTCCTTCGCGTAGGTCATGAGTTCTCCTCCGGAGCGAATGTCAGCCGTACGTGCCCGTCTTCGCTCAGACCCTGGCTGAGCCGAACGAGAGTGCCGACCCGCAGTGCCGTCGGCGTGGGGATGTCCACATGGGACAGCACGCGTGGCCCCTCGGCGAGTTCGACGTAGGCGATGACGAACGGGTCGTGCCCGGCGTACTCGCCCTGGCCACGACGGTTGACCGTGTAGGAGTAGACGGTGCCGGTGCCGGAAAGTTCCTCCCAGGCAAGGCTTTCCGACATGCAGTGTGGGCAGCGGGCACGCGGGTACCAGATCAGGGTGGCGCAGTCCGTGCAGCGCGGCAGTGCCAGCTTCCGCTCGGCGAGACCGTCCTGGAGGCGCGCGAGCACCGGGTCGTGCGGGGTCATGCGTCCTCCGCCCCGAGCAGCAGGGTGGCCGCGGCGCTGCGAAAGCCGAGGTTGCCGCCGTGACCCTGCACCAGCCCGATCCGGCAGTCGGGCACCTGGACCTCCGGCGCCGCCTCCCCACGCAGTTGGCGGACGGCCTCGATGGTGCGGACCATGCCGCCGCGCGAGTCCGGGTGGTTGTTGCACAGCCCGCCGCCGTCGGTGTTGAACGGCAGCAGGCCGTCCGGGCCCTTCAGGGTGTCGCCGGTGACGAACGCGCCGCCCTTGCCCTTCTCGCAGAAACCGAGGTCCTCCAGGGACATCAGCACGGTGATGGTGAAGGAGTCGTAGATCGACACGTAGTCGACGTCCTTCGGGGTCAGCCGCGCCTCCTCGAACGCCCGCGGGCCCGAGACCGCGGCGCCCGTGTGGGACAGGTCGACGCGGCCGGTCGCGCTGTGCTTGATGGTCTCCCCGTGGCCCAGCACCTTGACCGTGCGGCGGGGGAGGGTGCGGGCGATCTCCTCGGACACGATGACCAGCGCGCCGCCGCCGTCGGTGGTGATGCAGCAGTCCAACCGGTGCAGCGGGTCCGAGACCAACGGCGAGTTGACGACGTCCTCGATCGTGACCGGGTCGCGCAGCTTGGCGTTCGGGTTGTACTGCGCGTGGTGCGCGGCCGCCACCTTGATCTCCGCGAGCTGTTCGGAGGTGGTGCCGTACTCGTACATGTGCCGCTGTGCCGCCAGGGCGTACCCGGCGGGAACCGTGACCCCGTAGCCCGCCTCGTAGGGATGTTCCGGACCACGGGCACCGCCGGCGGTGCCCGCGCCGGCCAGCGGAAGCCCGGCCATCGCGACCAGCGCCACCTCGCACTTGCCCGCTGCCACCGCGGCCGCGGCGTGCCCCACGTGCATGACGTACGACGCGCCACCGCCCTCGGTGACGTCCACGTACGACAGGTCGGACAGTCCCAGGTGGTCGGCCATCGCGACCGAGCCGAGGCCGGGGACCTCGGAGCAGAAGAAGCCGTCGACGTCCGCCGGGGCGAGCCCGGCGTCGGCGAGCGCCCCGTAGGCGACCTCCGCGATCACCTGGGGCACGGTCCGGTCGGTGATCCTGCGGAGTGGGTGTTCGTAGGCGCCGGCTATCCGCACGGAAGCCTCTCTGGTCATGCCGCTTCTCCTCGGAGATCGACGGTGTAGGTTGCCTCGGTCAGTGCCGCGATGTCGTCCGGGTTGATGCCGGGGGCGCACTCGCGCAGGGTCAGGACGCGTTCGACGAACTCGAACACCGCCAGGTCGGTGTAGACGCGGTCGACCACGCCCGGGCCGGTGAGCGGAAACGTGCATTCCTTGCGCAGCTTGGGGTTTCCGCGCTTGTCGAGGTGGGTCATCATGACCCAGACGCGGCGGGCGCCCACGACGAGATCCATCGCGCCGCCCACTCCGGGGTCGCCGCCAGGGACCAGCCAGTTCGCCAGGTCGCCGTTCTCGCCGACCTGCAGCGCGCCGAGCACGCACAGGTCCAGCCGCCCGCCCCTCGCGATGGCGAAGGACAGCGACGAGTCGAACGACGCGGCGCCGTCCAGCAGCGTGACGGGGTTCTTGCCGGCGTCGGTGACGTCCGGGTCCGGCTCGCCGGTCGGGGCCGGGCCGACGCCGAGCAGGCCGTGCTCGCAGTGGTAGACGATCTCCTTGCCGGGCGTGGCCTGTGCCGGCTGTAGGAGCGGCGCGCCGATGCCCACGTTGACGCACCAGCCGTCCTCAAGGTCCTCGGCCACGCGCCGGGCGAGTTCCGGCCGGCTCAGCCCCTGGTGTGTCGTGGTCATCGGGCGGGTTCCAGCTCGGTGGCCACGAGGTGGTCGACGAACGGGCCCGGCAGGTGGATGTCGTCGGGGTCCAGGCACCCGGTGGGGTCGAGGTGGTCGACCTGCGCGATGGTGGTCCGGGCGGCCATCGCGGCCAGCGGGTTGAAGTTGCGCGCCCCGAGCCGGAAGCGGAGGTTGCCGTACCGGTCCGCCCGGTGCGCCTTCACCAGGGCGAAATCCGGCCGCAGCGGTGACTCGAACACGTAGGTGCGGCCGTCGATCACCCGCCTCTCCTTGCCCGGCAGGGTTTCCTCCACCGTGCCGTCCGCGCCGTAGCGGACCACGAACCCGCCGTCGGCGAGGATCGTCCCGGCCGCGGTCGGGGTGTAGAAGCCGCCGAGGCCCGAACCACCCGCGCGCAGCCGTTCGGCCAGCGTGCCCTGCGGCACCAGTTCGATCTCCACCTCGCCGGCGAAGTACCGCTGGAAGAAGTGGGGGTTGATGGGGAAGGAGCACGAGAACCGGCGGACCCTGTTCTCCGTGAGGAGCCTGCCGATCCCATGCTCACCGGGTAGGCCCCGGCCACCGTTGTTGGCGATGACGTGCAGGCCGCGCACGTCTCGCTCGCAGAGCGCGTCGATCAGGTCGACCGGCACCCCAACCTGGCCGAACCCACCGATCGCGACGGAAGCGCCATTGTGGACGCCTTGTACGGTCTCCGCCGCGCTCGCCCGGATCTTGTCGATCATCGGATGCCCGCCGAGAGCGCCTCGCGCGCCTGGCCGACTGCCCGCCGGGCCGCGCCGGAGATCATCCCCGTGTCGTTGCCGACCAGGATGAACCGGCAGCCCTGTTCGGTCCGCAGGCGGAGTTGGTCGTCGCCCTGGACCACCGTGCCGACCGGGACACCGGCGCGGACCGCGGCCCCGATCGACCTGGTCACGGCGTCGTGCACCACCGGCGAGCCGCCCGGCGCACCCAGGCTGAGCGAGAGGTCGCCGGGTCCGATGAACACGGCATCCACACCGGACACGGCCAGGATCGCGTCGAGGTCCTCGACCGCCTCCCGCTCCTCGATCATCGCGATGCGTGCGACGTCCTCGTGGCCGGCGCGCACGTACTCGGCCGTCCCCCCGTCGAGGCCGCCCCACAGGCCTGCCCGCGCCGCGAAACCCATGCCACGCGTGCCAGCGGGCGGGAAGAGGAACTGCCGCATGACCGCCTCCGCCTGCGCGGCGTTGGAGACGTGCGGCACGAGCACCCCGGCGGCGCCGGCGTCGAGATAGCGCTGGGCGTCGCCGTACCCGTGGTCGGTGATCCGCACCAGCGGCGCGACACCCATCCGGGAGTAGACCACCACCAGGGAGTACACGTCGCGCACCGAGAGCAGCGCGTGCTCGGTGTCGATCACGACGAAGTCGAACCCCGCCGCCCCGATGATCTCGGCGATTTCCAGCGAAGGGATCTTGACGAACGTGCCGACCACAGGTGGGCCGGCCGACTTCAACAACTGCTGGAACATGATCACGATCTCCGTCGACTCGACGTAGCTGAGCTCGCTGTAGCTGAGTTCGTTATACGAACAAGCTGTTCGTGATACGGAGCATGACATGGATCGTTGGCCGAGGCAAGCGGTTCGCTCGACGCACCCGTGCCCCGTCCACTTCGGAGGCGGCCGTGGCAGCGGGATCCCGCCCTGTGCTCGCCGTACGAGGCGGGAACCAGGCGCTGGGGGCGAGGATGCGGGCCGGAAGAAACCGGTCCTACGTGGAGGGTGAGCGGTCGAGAGGATCATTCACGCGGTGGTCGAGGCGGCGATCCAGGACCAGCGGGGACGACACCGGCTCGGACGGCCGGGAACCTCGGTCCTCAGTACGAGCGTGTCGTCGCCGGCCGCGTTGCCGAGGTCATCCGGGGCAGGACGTCGTCGCTACGGTGCAGGACTCGGCGGGTGGCGGCGGGACGTGCGGTCCGCGCCGCGGCTGTCCAGGGTGAGGGGTCCCTCTCACCCGAGAAGGACCCCTCGTGCCGGAGTCAGCTCAGTGTGCCGGTCATCTGGAGCATGGCGTTCAGCTGCACCACGCCGATGGTGAGCGGTGTGGTGCCGACCAGCGTCACATTGCCTTTCTGGTCCCCCGGCGAACTGATCGGCGAGCCCGTCCGCGTCGTGCCGTCGTTGATGGTGATGGTCGAGCCGGTCGTGATGTTCAACGTGCCGGTCGCCGAGCCGAGCGACGTGGCGACGTCGATCGGCGCGGTCAGCGCGAGGTATCCGGTGCCGGCCCAGCTGCCGGAGGCGGACAGCCCTGACCGCTGGGAGATCGTGACGCCGCCGGGGAAGACGGTCGTCGGCAACGTCCAGGTGGCGGTGCCGGTGTTGATGAAGCGCACCTGGAAGGAGATGTCCTTCACGTAGGGGCCGGGTGCCAGGCTCGTGGTGGTCCACACCGACACCGTCGCGGTGAAGGTTCGGACAGTGGAGGCGAAGCAGCCCTGTGCCTCCATCCGCGCCTCGAGGACCTCGATCTTGATGAGCAGATCCGACTGCGCGTCCGGGTCCGAGACATGGTCGAGCAGGTTGTAGAGCCTGGTCAGCTGTGCGCTGAGCTGGGCGCAGGTGGCGGCCGGCACCGCACCGGCCACGGTTGTCGAGCCGAGCACCAGCCCGGCGACGGCCGCGACGGTCAGCACGGCCCGCAACAGAAGATTCCGCATGGTCTCCCTCTGGTTTCCTGCCGCACCCCCGTGGGGCGGCAGGGGGGATCGTGCGGAAGGGAGATCAAAGTCGGTTCACAGCGCCGTCAAAGCCGGCGGCCAACGCGGTCAGCCGGGTGGCGATGTCGGCGCTGAACACGGCACTGCCCTGCACGACACCGCGAATCGCGCCGAGCACCTCGTCCCGTCCGGCGGACTTGAGGATGTAGCCGCGCGCGCCGGCACGCAGCGCGTCGACGATGTGGTCGTCGGTGCCCGACATGGTCATGACCAGCACGGGCAGTGCCGGGTGCGCCTCACGCAGCAGCCGCGTGGCGTCCAGCCCCGAGAGGTCCGGCAGGTGCAGGTCCATCACCACGACGTCGGGCGCGGTCCGCGCCGTCGCCCGGATCGCCTCTGCCGCGTCGCCGGCCTCGGCGACCACGGTGATGTCGGGGTCGGTCTCCAGCGCGATCCGCATCCCGCGCCGGAACATGGGGTGGTCGTCGACCAGCACCACGCGGATCCCCGGGACACTGTCCGCCGGCACGTGTTCGGGTGGCGCCGCGATCGCGGGATCGTCGCGCAGGATCGCCGTCTCCAGGCTTTTCAACCCGGGACCGGGGTCGAGCCCGAGCTGGGTCGCCAGCCGGTCCCGGACCTCCCGGTACACGACGAGGGCCTCGCCGGCACGGCCCTCGCGGTACAGCGCGAGCATCAGTTGGCCGGCGAGGCGCTCGCGCAAAGGATGCGACGCGACGAGCTCCTCGAGCTCGCCCACGAGGTGGCCATGCCAACCCGCTGCG
>NZ_JBJMIE010000289.1:0-5698 GCF_045807065.1 Actinophytocola sp. | reverse complement strand
GCCGCCGTTGGCGATGGTGGCGGCGATCGAGCAGTTCTGCAGCGCGGTCAGCCGCACGTCCTTCTGCCCGATGCCGCTCTGGAACAGCGCCGGCCGGTCCGGGATCGTCATGCACTGGCCGTTCGCGGCCGGCCCGATGCACGACGGCACGACCGTCATCGGGATCTTCAGGTCGCTGTCGCCGATGCCGTACTTGGTCGCCTGGTCAAGCAGCTTGTCCTTGCCGAGCTGGTCGGCCAGCTGCGCGAACGCGGTGTTGCAGGAGTGGGCCAGCGCGCTCTGCATGGTGCCGTCGCCGCAGCTGGCCCGGCTGTAGTTCGCCAGGCAGGTGGACGCGTCGGTGTCGCAGTTCGTGTCGCCGTTGATCACGTTGATGCCCGGCGACTGGGTGACGGGCGTGTTCTTGTCCTTGCCGTCGCTGAGCGCGGCCGAGGCGGTGACCAGCTTGAACGTCGAACCCGGCGCGTAGTTCTCCGAGATCGCCCGGTTCAGCATCGGCTTCGCCGGGTTGTTCGCGTCCTTGTACTGGTCGTAGGTCTTCTGCTGCACGGTGCCGTCGGGGCTGGCCAGATCGGACGGGTCGTAGGACGGCGTCGACACCATCGCCAGGATCTGGCCGTCGTCGGGCTTGATCGCGACCACCGCGCCGGTGAAGCCGTTGCCCGTCATCGCGTCGTACGCGGCCTGCTGCACCTTCGAGTTGATGGTGGTGACGATGTTGCCGCCGCGCGGGTCCCGGCCCGTGATCAGGTCGGACAGCCGGCGGACGAACAGCCGGTCGTCCGAGCCGTTGAGGATGTCGTTCTCTTTCGCCTCGAGACCGGTCGCGCCGTAGCGGACCGAGTAGAAGCCGGTGACGGGCGCGTACATCGGCCCGTTGGCGTACGTGCGCTGGTACTGCAGGCGACCGTTCGTCGCCTTGACGTTCGCGATGATCTGCTTGTCGGCGGTGAGGATCTTGCCGCGCTGCCGCGAGTACTCCTCGAGCAGGACCCGCCGGTTGCGCGGGTCGGTGCGGTAGTTGTCCGCCTTCACGATCTGGATGTAGGTGGCGTTCGCCAGCAGCAACATGATCATCGCCAGCATGGCGAGCCCGACCCGGCGTAGCGGTGTGTTCATTGCGGCCGCTCCACCATGACCGTTCCTGCCTCCGCGATCGGCACCTGGTTCACCTGCTTGGGCTTCTGTCCGGTCTGCGGGCGCCGTGCCGCGTCTGAGATCCGCAGCAGCAGCGCGACCAGCACGTAGTTGGCCAGCAGCGACGAGCCGCCGGCGGAGAGGAACGGCGCCGTGATGCCGGTCAGCGGGATCAGTTTGGTGACGCCGCCGACGACCACGAACACCTGCATGATCAGCGCGAACGAGAGGCCGCCGCCGAGCAGCTTGCCGAAGGTGTCGCGGACGGCGACCGCGCTGCGCAGGCCGCGCATCGCCAGCAGCATGTACACCATCAGCACCGCGGCGAGGCCGATGAAGCCCAGCTCCTCGCCGATGGCCGCGGTGATGAAGTCACTGTTGGCGAACGGCACGATGTCCGGCCGGCCGGCGCCGAGGCCGGTGCCGCCCACCCCACCCGTGCCGAGCCCGAACAGCGCCTGCGCGATCTGGTAGCCGTCGCCGTAGTAGTCGGCGAACGGGTCGAGCCAGTTCGCGACGCGCGCCCGCACGTGGCCGAACACCTGGTAGGCGATCAGGCAGCCGACGACGAACAGCGACAGACCGACGCCGATCCAGATGCCCCGCTCGGTCGCCACGTACAGCATCACGAGCACGGTGCCGAAGAACAGCAGCGACGTGCCGAGGTCCTTCTCCGCGACCAGGACCAGCACCGAAACGCCCCAGCAGAACAGGATCGGCCCGAGGTCGCGGGCACGCGGCAGGTCGACGCCGAGCACCCGCCGGCCGGCCGCGATGAACAGGTCGCGCTTGGAGACCAGGAACGCGGCGAAGAAGATCAACAGCAGGATCTTCGCGAACTCACCGGGCTGGAGCGAGATGAAGCCCAGTCGCAGCCAGATCTTCGCGCCGTTGATCGTCGGCGCGATCACGCTCGGCAGCGCCGCCGGCAGCGCCAGCAGGAACAGCCCGACCAGGCCGAACGTGTAGGCGTAGCGGGTCAGCGTGCGGTGGTCCTTGAGCACGTACAGCACGACGAGGAACATCACCAGCGCGATCGTCGTCCACAGGATCTGCTTCGGGACCGCGTTCGTCCACTCCGACTGCGACTGCAGGGCCGCCTCGGTCATGGCCAGGTCGATCCGGTAGATCATCACCAGGCCGATGCCGTTCAACAGCGCGACGCACGGCAGGATCAGCGGGTCCGCGTACGGCGCCCACTTGCGGACCGCGACGTGGGCGATGCCGAAGAGCGCCAGGTAGGCCAGGCCGTACCAGAGGATGCGGAACGAGAGCCGCTCGTTCTGGTTCGCCTCGACGAGCATCAGCGCGGCCGTCACCAACCCGGCCGCGAACGCCAGCATCGACAGCTCGGTGCCGCGCCGGGTCGGAGCGGATGAGACCTGTGCGTCGCCGGACTGCCCTTCCAGCAACCCCGAGCCCGGCTGCGCCATCAGCCACCACCCTCACGGGGTTTGCGGCAGTTCACACCTGGCTTCGCCTCGACGGACGTCGAGGTCGTCGTCGTGGTGGTCGTGCCGGTCGGTTGGCCCGCGGGCGGCGGTGCCGGGGTGCCGGTCGTGGTGGTCGTGGTGGTCGTGGTGGTCGTGGTGCCGGTGGTGACCTGACCACTGGTCGGCTGGCCGCTGGTGCGCTCCTGCTCCTTCTGGAGCGTCTCGCAGAGCTGCAGCGGGTAGTTCGTGCGGAGCTCGCGGATGAACTGGCGGGCGTCCGGGATGTTGTCGAAGCTCTCGGTGCCCTCGCGGACCGCCTCGCGGCCCAGCTGCTCGAGGTCCTCGACGTAGAACTTGTCACAGGTCGCCACGGCAGGGTCGCACGAACCCTGGACCTGGCGGTTCAGGGAGATACCGAAGATGCTGCCGCGAACCCCCTGGAAGATCGCGATCTCGCCGTCCTCGGCCTCGCCGACGAAGTATTGCTTGTTCACCACGACCCAGGTTGCCACGCCGCCGCCGGCGACGAGCAACAGCAGGACGAACAGGATGGCGAAGACGCGGAAACGTCTCCGCCGCTTCGCCTTCGGGTCCGGCGGCGGCGCGACCGGCTCCGGCTTCTTCGGCGGCGGGGGCGGCGCGGTGAGCGCGCCTGCCCGCGAGGCGGCCGAGTCCGGCGGCGGGCTCTGGTCCTGGCCGTTGCCCGCGGCACCGCCCACGATCGGGGCGTCCTCACCGAAGTCGATGTCGACCACGTCCGCGACGATCACCGTCACGTTGTCCGGGCCGCCACCCTTCAGCGCCAGCTCGATCATGCGGTCCGCACAGGCCTGCGCGTCCGGGATCTTGATCGTGTCGGCCAGCGTCTCGTGGCTGACCACGCCGGACAGACCGTCGGAGCACAGCAGGTACCGGTCGCCGGCCCGCGCCTCGCGGATGGTCAGGTTCGGCTCGACCTCGTGGCCGGTCAGCGCCTTGAGCAGCAGCGAGCGCTGCGGGTGCGTGGCCGCCTCGTCCTCGGTGATCCGACCTTCGTCGATCAGCGACTGGACGAACGTGTCGTCGTGCGTGATCTGCGCGAACTGGCCGTTGCGGAACAGGTAGGCGCGGGAGTCGCCGATGTGCACGAGGCCGATGCGGGTACCGGCGAACAGGATGGCGGTGAGCGTCGTGCCCATGCCGTCCAACTCGGGGTCGCTGGCGACCAGCTCGGCGATGGCGCCGTTGCCGTTCTGGGTGGCCTCGCGCAGCTGGGCGAGGAGGTCGTCGCCGGGCTCGTCGTCGTCCAGGGGCGCCAGGGCGGCGATGACGACTTTGCTGGCCACCTCACCCGCGGCGTGCCCGCCCATGCCGTCGGCGAGCGAGAGCAGGCGCGGTCCCGCGTACACGGAGTCCTGGTTGTTGGAGCGGACCAGGCCTCGGTCGCTGCGGGCCGCGTAGCGAAGGACGAGGGTCATGACCGTAGCTCGATCACCGTCTTGCCGATTCGGATCGGGACCCCTAGGGGCACCCGAAGGGGTGCCGTGACCTTAGCCCGGTCCAGGTAGGTCCCATTAGTCGAGCCCAGATCTTCCACGTACCAGTCCGTTCCGCGCAACGAGATCCGCGCGTGCCGCGTGGACGCGTAGTCGTCGTCCAGCACCAACGTGGAGTCGTCCGCGCGGCCGATCATGATCGGCCGGCCGTCCAGTGAGATCCGGGTACCGGCCAGCGCCCCGTGCGTCACCACCAACTGACGGGGCGCCTTGCCCCTGGTCTTATTGCTCGCCGACCGACGGAACCCGGGTACCTCGACCCGGATGCCGGCCGCGGCGTAGAGGTCTGACCTGACGACCCGTAATGCGGCCAGCACGAACAACCAGAGCAGGGCGAGAAACCCTGCTCTGGTCAGCTGCACAACCAGCTCTGGCACCTGCTGCGAACGCTCCCGCCTTGAGGGGATAGGTGAGACCGCCCGGTGAGACGGTGTCAGCCTTGGGTACGGAACACCAACGACGAGTGACCGATACGGATCACGTCTCCGTCCGCCAGCTGCCAGGTCTGCACCGGGGTGCCGTTCACCGTAGTGCCATTGGTCGAACCGAGATCCGCCAGCGTCGCCGACTGGCCGTCCCAGGTGATTTCGAGGTGCCGACGGGACACCCCGGTGTCCGGCAGCCGGAAGTCCGCGTCCTGTCCGCGGCCGACCACGTTGCCGCCCTGCTTGAGCGAGTACGTGCGGTTCGACCCGTCGTCCAGCTGCAGGCTCGCGTTGAGCTGGCGCGGACCGGTCTGCACGGCCGGCGGTGCGTAGCCCTGCTGGGCATACGGGTCGCCCTGGCCGTACCCACCCTGGCCGTAGCCCTGCTGTTGGCCGTAACCCTGGTCGTAGCCCTGCTGGCCGTAACCCTGGTCGTAACCACCCGGCTGCGGGGCGTAGCCCTGCTGCTGTTGGCCGTAACCCTGGTCATAGCCCTGCTGGCCGTAACCCTGGTCGTAACCACCCGGCTGCTGGCCGTAGCCCTGCTGCTGCTGGCCGTAACCCTGGTCGTAGCCCTGCTGCTGTTGGCCGTAACCCTGGTCATAGCCGCCCTGCTGCTGCTGGCCGTAACCCTGGTCATAGCCCTGCTGCCCGTAGCCCTGGCCTTGTTGGCCATAGCCGTACTGCTGTCCGTAAGGATCGCCCTCTGGCGGTTGGCCGTAGCCGGGAGGCTGGCTCATGGATCGGTCTCCTGCGTTGCGGGGTTGTGCCGACCGTGCTTCCCCAGGTGCCCTGGCCGGAGCCTTGACGTCCGGGTCGACAGTCGAGCGTATTCGGAACTGTCCGGTGTGCAGCGCGTCGGAGCGCTCCAGGGAGACTACGACGTCACCGTACGTGTCCCATTGCTGCTCCGCGAGATACTCCTCGACACAGTCCGCGAGCAGCGCAGTAGTGCGGTCCTCTTCGCCGGCGAAGTTGCCGAAGTCCTGAGCCCCCAGTTGCACTATGTAGTGGTTGGGAGCCAGTAGCCGGCCACCGGCCAGCTCTTTGAGGTTGACCTCACCTTCACGCAGCAGCTCCTGTGCCAGCTCCTGGGGCACCACACTGCCACCGAACACACGCGCGAAGGTGTTGCCCACGGCGTTCTCCAACTTGCGGTTGAGCCGCT
>NZ_JBJMIE010000288.1:0-12858 GCF_045807065.1 Actinophytocola sp. | reverse complement strand
GGGGGTCTTGTTGGTGAAGACGTTGGTGCACACGAACCGGTAGGCCGGGAACTTGTAGATGGCGTTGAACATGAACGCGCCCAGGATCGGCACGCCCGGCGTGACCAGGCGCAGGTAGGCACCCATGTCAGCGAGCAGCTCGACCTTGAGACCGGTGACCGTGCCGTCCCGGCGGGCGGACAGCGTCAGCTTCTGGATCTGGTCGCGGCCGTGGTGGGCGGACTGGAGGCTCTCGCTGCGCGTCTCGGTGTACTTGACCGGCTTGCCGAGCCGGCGCGCGATCAGGAAGACCAGGAACTCCTCGGGCGTGACCTGGAGCTTGCCGCCGAACCCGCCGCCGACGTCCGGCGCGATCACGCGGATCTTGTGCTCCGGCACGCCGAGCTGGGCGGCGAGCAGGAACCGCAGGATGTGTGGGATCTGCGTGGACGACCACAGCGTCAGCTGCTCGCCGGTCGGGTCGCACATGACCGAGCGGGGCTCCATGAAGGCCGGGATCAGCCGCTGCTGGCGGTAGGTGCGCTCGATGACCACCTCGGCCTCGGCGATGGCCTGCTCGACGTCGCCGCCGGTGCCGGCCTCGCCGGAGTCGAAGATCCACGTCGCGCTCTTGTTCGTGCCCAGGTCCGGGTGCACCAGGTCGGCGCCGTCGCGTACCGCGGCCGCCATGTCGAGCACGACCGGCAGGTCGTCGTAGTCGACGTCGATCCGCTCCAGCGCGTCGGCGGCCTCGTAGGCGCTGCGCGCGACCACGACGGCCACGGCCTCACCGGCGAAGTTGACCGTGTCCACGGCCAGGGAGGGCGCGTTCGGCGTCTTCATGTCCGCGGTGATCGGCCAGGCGCACGGCAGGGTGCCTTGCTCGTCGGCGAGGTCGGCGCCGGTGAACACGGCGATGACGCCGGGCATCTCCTTGGCGCCGGAGGTGTCGATGTTGGTGATCCTGGCGTGGGCCATGGGGCTGCGCAGGATGGCCATGTGCAGCAGGCCGGGCAGCGTCAGGTTGTCGGTCCAGCGGGTGCGCCCGGTGATCAGACGCGCGTCTTCCTTGCGGAGGCGGGCCTTGCCCACCTCCGGTTCGATGGTCGCGGTCACTGCGCGCCTCCGGTGGTGGCCCGTACGTCGGCGACCTGCTCGGCTTCCGGTCCGGCGCCGCCCTGCATGCGCGAGGCAGCGTCCCGGACCGCGCGGACGATGTTCTGGTAGCCCGTGCAGCGGCACAGGTTGCCCTCGATGCCGTGCCGCACGGCGTCCTCGTCCGGGTCCGGGTTGTCGGCCAGCAGGTCGATGGACTGCATGATCATCCCTGGCGTGCAGAAGCCGCACTGCAGGGCGTGGTTGTCGTGGAAGGCCTGCTGCACCGGGTGCAACTGGCCGTCGCGGGCGAGGCCCTCGATGGTGGTGACCTCGGCGCCGTCCGCCTGCACGGCGAGCACCGAGCAGGACTTCACGCTGTGTCCGTCGAGATGGACGGTGCAGGCGCCGCAGTTGCTCGTGTCGCAGCCCACCACCGTGCCGACCTTGCCCAGGCGTTCGCGCAGGTAGTGCACGAGCAGCTGGCGAGGTTCGACATCGTCGGTGAACTTCGTACCGTCAACAGTCACGGTGATGCGCATGGGGCCTCCTGCCGGAGTCGGGAACGGCGTGAGCGCACTCACAGGGCCGAGTCAACCCTGGCGATCACGAACGGACAAGTCCGAAGGGCCGCGAGTGGCTCCATTCGCGAAAAACCCGGGATGTGACGCTCGTTTAGTTGTTCGAATCGGATCGTTCGCATTGCTTAGGATCGAGGGGTGGCCGCTCCTTCCCTCCCAGCTCAGCGCACTGATCCCCATACCGAGCAACGGCAGGGGGTGCTGTTCGGGACCGTCGCCTACGGACTGTGGGGGCTCTTCCCGCTGTACTGGTCGCTGCTCGCGTCCCCGGGTGCGCTGGAGACACTCGCGCACCGGATGATCTGGTCGCTCGTCGTGGTCGCGGCCGTGCTCGTCGGCACGCGGCGGGTGGGGTCGTTCCTGCTGGTGCTGCGCAACCGGCGGCAGTTCGGTCTGCTGGCGCTCGCGGCGGTGCTGATCTCGGTCAACTGGGGCGGCTACATCTGGGGTGTCACGCACGGGCACGTGGTCGAGACCGCGCTCGGGTACTTCATCGGCCCGCTGGTGTCGGTGCTGCTCGGCGTGTTCCTGCTGGGCGAGCGGCTGCGGAGGGCCCAGTGGGTCGCGGTCGGACTCGGCGCGGTGGCGATCGTGGTGCTGGTCGTCGGGTACGGCCAGGTGCCGTGGATCGCACTCGTGCTGGCGTGCAGTTTCGCGACGTACGGGCTGGTCAAGAAGGTCGCCGGGGTAGGCGCGGTCGAGTCGATGGCCGTCGAGACCGGGGTGACGCTGGTGCCCGCGCTGGTGTACGTGGTGGTCCTGCAGGCGACCGGGTCGGGGACGTTCACCTCGCTCGGGGCCGGCCACACGCTGCTGCTGGTGGGCGGGGGCCTGGTGACGACCGTCCCCCTCCTGGCGTTCGCCGCGGCGGCGGTGCGGGTGCCGCTGTCGACCATCGGGCTGCTGCAGTACATGACGCCGAGCCTGCAGTTCGTGTTCGGGCTGCTGGTGTTCCACGAGCAGATGCCCCCGGAACGCTGGCTCGGTTTCGCGATCGTGTGGGCCGCGCTGGTGGTCCTGACGGTCGACGGCACCCGCCGCCGGGCGCCGGCACCCGCCGTCTAGGGCAGCGCGAACACGAGGCGAAGGGCCTCAAGTGCATCAGAAACTGATGAACCATGGCTTCAGGGCTCCCGGTGGATGCGGCCCGGTACCTCGGTCAGGCGCTTGCCCTCGCCGCCCCAGCGCATGGAGATGATCTCCGCGGCGATGGAGACCGCGGTCTCCTCGGGGGTGCGGGCGCCCAGGTCCAGGCCGATGGGTGAGGCCAGGCGGGACAGCTCCTCCGCCGTCAGGCCCGCTTCGCGCAGGCGGGTCATGCGGTCGTCGTGGGTGCGGCGGGAGCCCATGGCGCCGATGTAGCCGGCCGGGCAGCGCAGGGCGACCTCCAGGACCGGCACGTCGAACTTCGGGTCGTGGGTCAGGACCGCGATCGCCGTGCGTTGGTCTATTCGGCCGGCCTCCACCTCCGCGGCCAGGTAGCGGTGCGGCCAGTTGACGATCACCTCGTCGGCGTCCGGGAAGCGGCTCTTCGTCGCGAAGATCGGGCGGGCGTCGCACACCGTCACGCGGTAGCCGAGGAACGACCCGAGCCGGGCCATGGCCGTGGCGAAGTCGATGGCGCCGAAGACCAGCAGGCGCGGCGGCGGTTCGAACGAGCTGACGAAGACCGACATGCCCTCGCCGCGGCGTTGGCCCTCCTCGCCGTAGTGCAGGGTGGCGGTGCGGCCGGTCGCGAGCATGCCGCGTGCGTCGTCGGCGACGGCGGCCTCCGCGCGGGGCGAGCCGAGGTCGCCCGCGAGCTTGTTCGGCCACACGACGAGGCGGCGCCCGACGCGGGACGGGTCCGGGTGGGCGACGACCGTGGCCAGTGCCACCGGCTCCTCGGCCTGGATGGACTTGGCCAGCTCCGCGAACTCCGGGAAGTCCGCCGCCGAGAACGACTCGACGTAGATGTCGATGATCCCGCCGCAGGTCAGGCCCACCGCGAACGCGTCGTCGTCGCTCACGCCGTAGCGTTCCAGCACCGGCCGGCCGTCGCCGAGGACCTGCTGGCCCAGCTCGTACACCGCGCCCTCGACGCAGCCGCCCGACACGCTGCCGGACACCGAACCGTCCTCCGCGACCAGCATCGCCGCGCCCGGTGCGCGCGGGGCGGACGAGAACGTCGCCACGACCGTGCCCAGCGCCACCTTCTCCCCGGCCGAGTACCGGCGTGTCAACTCGTCGAGCACGTCACGCACGGCGAACCTCCCTCAGCAGTTCCTCGAGCGTGGCCAGGCTGTGGCCGGCCAACAACCCGTCAACGTGCGGCAGCGCGGCCGCGATTCCCGACTGCACCGGGGCGTACCCGTCCCGGCCGGCGTGCGGGTTCACCCACAGGACCCGGTGGGCCAGCCGCCGCAGGCGGGCGAGCTGCTCGCCGAGCAGGGAGGCGTCGCCGCGCTCCCAGCCGTCGGAGAACAGCACGACGGTCGCCCGGCGCGCGAGTCCCCGCTGTCCCCAGCGATCCAGAAACACCCGAATGGTCTCGCCCAAACGGGTACCGCCCGCGAAGTCGGGCACAGCGCGTGACGCAGCGACGAGTGCCTCCTGCGGGTCGCGCCCGCGCAGCTGGCGGGACAGCCGGGTCAGCCGCGTGCCGACGGTGAAGACCTCGGTCGACGCCGGCGCGGCGCGGACCACCGCGTGCGCGAACCGCAGCAACGCGTCGGCGTACGGGGACATGGACCCGGAGACGTCGATCAGCAGGACGACCCGGCGCGGGCGGGTGGAGTGCGCCCGGTAGGCGAGGCGCACGGGCTCACCGCCCGCGGCACGCATGGCACGCATGATCCGCGCGGGGTCGAGGCGGCCGGTGCGGTGGCGGCGCAGGCGCATGGACCGGCGCAGCGGCGGCGTCAGGTGCAGGGTGGCCATCAGCTCGCGCAGGTGCTCCCTTTCGGCCGGGGTGAGCTGCGCGATGTCCCGGTGCCGCAGCACCTCGGAGTCGCTGGCGGCGACCTTCAGCTCGGTGGTCTCGCGGTCGGCGCCCGCGGTGTCGGTCCGGGTGAGCGCGGCCATGGTGACCGTCGGGCGCGGTCGTGCGGTCGCGGTCCGGCGGCGGGTGGGCGGCGTGGCGGTGAACCAGGCGGCGAAGGCGTCGTCGTAGCGGGGCAGGTCGTCCGGCTCGGCGCAGAGGGTGAGGCGGCCGGCCCAGTACAGCTGGGTGGGATCGGTGATGTCGAGCTGGTCGACCGCGCCGAGGTAGGCCTGCACGCGCTGCGCGTCACACGGCAGCCCGGCCGCCCGCAACGCGGCGGCGAAGCCCACCAACCCTGGTAACGGGTCCATCCCCCCATTGTGCGTCGAAACGTGTACCCACGTGGCGGCCGCGTCCCGGGCGGCGGTGCTGGCGTAGGGCACGGCGGCGCGGGCGCGGCCAGCCACGTGGGTGCCTGGCGCCGACCGGGAACCGGCCGGCGCCAGGGTGGCTCCCCGCCGCGACCATGGCCAGGTAGCGGGCCGGGCGCGGGGAGCCGGTGGGAAGTCGAGGGGGCGGCCGTCCACCTCGGAGTGTGGGAACGGAAGGGACGGCCGCCACCGTGGCCGGCCCCGCGTCGGGATGAGCACCGCGACAGGCTCACCGCGCTGGAGCGACCACCCGGATCAGGGCAACGCGACTACCGCACGCTCCCCCTGCGTTCGGTGCTCATGTCGCCCTCCTCCGGCCTTGGCGCGCCGAGACCAACTATCGCCCACCGCCACGAAAGACGCACCCGATTTTCCCCCCGCGTGTCCAACGCTCCGAACCCGCGTGTCCAACGCTGCGAACCCGCGTGTCCAACCGAATCGCGCGGTGAGTTCAACCTAACTGCGCGGTGAGTTCAACCGAACCGGCCACTCGGCGCGACCGGGTTCGTCGAACACACCCGTCGCGCGCGGTGGACACGCGGGGCGTGGCGGGTGGTCACGCGGGTCCGCCGGCCCGGAGCGTGTCCAGGCCGGCCGCCACCACGCGCTGGGTGTCCTCGCGGTACTTCAGGACCGCGCCGAGGGTCGCCGCCGCGGCGGCCGCGTCCAGTTCGGTGCGGCCCAGCGCGGTCAGGGCCTGTGCCCAGTCGACGGACTCCGCCACGCCCGGCGGTTTGAGCAGCTCCAGCTCGCGGAGGCGGCCGACGGCCGACGCCACCTGGGTCGCCAACCGTTCGGACAGCTCGGGCAGGCGGCGGCGCAGGATCTCGACCTCGCGCGGCAGCGACGGGTGCGACAGCCAGTGGTACAGGCACCGCCGCTTCAGCGCGTCGTGCACCTCGCGGGTGCGGTTGGACGTCAGCACCACCAGCGGCGGCACCTCGGCCCGCACCTCCCCCAGCTCCGGCACGGTCACCGCGTTCTCGCCCAGGACCTCCAGCAGGAACGCCTCGAACTCGTCGTCCGCGCGGTCCACCTCGTCGACGAGCAGCACGCACGGCGACTCCTCGAGCGCCCGCAACAGCGGCCGCGCGAGCAGGAACCGGCGGCTGTACAGCGACTTCTCCGCGAGGTCCGAGTCCAGCACGCCGCTCGACGCGGCCTCCAGCGCACGCAGGTGCAGCAGCTGGCGGGGGAAGTCCCAGTCGTACAGCGCCTGCGTGAAGTCGATGCCCTCGTGGCACTGCAGCTTGATCAGCGGCACGTCCAGGGCCCGCGCCAGCGCCACGGCGAGCGACGTCTTGCCGGTGCCCGGCTCGCCCTCGCAGAACAGCGGCCGGCCGAGCCGGTGGGCCAGGAACGCGGCCGTGGCGATGCCCTCGTCGGGCAGGTAGCCGACCGACTCGAGCGCACCCGACAGCTCTTCAGGGGAAGTCACCACGGTTCGAGGGTAAACGCCAGGGTGTTCCCCGATGTCGGCCATGACCGCGACGGCGAGAGTGGAGCCATGAACACAGACACCATCAAGCTCCGCCGCAGCCGCACCGACCGCATGGTCGCCGGGGTGTGCGGCGGCATCGCCCGCATGTTCAACATGGACGCGGCGCTCGTGCGCATCCTGCTGGTCGCGGCCACTCTGCTCGGCTTCGGCGCCGGTGCCGTGCTCTACGTGATCGCCTGGTTCATCGTGCCGGAGGAGTAACGTGCCCCTGTGGGTGACAGGGAGTCCATCTCGCGAGTGGGCACGGCGCGTGCGCTCGTCCTGCTCGGGGCCGGGCTCGCGACCGGCGGGACGCTGCTGCTCTGCCTGTTGACCGTCGTGTTCGTCCCCAGGATCGCACTCGCCACGGCGGTGCTCGCCGCGTTCACGCTGGTCAGCGCGATCACCGCGACCCTGCTCACGATCCGTGCCCGGACACTGCCGCGCGTGGTCGGCGTCGGCTGCGGGACCGTGCTCGCCGGTGTCCTCGTCGGACTGGCGGTCATGCTCGTCCTGATCTCACGGATTGCCGGGAACACCGCGTGAACCACCCGAATGGTCGGTATCTGCGCAACGTGCGGACGCTCTTGAACGTAAGACCCCGCTCGGGGTGACGCGGACGAAGATGGATTGGCACGATGAACACCGTGCCAGGAGCAGGACGACCCTCGAAGCGGGGTGGAAAGCGGTGACCGAGCTGCAGACCACAAGTGTGGTCAAACCTTGGGAGGAGCTCGAGGGGCGGGACCGGCACGCCGCATGCATGTTGGCCGCGCGAGACGGAGACAGGGAGGCGTTCGACGCGTTGATCACCGACCTCGCCCCGCTCGTGTGGCACGTGGCCCGCGGCAGCGGTCTGGACCGAACTACGGCGGAAGACGTGGTCCAGACCGTGTGGCTCGCCCTGCTGCGCCATCTCCACCGGCTCACCGAGCCGAGGGCGTTGGCCGGCTGGCTGATCACCACCACCCGCCGCGAGTCCTACCGGGTGCAGCACCGCGCGAACGGACACCTCGAACTGTCGCCGGAGCTGGCCGAGCAGACGGCCACCACGGATCCGTCCCCGGAGCACGAGGTGCTCCGCACGGAGCGCGACCGCGCGCTGTGGTCGGCGTTCCACAAGCTCTCGCAGCGCTGTCAGGAGCTGCTGCGGCTCACCGTGCTCGCCGGGCGCGCGGAATACCGCACGGTCGCGGAGGCCCTCCACATGCCGCACGGAAGTATCGGACCAACACGAGGGCGGTGCCTGAACAACCTGCGCTCGCTGTACAACGGGGACAGTGGATCATGAGAACGAACCAGGCTGACGACGACTTGATGGCCGAGGTGGCGCGGCTGGTCAACGAGCTCGACCCACCGCCGCCGGGTTTGGTTGAGCGAACGCGGTTCGCCGTAGCGCTCGACGACATCGACAGACATGTCGAGCTGGAGGTGGCCCAGTGGGCGGACGCACGCCAACTGGCGGGTGTCCGCGGCGGCTTACCCGGGACCATCACGTTCTTCGTCGGGGATCTGACCGTGATGGTCAACGTCACTCGAACGGGGGAACGTCAACGCATCGACGGGTGGCTCGTCCCCGCCGGCGCCCACGGCGTGGAGGTGCGCGTGGCCGACCACGGCTCAACCGTGACCACCGCCGACGAGGGCGGTCGGTTCGTACTGACCGAGGTGCCCAGGGGCACTACGCAGCTATTAGTACGGATGAACGCCGAACAATCACGTACCGTAGTCACTCCAACGGTGGATTTGTAACCTAAACAGCTGCCCGCTCACCCGATTGGCAGATACCCTCTTGTATCTCACAGTGACCACACGTCTCTTGTGTGGGTGAGAAAGCGGAAACTGCTGAAGGGGAGTAAAGCATGACCGACACCACCGTCACGGACGTCAGGCCCGAGGACGACACCAAGCCCTGCAAGAAGTGCCAGTCGATGGACCACACCACGCTCGGCCACGTCGACGGCGGCACGCCATTCACCGTCGAGGGTCACGTCGACGGGGGCGTCCCGCAGAAGTAATCACGAGCCGGGCACAAGGATCATCATCCACTGGCCGCAGGGGTTGGTAGTGTGCAATACAGAAAGCACCTCCAGCCCCTGCGGATCGTGATGAACATCTTGTGCACGGTTGTTGATCCACATCCCGATCTCACCCGGCAGCCGTGACCGTGGGGGGCCAACAGGCGCCGGGACACGATCGCGCGCTCGGGACCGACGCGCTCCGGGCGACGGTCGCAGCGGCCGCCGAACAACGGCGACGGGCGGTGGCGGCGGCGTCGGCCGGCCGCCCCGCCGAGGCGATCAAGATCCTCACCCGGACGCTTCGCACACTTCCCGTCGGCGCCGGTTCGGCCGACGTCGTCGCGATACGCGCGCGAGTTCTCCTCTCACTCGGGTGGGTGCAGGCGGACACGGCCTCACTGGCCGACGGACTCGTGCACCTCGGAACGGCTCGCGACCTGGTCAGCGGCCTGCACGACGGCCCGGAACGGTTGGCCCTGCTGGGGTTCGCCGACCAGCAGCACGCGCTGGTGTTGTTCCGCGCGGGCCGGACGCCGGAGGCCATAGAGCTGTTCGACCGCGCCATCCCCTTGCTGGAGAAGGCGATCGACAGCCCCACCGGCGATCCCGAGATGCTCGCCAGGGCGTTCCTGAACCGGGGCTACGCGCACACCACCCTGGGGCGGCCCGGTCCGGCCGAGGCGGACCTGCGCCGCTGCATCGACCTCTCCATCGAACATGACCTGCCGGTCATGAAGGCCAAGGCCATCAGCAACCTCGGTGACATCGCCCTGCTGGTCGGCGACATCCCCGGTGCGCTCGGGCATTTCGCGGAGGCCGTGCGCCTCTTCCGGGCCCTGGCGCCGAGCCTGGTCGCCCGCACCCAGCTCGACCAGGCGCGTGCGTTGCTCACCGCCGGCCTCGCTGAGGAAGCCGCCCGTCTGCTCGACGAGGCGTTGCCCGTGCTGCGCGAACAGCGGCTCAGCCAGGACCTCGCGGAGGCCGAGATCGTCCGGGCCGCCGCCGCGTTGCTGCAGGGTGACCGGGAGCTGGCCAAGCAGGTCGCCGGGTCGGCGCACCGCCGGTTCGTCCGGCGCGGCAACATGTCGTGGGCCGAGGTGGCCGCGTTGACCAAGATGCGGACCGAGGCCGACGCGGCCCTGGCCGGGCTGTCGACGACGGCCACCGCGAAGAAGGCCGCCGCGCTCGCGCAGCGGCTGTCGAGTTCGGGGCTCACCGACGAGGCGGCCATGGCGCGGATGCTCGGCGTGCGGCTCGCGCTGCGGCGCGGGGCGGTCGACGTCGCGGAGACGTTGCTCGGGCAGGTGCCCGCGCCGGGCAAGATCGCGCCGATCGACCACAAGATGATGCTGCGGCTGTGCCGGGCGGAGCTGGCGGTCGCCCGTGGGCAGACCCGAATCGCGCTCGCGCAGGCCAAGGCCGGGTTCGACGAGCTGGGCGCGGCCCGCGACCGGATGGGCGGCCTGGACCTCGTCTGCGGCACGGCCGTGCACGGCCTGGAGCTGGCCAGGCTCGCGGTCGGCATCGTGCTGGGTGACGCGCGGACCGACGCCGACGCGCGGCGGCTGCTCGCCTGGCAGGAACGCACGCGCGCGCAGGTCTACCGCTACGAGCCGATGCCCGCGATCGACGACCCGGAGCTGGCCAGCAAGGTCGCGGAGCTGCGGACCGTGCTGCGCACCCTGCAGCAGGCCCGGCTGGAGCGGCGGCCCGTCGCACACCTCGAGCAGCGGTCGGTCGCGTTGCAGCGGGAGGTCAACCGGCTCGGCTGGCACACCTCGCAGTGGGGCAGGCCGCGGCCGGTCTCGTCACCCGACGAGGTGATCGAGCACCTCGGCGACCGAGCGCTGATCAGCTTCGCCGGACCGTCGAGCGACCTGGCCGCCGTGGTCGTCGCCGGCGGGCGGACCAGGCTCGTGCGGCTAGGCGCGAAGCAGGACGTGCTGGAGACGGCGCGCCAGCTGCACGCCGACCTGGACGCGCTCGCGCCGGACGAGCTGATCCCGCCGCTGGTGACCGCGGTGTCGCAGTCCGCGCGACGGCGGATCCAGGCGCTCGACGGCATGCTGTTCGGTCCGGACGGGATCTCGGCGTCCCTGATCGGCGACCGGGAGCTGGTCGTGGTGCCGTTCGGTGAGCTGTACTCCGTGCCGTGGGAGACGCTGCCGTCGCTGCGCGGACGCGCGGTGTCGGTGGCGCCGTCGGCGACCGCGTGGGTGAGCGCCGGCGAGGTCGTCTACAACGGCGGGCCGGTCGTGCTGGTGCGCGGCCCGAACCTGCCGTCCTCGGCGACCGAGCTGGACCAGCTGCGGGAGGTGTACCCGGGCGCGATCGTGCTGGACGGCGAGGAGGCCACCACCGGCGCGGTCCTCAAGGCGATGGACGGCGCGAAGCTCGTGCACATCGCCGCGCACGGCACCCACGAGTCGGCGAACGCGATGTTCTCGCGGCTCGAGCTGTACGACGGCGGGCTGCTCGCGCACGAGGTCGCGCGGCTGCCGAACCCGCCGGCACACATCGTGCTCGCGGCGTGCGAGCTGGCGCTGTCGCACATCCGGCCCGGTGACGAGCCGCTCGGGTTCGCCGGCGCGATGCTCGCGAGCGGGTCGCGGACCGTGGTCGCGGCGGTCAACCGGGTGGGGCACCGGTCGGCGGCGGTGGCCATGACGGACTACCACCGGCGCCTGGCGAACAGGCCGGTCGCCGACCTCGCGGCGGACCTCGCCGTGGCGATGACCGACTACCACCGCCGGGTCGCCTCCGGCGTCAGCCCGGCCCGCGCACTGGCCGAGGCGACGGCCGAGGACCCGCTTCGTCGACCGTTCATCCTGCTCGGAGCGGGTTAGGATCGTCCACAGTCGACCATGGTCGCGAGGGGGCGAGCATGCACTGGTCCGATCCACGCTTCCTCACGCAACTGGTCTCCGTGCCGCTGTTCACCGGCGTGATCGGGTACGTGACGAACTGGACCGGCGTGATCATGCTGTTCCAGCCGATGCGGTTCCACGGGGTGCGGGTGCCCGGCCTGCGGTTCCTGTACCCGTACCTGCCGCGCCGGGTGCAGGTCATCCCCGCGATCACGCACGACGGGCGGTTCGGCTGGCAGGGCATCATCCCGTCGCGGGTGGCCAAGATGGCGTCGATCTCGGTGGACAAGGCGCTGCTGAAGGTCGGCAGCATCGGCGACTTCTACCGCGAGTTCGAGCCGGACAAGATCGCCGACCACATCTGCGCGACGGCCCGCGGCGAGATCCGCGGCGTGCTCGAACACATCATGGAACGCGAGCAGCCGCGGCTGTGGCACGACCTGCCGCCGGTGCTGAAGTCCGCCGTGTACACGCGGGTGGAGCAGCGGCTGCCGGTGGTCGTGCGCGGGCTGACCGAGCAGCTCGGCGAGCACATCGAGCAGCTGATCGACGCGAAGCTGCTGGTCATCCGGTACTTCGAGGAGCACCCGGAGCTGATGAACGACATGCTCCGCGAGGTCGGCCGCAAGGAGCTGCGGTTCATGCGGAACTTCGGCTTCTACTTCGGGTTCCCGGCCGGGATCGGGCTGGTGTTCGTGCTGGAGGCGGTGCCGCAGTGGTGGGTGCTGCCGCTGGGTGGCGCCGTGGTCGGCTGGATCGCGAACTGGATCGGCATCAAGCTGATCTTCGAGCCGGTGTTCCCCCGGCGGGTCGGGCCGTTCGTGTTCCAGGGCCTGTTCCTGCGGCGGCAGCCGGAGGTGAGCGACGTGCTGGCGGAGATCATCGCCGAGGACGTGATCACCATGAAGAACGTCGGCGACGAGCTGCTGACCGGGCCGCGGTCGGACCGGACGCGGTACCTGCTGGAGACGGCACTGCGCCCGGCGGTCGACGACGCGGTCGGGTTCGCCAGGACGGCCGTGCGGGTCGGGATCGGCACCGAGCGGTACGACCGCATCAGGGACGCGGTCGCCCATGAGGCGGTGGAGTTCGCGTCGGTGTTCGGCGACCAGGAGTTCGGCCAGCAGCAGGCGGGGAAGATCAGGCGGTTCGTGGCACGCCAGATGCGACAGTTGCGGGCGGACGAGTTCAACGAGCTGCTGCGGTCGGCGATCAAACAGGACGAGTGGTTGCTGTTCGTCCACGGCGGGGTACTCGGCATCGGCGCCGGGCTGATCCATCTGGCGATCTTCAGGGTGTGAGATGTCGTCTGGTTCGTGGGGAGTGCTGCGGATAGTGGCGAACGTCGGGTTGTCGACGGCGCAGTGGGTGGTGACCGCGTCGGTGCGGACGGGCACGCGGGTCGCGCGCGGCCTTGCGGCGGGCGAGTCCCCGGCCAAGAT
>NZ_JBJMIE010000287.1:0-16902 GCF_045807065.1 Actinophytocola sp. | reverse complement strand
GAGCGGGTGGACGTGCTGATCGCCACCTCCGGGTGACGCGCCCGGCACTCGTCCGCCAGCACCCGCAGCGAGTGGTCGCAGTGCCACGCCCGGGCGTCGTCCGGCTGCGGGTCGGCGTCGTTCCAGATAGGCCGCTCGTAGGCACGGGCGAGCACGAGTGGGCGCCCTCGACCGTACGCCTCCGCCGCGGCCCACAGCGCGGCGTTGCGAGCTACCCCCGACCCGTCGAACCCGGCGAGAACCGCGCCGCTCGGGAATTTCCGGATGCCTGTGGAATCGGACATTCCGAAGCTCCTTTCCGGTACCACTTCCATATTCTCACCAACGCGGGAGTCCTTCAAAGGTTGCGCAATACACAAATGCGTCCACAACTGACCGAATTGAAATAATGTCCGTCCGTTTTCTCCGGTGGTTTCCGACTCGTTCGGTTGGACCGCCGCTGGCGGGGTACGAGTCAGACCATGAACACCGGAGTGGCTCCGACCCGGGAGCGCTGGCCAGACGTGCGCCGCATCGCGGTCGTGCGGGGCGGTGGCCTCGGCGACCTGATCTTCGCCGTGCCCGCGCTCCACGCGCTCGCCGCCGCCTACCCGGACGCGCGGATCGTCCTGCTGGGCACCGCCGCGCACGCCGCGCTGCTCGACGGGCGGCCCGGCCCGGTGACCGAGGTCGTGCCGCTGCCGCCGGCGAAGGGCCTGTTCGAGCCCGCCGGCGTGCCGGTGCCCGACGACGTGCCCGAGGACTTCCTCCGCCGGGTCGGCCCGGTGGACCTGGGGGTGCAGCTGCACGGCGGCGGCCGGTGGTCGAACCGGCTGCTCGGCCGGCTCGGCGCCCGGTGGAGCGTGGGCTGCCGCACCCCGGACGCGCCGCCGCTGACCAGGTCGATGCCCTACCGGCTCTACCAGTCGGAGATCATCCGCGCGCTGGAGGTCGTCGCGCTGGCCGGCGCGGCACCCGTGACCCTCCAACCGGAGCTGCCGCTGACCGAGGCGGACCGGGAGTCGGCGCGGCGGGTCCTCGACGGCCTGCCCAGGCCGCTGGTGGTCATCCACCCCGGCGCCACCGATCCGCGGCGGCACTGGCCGGCGGACCACTTCGCCGAGGTCGCGAAGCGGTGCACCGAGCTGGGCCGCGGTGTCGTGGTCGTCGGCTCGGCCGCCGAACGGGAGCAGGTCGCCGCCGCCCCGGGCGTCCGCGAGCTGCCTGACCTGGACCTCGGCACCCTGTGCGGCGTGCTGGCCGCCGCGGACGTGTTCGTCGGCAACGACTCCGGCCCGCGGCACATGGCGCAGGCGGTCGGCACGGCGACCGTCGGCGTCTACTGGATCGGCAACGTGATCACCGGCGGCCCGCTCGGCCGCGGCCGGGACCGGATCGCGATGTCGTGGACCAGGGAATGCCCGGTGTGCGGCCGGGACTGCACCCGCGTCGACCTGCCCCGTTGCCCGCACGACGTGTCGTTCGTGGCCGAGGTCACGGTCGACGAGGTGTGGGCGGAGTTGTCGGATCTGCTGAACGGAGAGTTGTCGTGACGCCACTGTCGGACACGCGGCTGGAACGCCAGGACGAGCACCTGTGTGCCGCGGCACTCGGCCTGCTCCGCCACGACGACCGGGTGCGCGGGCTCGAGGTGGACCTCACCTTCCGGCACGGTGTCGCACACCTGACCGGGTCGGTGGCGACGCACGAGCAGCTGGCGGTGCTGCGTGAGCTGCTCGGCCAGCTGGCCGGGGTGCTGGCGGTGTGGGACCGGGTGGCCGTCGCCGGCCGCGAGCCGACGATCCTGGACCTGGGCTGCGGCGACACCAAGCAGTACCCGGGGAACATCGGCGTGGACGTGCGGCCGACGCCCAGCGTGGACGTCGTCACCGACCTCACCGACGGCCTGCCGTTCCCGGACGACTCGGCGGACCGGATCTTCGCCGTGCACGTGCTGGAGCACCTGATCGACTTCCTGCCGCTGGTGGACGAGTGCCACCGGGTGCTCCGGCCGGGCGGCATCCTGCACGTGCTGTCACCGTGGTGGCGCTACGTGAACGCCGTGGCCGACCCGACGCACGTCCGGTTGCTCGACGTGCAGACGATCAAGGGAATCTGCGCCCGCCCCGGAAATGATCGCCGGTGGTTCCCCCTGCACGCCGGCTGCGACGGCGCCAGTATTTTCGCGGACCTGACCCCGCTGGCGGAGAATGATCCAAATCCGTCGCCACAGCACCTGGCCCGATTCTTCGACTAGCCCACACGGGGAAATTCCCGCTCGAAGTCACCGACGCGCTCCACAGTGGATGAACAGTCGCGTGAGCCGACCGGCGGGCCGCGTCTGGATCCCGTAAAAACGCACCGCTTCCGCGTCAAGGTTGCGTCAGACCACCTTGGCGCCGCCCTCGGCCGGCGGCATGCTCGCGTCCGGTTGGCCGCCGACGGGGTGGCCACGTGTGGAAGGGGCATGGGCAGATGGCCGATCTGGCCTACGCCGTGCTGCTGGTCGCCGGCTTCGCGGTACTCGTGCTGACGTTGCGCGGCTTGGAGCGGTTGTGAGCGGCACCGGCGGCGTGGCGAACGTGATCGGCGGCGTGCTCGCGCTGCTGCTGGTCGTCTACCTGTTCGTGGCTCTGGTCCGGCCGGGGAAGTTCTGATGTCCGCGACCGCAGCCGGCCTGCTGCAGGTCGGCCTTCTCGTGCTGGCGCTGGCCGTCGTGTACCGGCCGCTCGGCGATCACATGGCGCGGGTGTTCACCAGCGAGCGCCATCTGCGGATCGAGCGCGTGATCTACCGGGCGGTGCGGGTGCACCCGGACGCCGAGCAGAACTGGCGGAGCTACGCCGCCGGCGTGCTCGGGTTCTCGTTCGTGTCGGTCGTGTCGCTGTACCTGATCCAGCGACTGCAACCGTTGCTGCCCTTCGGGTTCGGTCATGGGTCGGTCGACCCGGGCATCGCGTTCAACACCGCGGTCAGCTTCGTCACCAACACGAACTGGCAGTCCTACGTCCCCGAACAGGTCATGGGCCACGCGGTCCAGATGCTCGGGTTGACGGTGCAGAACTTCCTGTCGGCGGCGGTCGGTCTGGCCGTGGCGACCGCGCTGGTCCGCGGCTTCGTCCGGTCGAGGACCGACCGGCTCGGCAACTTCTGGGTCGACCTCACCCGGGGCACGGTCCGGATCCTGCTGCCGATGGCGTTCCTCTTCGCGATCGTGCTGGTCGCGCTGGGCGTGGTGCAGAGCCTCCGGTCCAGCCTCGACGTGACCACTGTGGACGGTCGGGGTCACCGGATCGCGCTCGCCCCGGTGGCCTCGCAGGAGGCGATCAAGGAGCTGGGCACGAACGGCGGCGGCGTCCTCAACGCCAACTCCGCGCACCCGTTCGAGAACCCGAACGGCTGGACCAACCTCATCGAGATCTTCCTGCTGCTGGTCATCCCGGTGTCGCTGACGAGGACGTTCGGCCGGCTGGTCGGGAACACGAAGCAGGGTTACGCGCTGCTGTCGGTGATGGGTGTGCTGTGGGCCGGCATGCTGACGGTGATCTGGTGGGCCGAGGCGCACCCGAACGGTCCGGCCGCGTTGCTGGCCGGTGGGAACATGGAGGGCAAGGAGGTCCGGTTCGGCATCGCCGGCTCGGTGTTGTTCGCCGACGCCACCACCGGCACCTCGACCGGCGCCGTGAACTCCATGCACGACAGCTACTCCGGCCTCGGCGGCGGGGGCACGCTCCTGAACATGCTGTTCGGCGAGCTGTCACCGGGCGGTGTCGGCACCGGGCTGTACAGCATCCTGGTGGTGGCGGTCATCGCGATGTTCCTGGCCGGTCTGATGGTCGGGCGGACGCCGGAGTACCTGGGCAAGAAGCTGGGCCGGCGCGAGGTGACCGCGTCGGCGCTCGCGATCCTGGCGATGCCGACCGTGCTGCTGCTCGGCGCGGGCCTCGCGATCATGCTGTCGGGCACGCCGGGACACCTGGCCAACGACGGGGTCCACGGCTGGTCCGAGGTGCTCTACGCCTACACCTCGGCGTCGAACAACAACGGCAGCGCGTTCGCCGGCATCACGGTCACCAGCCCGTGGTTCCAGTCCTCGCTGGCGATCTGCATGCTGCTCGGCCGGTTCGTCCCGATCCTGGCCGTGCTGTGCCTGGCCGGATCGCTGGCGGGCCAGAAGAAGGTGCCGCAGACCTCGGGCACGCTGCCGACCACCGGCGCGCTGTTCCCCACCATGCTCACCGGCACGGTCCTGCTCGTCGCGGCGCTGACGTTCATCCCGGCACTCGCTCTCGGTCCCATCGCGGAGGCCCTCGCATGACAACGATCGAGAAGTCCCGCACTACGCCGAAGCCGCGGCGGGACACGGAGAAGGCGGGCCGCCTCAGCGCGGGCGTGTTCAATCCGCGGCAGCTGGTGACGTCGTTCCCGGACGCCGTGCGCAAGCTCGACCCCCGCCACCAGTCGCGCAACCCGGTCATGTTCGTGGTCTGGGTCGGCTCGGTGCTCGTCACGGTGTTCGCGATCGGCGACCCGGGTGTGTTCAGCGTCGGCGTCGCGCTGTGGCTGTGGTTCACCGTGCTGTTCGCCAACCTGGCGGAGGCGGTCGCCGAGGGCCGGGGCAAGGCGCAGGCGGAAACCCTGCGGCGGAGCAGGAAGGAGACGGTCGCACGGCGGCTCACCGCGCACGGTGACGAGGAAACCGTGCCCGGCGTGGCGTTGCGGGTCGGCGACCTCGTCGTGGTCGGGCCCGGCGAGGTCGTCCCCGGCGACGGCGAGGTGGTCGAGGGCATCGCGACGGTCGACGAGTCGGCCATCACCGGCGAGTCCGCGCCGGTGATCCGCGAGTCCGGTGGCGACTTCTCGTCGGTCACCGGCGGCACGACCGTGCTGTCCGACCGGATCGTCGTGCGGGTCACGACGAGGCCGGGGGAGACCTTCGTGGACCGGATGATCGCGCTGGTCGAGGGTGCGGCGCGGCAGAAGACGCCGAACGAGATCGCGTTGACGATCCTGCTGTCCACGCTGACGATCATCTTCCTGCTCGCGGTGGTCTCGCTGCAGCCGGTGGCGAGCTACTCCGGCAGCACGCAGTCGGTGATCGTGCTGACCGCGCTACTGGTGTGCCTGATCCCCACCACGATCGGCGCGCTGCTGTCGGCGATCGGCATCGCCGGCATGGACAGGTTGGTGCAGCGCAACGTCCTCGCGACCTCGGGCAGGGCGGTCGAGGCGGCCGGGGACGTGTCCACGCTGCTGCTGGACAAGACCGGCACCATCACCTTCGGCAACCGCCGGGCCACCGAGCTGATCCCGCTGCCCGGCAGCACGATGGCGGCCCTCAGGGCGGCGGCGCGGCTGGCGAGCATCGCCGACGGCACCCCGGAGGGGCGCAGCGTGCTCGACCTGTGCGGCGGACCGGTCGAGGTCACCGAGCCGCACGAGTTCGTGCCGTTCACCGCGCAGACCAGGATGAGCGGCATCGACATCGGCGACCGCCGCATCCGCAAGGGCGCCGCGAGTGCCTTCCCCGGCACCGAGGACTCTCGGCGGATCGTGGACGGGATCAGCGCCGCCGGCGGCACTCCGCTGGTGGTGGCCGAGAACGACACCCTGCTCGGCGTCATCCGGCTGTCCGACGTGGTGAAGCCGGCCATGCGGGAGCGGTTCGCCGAGCTGCGCCAGATGGGCATCCGCACGGTCATGATCACCGGTGACAACCCGTTGACCGCCAGGGCGATCGCGGCGGAGTCCGGTGTGGACGACTTCCTCGCGGAGGCCAGGCCGGAGGACAAGATGGCGCTGATCCGCAAGGAGCAGGAGGGCGGCCGGCTGGTCGCGATGACCGGTGACGGCACCAACGACGCCCCCGCGCTGGCCCAGTCGGACGTCGGCGTGGCGATGAACTCGGGCACCATGGCGGCCAAGGAGGCCGGCAACATGGTCGACCTCGACTCGGACCCGACGAAGCTGATCGAGATCGTCGAGATCGGCAAGCAGCTGCTGATCACCCGCGGCGCGCTCACCACGTTCAGCGTGGCGAACGACCTCGCGAAGTACTTCGCGATCCTGCCGGCCATGTTCGCGGGCATCTTCCCGCAGCTGGACAGGCTGAACATCATGCACCTGCACTCGCCCAGCTCGGCGGTCCTGTCCGCGGTGATCTTCAACGCGTTGATCATCGTGGCGCTGATCCCGCTGGCGTTGCGGGGTGTGCGGTACCGACCGTCCACCGCCTCGGCGCTGCTGCGCAGAAACCTGTTGGTCTACGGGATCGGCGGCATCGTCACGCCGTTCGCCGGCATCTGGCTCGTCGACCTCCTCGTCCGACTCATCCCGGGAATGTGATCGAATGAACTCGCTGGCCAGGCAGACACTCGCTGGGCTGCGGATCCTGCTCGTGCTGACCGTCCTCACCGGAGTCGTCTACCCGCTCGGCGTGTGGGTGGTCAGCCGGCTCCCCGGCCTGCGGGCCGGCGCGGAAGGCTCGGTCGTCACGGTGGCCGGGCGGACCGTCGGCTCGGACCTGATCGGCATCGACGCGGTCGCCGGGGACCCGAACCACGACCCGTACTTCCACACCCGCCCGTCGGCCACCGCGCGGGACGGCGACGGCCTCGGCCCGGCCGACGCGTCGACTTCCGGCGGCTCCAACGAGGGCGGGTTCAACCCGGACCTGGTCGCGACCATCAGGGCACGCGAGGACATCATCGCGAAGCGCGAGGGCGTCACCCCGGCGCGGGTGCCGGCCGACGCCGTCACCGCCTCGGGGTCCGGCCTGGACCCGGACATCAGCCCGGCCTACGCGGAGCTGCAGGTGCCCAGGGTGGCCCGCGAGAACGGGTTGTCGCGGGAGCGGGTCCGCGCGCTGGTCGCCGAGCACACCGACGGCCGCGACCTCGGCTTCGTGGGCGAGCCGGGCGTGCACGTCCTGGAGCTCAACCTCGCGGTCCAGGCCGCGAAGCGGTGAGCCCCGGCGGCGGGTCCCCCTCGGCGGTGGACAACGGTTCGGGGTGATCGCCTGCGCGACCACCCCGGACCGGCCCGTCAGGCGGTCGCGCAGGCGAGGTCGTTCAGCGTGAACGCCGTGACCGCCGGGTTGCTGCCGGAGTACGTGCCGTTGAAGCCGATCCCGACCGAGGCGTTCGGCGCGATCGTGCCGTCGTAGTCCAGGTTCACCGCCGACACCGCCGCGCTGCCGGTGGCCTGGGTGAAGGTCGCGCCCCAGCCCGCGGTCACCCGCTGGCTGCTCGGGAAGGTGAACTTCAGCGTCCAGCCGTTGATCGCCGTGGTGCCGGTGTTCGCGATCGTCACGGTGGCGGTGAAGCCGCTGGACCCGCCCCAGTTCGACGCCTGGTAGGTGACCCGGCACGGACCGGTCGCCGGACCGGCCTGCGTGGTCACGGTGACCGCGCCCGAGTTCGCCGAGGTGTTCCCGGCCGCGTCCCGCGCCCGCACCGCGAACCGGTACGACGTCGAGGGCGACAGCCCGGTCGCGGTGAACGACGTCGTCGCACTGGTGCCGACGGAGGTGAACGTGCCGCCGCTCGTCCCCGCCGCGCGCAGGATCTCGTAACCGGTCACGCCGACGTTGTCGGTGGCCGCGCTCCAGCTGAGCGCCGCCGAGCCGGCGGTCACGCCGGACGCGGTCGGGGTCCCCGGCGTGGTCGGCGCCTGCGTGTCCGCCGACCCGCCACCATAGATCGTCGCCTCCCTGGCGGTGGCCCTGATCCCGTTGGCGCCGTTGAAGATCCGGTCACCCCACGAGGTGAGCTGCGCCGGGTCGAAGTTGGTCACCATGTCGAGGTACTCGACGCCGCCGCCGTTGCCGCTCCACGACCAGCCGAGGTAGCCGAGCCCGCGGGCCTGGGCCTGCGCCATGATCGTGTCCTCGTCGGGGTTGCCGTCGGAGTGGTTGAACCCGAACTCGCCGACCACCAGCGGCAGCCCGGCGGTCCGGAACGCGTCGAAGTAGGCGTTGATCTCCGCGGCCGTGTCGTACACGCCGTACATGTGGATGGAGAACAGCGTGTTGTGGTCCGGGTCGGCCGCCTCCACCGACGCCGCGTTGTCCCGCATGATGTTCTGCCAGTCCTGCCCCCACATCGGCGCGTCGGCCATGATCAGGTGGTGGAACCCGTTGCCGCGCAGGCGGCTGACCGCATTGGCCGTCGCCGTCGCCCACGTGGCACTCACCGTCGCGTTGTTCCCGAACGGCTCGTTCCCGATGTTGAGGACGACGTAGTCCTCCTGCCCGACCAGCGCGCTCTTCTGGCTGATCCAGTAGGTGACGGCCTGGTCGAGCGTCGCGGCCGCCCCGTCCTCGCCGTACCCGGTCGTGTCGTGCGCCTCGAGCACGCAGATCAGCCGGTTCTGCTTGCACAGCGCGACGACGCTCGCGACGTCGGTGGACGGCCCCCACCGCTGCCCGCTGCCGAGCACCACCCGAATCGTGTTGGCGCCCATGGCTTTAATGTTGGCGAACGAACCGGTCTGGGTGGGGTACCAGACATGCGCGTGGCTGACCCCCCGCATCACGAACGTGGCCCCGTTGGCCTCCACCACGCGGGTACCGCTGACCCGCAACCCCGCAGGCGCGGACTGAGCACCCGGCACACTGACGAACACCGAACACAGGGCGGCGAGCACAGCCAGAACCGCCGCCCGAAGAACGACTCTGTTCATTCGGATCCCGTTCCTTGGTCAATTGGGAGCGCTCCCAGCGTAACTTTCGGTTCTCCCGCCGGTACCGCCAGTCGGGCCTTTCCGACAAAGAACCACGGTCCGCGTGCCGCCGCGCGCGTGACGGCACGCGGACCGGCGAAGGAACACCCACCGGGAGGAGATGACGGGTCAGCGGTCGCGGTGGGCGGCGAGGTGGGCGAGCGTGCGGATTTCCGTGCTCCACGGGTCCAGTTCGCGGAGCACGCCGGCGAGGAGGTCGTCCGCCTGTCGTTCGGTCCACGCTCGGCCGCGGCCGCCGTGACGAGGGCCGCCGCGTGGGCCGGGATGAGCCCGGGCGGTGGAGAAGGTCAACTTCACGGTGCCCGGCGGAGCCGACCGGCTCTTCGCCAGGATGGCGTGGCGGGAGGCCGCCAGTCGGTCGCCGCGGGGGGTGCCGGAGGCCACGGCGGCGACCATCGGCGCCGCCTTCTTCCGCGCTTGGGGGTCCGCGTGCGCGGGCTCGCCGGTGACCGCCGGGTCGCCCCGGATGCCGAGGAGAGCCGCGTGGCGTGAGCGCGTTCTTGTGCGGACGGGCGTGACACAGTGTTATCTGCAATTGCATATTCCAGGACTCCCTGCACCTGCAGAAGAGTATGCATTCCTTCGTGGTCACCCTACGTGCATGCGAACGGATGACGCCGCGTATACCTCCTTGTTTGGTGACCGCACCGGTAGGATGCCGGTTGGCGGGAATCGGAGCCGCTGGTCCTGAGGATCGCTAAGTATTCCCGATACCGCGTGTCATCCAATCGGGTGTAATTCTTTCGGGTCTTGATCTCGATATCCTGGAACCGTCGACATTGGGCGGCGCCTGGGTGGAGGCTTTGCGGGATGAATCCGAGCTGTGTGGCGAGGATGCGGCACCCGCGTCAGGGAGGGCGAGGTTGGGGCTGACCTGGCCTTCTTCGTCGAAGGGTGTCTGGCTGCTTCCGTGCGATGGGCAACGGCCGACGGGTGAGCAGGGCGACATTTGTTGATCTTGACGCGGCTTACGAACGATATGGGGCTCTTTTAGGGTCTATGAGTATGCCCAAATACGAGTCCACGGCGTCTGGTTGGTGGGTCCTCCCGGACCGCGCGGACGGCATACCTGATCATTTGAGGAAGGAGGGTTCGTTCGTGCCCAAGCCGCTGCCGTCGAGCCTGGAGCCGGATCCGCTGACACAACAACGAAGGTCGTGGGCCGACCACACACTTGGTCGTCTTTACGAGGCTACGGCCGGTTTGCCTGATCGGAACGTACTGGTGCGTCCGACTCAGCGCCACGAGATCCAGAGCATGCTGGCGTTCCGGGGTATCCCGGTGACCAACCGGGAGCTCGCGAGCATCGACCTTCCGGACGAGGGGATGCGGCAGCAGCTGCCGTACAACGTCGCGCGCTATGTGAAGGTCATGGGGGAGGCGACACGCGATGTGCGCGAGGAGCCCGTCGCGGAGGTCCTCAAGCGAGTGGCACGGGACCTGGCCGGCCTGTCGGCAGGATCCGCCCCGGAGGAGGAGCTCCCGTGGCGAACGACTCCGCGGTGGTTCGGCGGCTCTCCCGAGCAGGCCTACCTTTCCGCCACGCCACCGGGCGCCGATCTGCGCGCCGGGGCCGAGCAGCTGTTCGCGTGGATGGACAGTCCCCTGGAGATGACCTTCGTCGACAAGGTCGCGTTGGGCGCGTTCCAGCTGTTCACCCTCGATCCGTTCACGAACACGGCCGACCTGCTGCACGTCTACGTCACGCTTGAACTGATCAGGAGTGGTGTGTTGCAGGACCAGATCCTGCCGGTGTCAGTGCACATCGACCGGAACCGTGCCGAATTCCACGAGTTGCACCAGCACGTCGTGCGAAGTTCGGACTTCAACAGTTGGGTGCGGTTCTTCGCTGATGGCTTCGCCGAACAGTGTGGGTACCAGTTACGCGTCGTGCGGGAGCTCGCGCAGTTGCCCGAGCGCTACATCAACAAGTACATGCGAACAGTGAAAGCCGACAAGCGCCGGGACGGATTCGCTCGTCTCGTCGCCATCCTCCCGCGCTTCCAGGTCGTCACGAGCCAGCTCATCGCCGACAGGTGCAGTTTCACGGCGAAACGTGCTCGTGAACTCCTGCTGAAGGCCGAGGAGCTGGAGTTCGTCGAACATGTCGAGGTTCTCAGGAAAACCAAGATCTACGAGGTGAAGGACGTTTGCCGGGCGCTCGACCTGTACACCGGCATGACCCCGGAAAGGGACCTCCACGTCACCGAGAAGTAGGTGACGTGCCCACCTCACGAAACTCCTCATTCCCGATCGGACGAACAAGCCGATGTCCTTTCTCGACCCTCGGCGCCTTCCGCGTGACTCACCTCGTTGTCGACGAGCATGTGGGCGACGACGGCACTCCACCGTCCGTCGCGACGCGAAGCGCGCGACGCCCCACTCCGTCTGGCCCACCCGCCTCCTGCTCGTGCAGGGAGCCGTCGCGCTGACCCAGCTGGTCGGTGCGTTGCTCGGACTGTTCCGGCGGTGAGCCCCAGGACCATCGGTCACGTCGACGGGAGCGCTGACTGCAGTTCTCGTATTCGCGTGGCGACCGCGCTGTCGCCGATGTCCAGGGCCAACCCCAGGGCTTGGTGATAGCAGGTGCGGGCGGTGTTGATCGCGCCCTGCCGTGCGTGCACGCGGCCGAGGTCGCCGAGCACGATGGCATGCCGAGTTCGGGCACCCGGCCTGTCGTCGGGCAGTTCCCGCAGCAGCCGGGCCGCGCGCTCGAGGTACTGGCCGGCGGCGTCGAGCCGGCCGGCGTCGAACATGGTGGAACCGACCGCGGCCAGAGCTTCGGCGGTCTTCACGGGGTCGCCTTCCCGGCGCCGGAGCGCGACGATCTCGAGCAGGGTGTCAGCCGTCTTGTGCAGGCGCCCCCAACCGCGGTAGTTCGCCGCGAGCGACTCGAGGAAGTCGACGAACCGGGCGGAGTCGCCGGTCTTGTCGAGAACCGCGAGGGCCCTCAACCAGGCGCGCTCCGCGGCCTGCCAGTCGCCGGCGGCGGAATAGGTCCTCGCGCTGGCGTCGAGCAGTTGCACGAGAAGAGCCGGATCCCGGCTGGTGATGGCGGCTTCCTCGCCGTGCTCGGCCAGCTGCCGGCACCAGTCGAGGTCGACCGCCGAGGTGGCGGTCCGCCACGCTGCCCGCGCGACCTGGGTGGCCATGCCGACGGCACCCAGCCGGTTCGCCGCTCGCACCAGGCCGATCATGTCGCCACGTAGTGCCGGGGTCACCGCCGTGGAGCCGTCGGTCACGCTGATGACCGCCGCCGCCGTCCGGTCGAGCACGAGCTGTACGGCGTCCGCCGGCATCGCCAGGACCCGTTGTCGCAGGTAGGCGCGGGCATCGGCGGTCACGTCGAACCGATCGTCGATGACGCGGCCCCACCCGGCTTCAGCGGCGACCGCCAGGAGCTCGATCAGGCGTGGCACCCGAGAGCCGGTCACCGCGGCCGCGCTGACCAGTGAGATCGAGGGATTGTCGAGCACCGCGCATGCGAGCACCACTTGCTGGGCGTCCGGGTGAAGGTCGTGGAAGGTCAGTGCCCACGCAGCTTCCACCGGCGCCCCTTCCTGCCGAACGTCGCCCGCCGAGCTTGCCCTTTACTCAGCATGGTGCATGCATCGGTACACCAAAAGTGCATATCGTTGTCGTATGAGTGTTCGTTTCTGCCGCATTTCCGCAGGCAGATTGGCCAGAACGTAACATATGCAGCCATGATGATTGCAACGCGATCGTGATGGTCAAGGGCTCGTGGCCGTAGGCCTCCCTGTGATGACATGTCCTGTTCGCCTCGCAAAGGTGAGATGCGAGGCTGTCCTGGGCTCGCGGTGCCTCCAGGACCGGCCGGACGGCGTCCGCGGCCGGCTCAGCCGCGCGTCACCAGGCCTGTGTCACATCGGCTTCCGCCTCGCGACATGCGTCCTTCGCTGGCACAGCACATGACTCGGGTGCCGCACGCCCGCATGCCCTCGTCCGCGCGAGGGGCAAAGGTCGAGTGGGGGACTCGAGCGAGGCGAATTCGGACCACTTGCCGACTCGATTTCCTGATCGGTCGGATACATATTGAGAGCGCTGCGTTTTCATTGCTGTGAACTTCTCGGATTCCGAGGGCGGCGGGGTTCGCGAACTGTAGGCGTGAGAAACCCGGACCCCTCCGTGTGCGTAGGAGTTCCTCGCCCGGTAGGGGTGACCGCGTGGCCGTTCGGCTGGTAGAACTGGAGCGCGGTCGAGCACGGTGTCCACCGCCACGCTCACCATCGCCGCACCACCGCGTCCGAGCCTCTCCGGACGGTGGCCCGCGCTGGCACCTCTTCTGGGCGGCTCGGGTGCGACGAAGCGGTTGTCGCGTCAACCAAACATGAGATGTCTGCGCGGAGCACTCACGCGGATCCCGTAGATATGCGCAGGTCAATGCGGTTCGGTGGCGGAGTGCGGCGCGGAACACTGGACTTTGCGGCACACCTCCTCTACACATACATATGTTGTTTGCGTTGCGCGAGTCGAGGTGAACCGCCCGTGACAGAGCTGATCGCCGCCGTGGACCTGGTCGACGCGACCCGGGCTGCCGTCATCCGTGTGGGTGCGCCGGTTGTCGCGGACCGGGTCGTCGCGTGCGGTGCGCCGAACTCGGGCCGGTTGGTGTCGGTGGCCGCGACCCGGCGTGGTGGCGCGACCGTCCTGGTCCCCCCTCGCGCCGCCCAGGGTCAGCAACGGACGTAACAGGAACAGGAGCTCACCAACAGGACGAAGGCGTCCACAGCGAAATATCGGCCGGACCCGTGAACGGGTGGCGGCTCTTTCGGTCTCGTTTCCGAGCTGCTGAACGAACCCCGACTGTCGCGGGAACAGTGCGGGTGCTTCGGGAGCGCTTCCAAAGAGACTGAAAATGCCGACCCGTTCGCGTCGGGGCCGGCTTTCCACCGTTGTCGAGTGGGTGATGTTCACGCTCACTTCCGGTCGAAAGTTTCGCTAGCTTCTTGCGGTAACTGCCTGGAAACAATGGCTTGTTAGCTTGCTGAACGCTGTGTTAGCGTTCACATGTACG
This sequence comes from Actinophytocola sp., assembly GCF_045807065.1. Lineage (GTDB taxonomy): Bacteria > Actinomycetota > Actinomycetes > Mycobacteriales > Pseudonocardiaceae > Actinophytocola. Next base: position 3,146 of record NZ_JBJMIE010000287.1, on the reverse strand, counting down.
ACCTGCGGGATTCATGTACGAGCCTGATCGAGCACCTTTGTCCGGCATGGGTGCTCGCCGTCAACGATGATGGGGTTCTCATGTCCGGTGCGGCACTTTTTCGCGGAATGCGCGCGTTGAAATCACGCCGCTGGCGGCGCCATTCTGCTGTCGCGAGTACGGCCTTCCTGTGCCTGCTGGCACTGTTCCCGGTGCCCGCGAGCGCCGACAACCCGATCGTGCGGCACATCTACACGGCCGACCCGGCGCCGCTGGTCTACAACGGCCGCGTCTACCTCTACACCGGGCACGACGAGGACGGCTCGACCACCTACACCATGCGGGAGTGGCGGGTGTGGTCGTCGTCGGACATGGTCAACTGGACCGACCACGGGTCACCGCTCAACCTCGCGAGCTTCAGCTGGGCCAGTGCCAACGCGTGGGCGGGGCAGGCCGTCTACCGCAACGGCAGGTTCTACTGGTACGTGCCGACGACCGACCGCGCGACGGGCCGGATGGCGATCGGCGTCGCGGTGTCGGACAGTCCCACCGGGCCGTTCCACGACGCCATCGGACATCCGCTGGTCGAGAACGGCGAGTTCGACCCGACGGTCTTCATCGACGACGACGGGCAGGCCTACCTGTACTGGGGCAACCCGAACCTGTGGTACGTCCGGCTGAACGCCGACATGGTCTCCTACTCCGGCGCCCCGACCCAGATTCCCCTCACCACGGCGGGTTTCGGCACCCGCACCGGGAACGCGAGCCGTCCGACGCTGTTCGAGGAAGGCCCGTGGGTGTACAAGCGGAACGGCCTGTACTACAACGTGTTCGCCGCGAGGTGCTGCTCGGAGTTCATCGCCTACTCGACCGCACCGGGACCGACCGGGCCGTGGACCTACCGCGGGACGGTCATGCCGACCCAGGGCGCGAGCTTCACCAACCACCCCGGCGTCGTCGACTACAAGGGCGGCAGCTACTTCTTCTACCACAACGGCGCGCTGCCGGGCGGTAGCGGCTACACCCGGTCGGTCGCGGTCGAGAAGTTCTCCTACAACTCCGACGGCACGATCCCGACGATCAACATGACCACCGCCGGCGCGCCGGCCGCGGACACGCTGAACCCGTACGTCCGCCAGGAGGCCGAGACCATCGCGGCGGAGTCCGGGATCGAGACCGAAGCCGCCGCCGAGGGCGGCATGAACGTCGGCTACATCGAGAACGGGGACTGGACCAAGGTCAAGAACGTCGCGTTCGGCTCCGGCCCGCGGTCGTTCACCGCCCGGGTGGCCTCCGCGAGCGGTGGCGGCACCATCGAGCTCCGGCTCGGCGGCACCAACGGCACGGTGGCCGGCCGGTGCACGGTCCCCGGCACCGGCGGCTGGCAGAACTGGACCACCGTCTCCTGCTCGGTGAGCGGAGTGACCGGCACCCAGGACCTGTACTTCCGCTTCAGCGGCGGCAGCGGCTACCTGTTCAACGTGGACTGGTGGCAGTTCACCGCCTGACCGACCCCTTCCTACCGAGGAGATTTTCCTGCGATGTCCTCTTTAGACCGTCGTACGATGCTGCGACTGATCAGTGTGAGCGGCGCCGCCGCCGCGGGCCTGCTGCGTGCCGGCACCGCGCTGGCCACGGTCGGCCCGAGCAGCTACAGCCCGACCTGGTCGTCGGTCGACCAGCACCCACCGGCCGCGGAGTGGTTCCAGGACGCCAAGTTCGGCATCTACTACCACTGGGGCGTCTTCAGCGTCCCCGCGTTCGGCAACGAGTGGTACCCGCGCAACATGTACATCAGCGGGTCCAACGAGAACAACCACCACAAGAGCGTCTACGGCGACCCGTCGGCGTGGCCGTACCACAACTTCATCAACGGCGCCCGGGACAAGGCCGGCAACTGGGTGCAGTTCGCGCCCAAGCTGAGGTCCGCGGGCGGGAACTTCGACCCGGATGAGTGGGCGCAGCTGTTCCTCGACGCCGGCGCGAAGTTCGCCGGGCCGGTCGCCGAGCACCACGACGGCTACTCGATGTGGAACAGCCAGGCCAACGAGTGGAACGCCGCACGCACCGGTCCACAGCTGGACCTGGTGCGGCTGCACGCCGACGCGATCCGGGGCAAGGGCCTGAGGTTCATGGTGTCGCTGCACCACGCGTACCACTTCACCGGCTACTACGACCACGTGCCCGCGCAGTCCACCGCGACGTTGAAGAAGCTCTACGGCCAGCTCGGCGCCGCGGCCGAGAACCAGCTGTGGTACGACAAGCTCAGGGAGGTCGTCGACGGCTACCATCCCGACCTCATCTGGCAGGACTTCAACCTGACCCAGGTGAACGAGTCGCAGCGCCTGAACTTCCTCGCCTACTACTACAACCAGGCCGTCGCCTGGAACTCCGACGTCGTCGCCACCTACAAGGACGGGTTCGACAACCGCGGCGAGGTGTTCGACTTCGAGCGGGGCGGCCCGGCCGACATCCAGAACCCGTACTGGCTGACCGACGACAGCATCTCCAGCTCCAGCTGGTGCTACACGGTCGGCATCGGCTACTACTCGCTCACCGCGATGCTGCACGCCCTGATCGACCGGGTCAGCAAGAACGGCACCATGCTGCTGAACATCGCGCCGATGGCGGACGGCACCATCCCGAGTGGACAGCGCACGATCCTGCTCGGCATCGGTGACTACCTCAAGCGGTTCGGCGAGTCCGTGTACGGCACCCGCGCCTGGTCGGTCTACGGCGAAGGGCCGACCAAGATGGGCGGTGGCTCCTTCACCACACCGGTGGCGGGCACGAACACCGACATCCGGTTCACCCGCGACAAGGCCAACACCGTGCTGTACGCGACCGTGTTGGGTTGGCCGGGCAGCACCTTCACCATCACGACCCTCAACTCGAACCGGATCAACCTGAGCACGCTCTCCTCGGTGCAGCTGCTGGGTGCCACCGCCGGCACCTACACCACCCTGCCGGGCCACACGCAGGACGGCTCCGGCCTGCACCTCCAGATGCCGTCGTCGAACGCGCCGTACAGCGCCCCCCCCTACGTCGTGACGCTGACCTTCTCCGGCCAGGTCCCGAGCCCGGGCTCGGGACCGACTCCCACCGGCTGGGTGCGGATCGCCAACGTCACCACCGGGCTGGTCATCGACAGCGGCGGCAGCGTCGCG
>NZ_JBJMIE010000286.1:0-2217 GCF_045807065.1 Actinophytocola sp. | reverse complement strand
GCGTCCTTCTTCGGCGCGACCACGGTCGCGGTCTTCGCGTCCTCCAGCTCGACCAGTTTGGAGTTGCGGGAGATCACGGTGGCGACGTTGTTGGGACCGCGCTTGGTGGTCAGGTTGTCGAAGCTCTCCTCGACCTTCCCGCCCCGCACGACGTCGATGCGGAACGTCTCCCCGTCGGCCTGGGTCGACTCGCCGACGGTCACGCTGATGTCGTCGGTGGCGGCCGCCGCACGTGCCCGCAGCGTGAACGCGGACCGCTTGTCGTCCCCGGCGGCCGGGACCGCGGCGCGCGCGATCCGTTCCTCGGTGTCCTTCCGGCCGTCCGGCAGGCGCATGACATACGCGGTCCCGCCACCGTTGAGGAAGTAGCCGTACATGGCGTGCGGCAGGTGGGCGTTGTCGACGAAACCGCCGAAGATGCCGGTGTACTGGGTCCAGTTGGTCACGAGAGTCGGCTCGGAGACGGGCCCCTTCTCGGTGAAGCCGACGAAGCCCGCCACGGCGGTGCCGACACCCTCGATCGGCCGCGACCCGGACGACACCTCCTCGACGTAGACGCCTGGAGCGAGATAGTTCGCCATCCGCCGGTCCCCTTCCACGACAACCACAAACGGCAACGACATGACGGCATCCACGCTGTCACCGGTACCAGGTGAGCCTCTACGTCCGTTGTGCAGCAACGGGTCCAACCTCGGTTGCCCCTGGGGGAAACACGCTCTGGCCCTGCCGCTGGCCCCGGTTCCCGCCGGGGACGGCCCCGCGCGGACAGACTGCGTGGTGTGCTCGCCGACGTCGACTCGTCCCTCCAGGCCTGGCTCACCACGCAGCTGGCCCCCGGCACCGAGGTCGGGTTCGACAACCCGACCCTGCTGACCGGGATCGCGCCGCGACCGAGACGGGCCGGGATCGTCAACCTGTTCCTGCACGCCGTCACCGAGAACCTCGACGGGATGGCGGCGGGCCCGGTGCGGGTCCGCGACGCGGGAGGTCGGGTCACGGCCGTGCACAACGCGGCCCGCAGCTACCACCTGTCCTACCTGGTCACCGCGTGGGCGTCGACCGCGGCCGAGGAGCACGAGCTGCTCGGCGCGCTGCTCGGCGCGCACACCGACTGCGACGCCCTCGCCGTGGACCACCTGCGTGGATCGCTGCGGGTGCTGGCGGCCGGCCTCCCCATGCGGGTGGGCTGGACGCCGGCCGGCCGGTCGGTCGAGCTGTGGGCCGCGCTCGGCATCCCCATGCGCACCGCGCTCGACCTGACCGTCACCGCGCCCGCGCTGCCGACCAGGTTCGAACGACCCGCGCCGCCGGTCGAGGCGATCGCACTGACCGCGGGCGGCATGCCGGCCGTCGCGGACCTGCCCCGCACCCGGTGGCACCGCACGTCCATCACCGAACCCGACGACCGGCCGGAGGAAACCCTGCCATGACCGCACCCGCCGTCGACACGAGCTGGCTACGTAGCAACCCGGCGGACGCCTTCGCCTCGGACGTCCCCAAGGACTTCGCACACCTGCTCACCGCGAGCGCGAGCTACCGCATGGTGTACGAGGAGTGGCTCGCCGTGCACCACCAGGACGTGCTGCCCGGCTTCACCCAACCCGAGATCGACGTGATCTACCGCAGGCTCGCCGACCCGAGCCACGACCGGTCCGAAGTGGACAGAACGTGGGCCAAGTACTTCGACGAGGGGTACAGGAAGGCGTTCCTGCCGGTGGCCAAGGCCATCCGCGACGACCTGCGCGCGAAGTGCGCCCCGATCATCAAGAACGGCGGGGACAAGAAGACCGCCCTGCGCATGGTCGGCCAGCAGGCGGCGGCGCAGGCGGTCGGCAAGGCGCTGTCCGCGGCGGCGACAGAGGTACCGGCGACGCTCACCGCGTGGGCGCAGGTGCAGGCGTTCAAGGGCGAGCTGGTCGCCACGTTCAACACCACGCTGACCGGCTTCACCGACGAGCACTGGGCCGGCAAGGAACAGGACCGCGCCAAGGCGATGCTGTACGCGGCGTGGGACACGCTGCAGCGTGCCGAGTCCGCGATGCGCGAGACCGTGACGGAGATCGGCCCCGGTGGCGAGGCGTCGCAGGCGCGGCGCGCGCAGCTCGACCTGCGGCTCACCGTGTGGGCGACCGAGGTCGCCAACATCGCCGCGGTGACCGCGCGGGCGGCGAACGAGGTCTCGGTGTGGGCGCAGCGGAACGCCGCCAAGATCATCGC
>NZ_JBJMIE010000285.1:0-16605 GCF_045807065.1 Actinophytocola sp. | reverse complement strand
GTCGATGAGGAGCTATCGGGCTGGGGATTCCAGAACTCGATCAATCGGCTCCGACCGATTGGCGGCATCGATGGCCGCTTCATCGCGTTCTACCTGATCGCGCTGCGGTCTAGCGGTTTCATCCGTGCCTACTCCAACGTTGTCTCGATGCCGCACCTCACGGCGGAGAAGCTCGCAAGAATCCCGATTCCAATGCCCCCGCTAGAGGAGCAGCGCACCATCGCCGACTACCTCGACCGTGAGACCGCTCGTATCGCCACGCTCATCGAAGAGCAGCAGCATCTAATCGAGATGCTCCGCGAGCGTCGGATTGCCGTCATTGCGCATGCGACGTCACAGGGTACGGACATCGAGTTCCGGCGCGTCATTTTGGCACTTCGTCAGGGTTGGAGCCCCAACTGTGAGAGTTGGCCCGCTGATGGAGTTAAGGAATGGGGAGTCCTGAAAGTCGGGTGCGCGAACACGGGACGATTCGACCCTGCCGAGAACAAGCGGCTCCCGGACGAGGAGACTCCGCGGCCAGAGTTCGCGGTTCGTCGGGGCGAACTCGTCATGTCTCGCTCAAACACGAAGGATCTGGTGGGTGCTGCCGCTGTAGTGGACGGGGACTATCCTCGGTTGCTTCTCTCTGATCTCACGTATGGCATCTTGCTCACGGCCGACGCAGATCCCGCGTTCGTCGCGTATGCGCTCGCCTCTGCTGGCGTGCGCGTGCAGATCAGAGCTGCATCGAAGGGTATGAGCCACTCGATGCAGAAGATCTCTCAGCGGGACATTCGGGAGCTTCGCCTCCAGTTGCCAGCGCTGGACGAGCAGCGCCGTATCGCGGTGTACCTCGACGGGCAGACCGCGAAGATCGACACGCTCATAGCCGAGACCAAGCAGTTCATCGAACTCTCGAAGGAGCGGCGGTCGGCGCTGATCACGGCGGCGGTGACGGGGCAGATCGACGTACGGGAGATGGTGTGATGGCGAATCACCACGAGGTCGTCTTCGAGACCGAGATCTGCAAGTACCTGCACGACCATGGATGGCGTTACTCAGCTGATGACACCGGATACGACCGGGAGCGGGCGCTCTTCCCGAAGGACCTGTTCGCCTGGCTGGAGGGGACCCAGCAGGCGGCGTACGAGAAGGCTTTGAAGGCGGCGGGGTCGAAGGCGAAGTTCCTCGACGTGCTGACCACGGCGCTCGACAAGCCTCTCGAACATGGCGGTGGGACGTTGAACATCCTGCGCAACGGGGTGCAGTACATCGGTGGCGGCCGGTTGAAGATGGCGCAGTTCCGACCGGACACCAGCCTAAACGCAACCACCAGCGAGCAGTACGCGGCGATGCGGGTGCGGGTGATGCGGCAGGTACACTTCTCCACCGCTGATCAACGCAACATCGACCTGGTCTTCTTCGTCAACGGACTCCCAGTCGCCACCGTGGAGCTGAAGACCGACTTCACCCAGTCGCTAGACGAGGCGATCAACCAGTACCGGAAGAAACGGCACCCGCTGACCAACGGGCGGCCAGAGCCGCTGCTGTCGTTTGGGCACCGGGCGCTGGTGCACTTCGCGGTCTCCAACGACCTGGCCGCGATGACCACCCGACTCGAAGGCGAGAAAACCCACTTCCTGCCGTTCAACATGGGTCACAACAAAGGCGCGGGGAACCCGCCGGGTGCGGCTGGGCGGTCGGCTACGGCGTACCTGTGGGAGCGAGTCTGGGAGAAGCACGCCTGGCTCAACATCATCGGCCGACTGATGATCGTGGAGATCAAGGAGGAATGGGACGTCGCCACCGGCACGTCGGTGCGGCGTACAAGCATGCTCTTTCCTAGGTTTCACCAGTGGGAGGCCGTGACGAACATCGTGGCCGCGGTGCGCGAGGAGGGGGTGGGGCAGCGCTACCTGATCGAGCACTCGGCGGGTTCGGGGAAGACGAACACCATCGCCTGGACCGCGCACCGGCTGGCGCGGTTACATGTGAACGACCAAAAGCTCTTCGACTCGGTAATCGTGGTCGTGGACCGCACCGTGCTCGACGGCCAGCTCCAGGACGCGATTCGCCAGATCGACGGGTCGGGAAAAATCGTGGCCACGATCAGCCCGGAGGACGTGCGCAAGGCGGGGGCCAAGTCGAAGTCCGGGCTGTTGGCGACCGCGTTGAAGAACGGGGAGCTGATCATCGCGGTGACGGTGCAGACCTTCCCGTTCGCACTCGACGAGATCCGGGCCGACAAGGGTCTGAAAGGTAAGCGGTTCGCAGTGATCGCCGACGAGGCGCACTCCTCACAGTCTGGACAGACCTCTTCCAAGCTCAAGGCCGTGCTGACCGCGGAGGAGGTCAAGGAGATCGAGGAGGGTGGCGAGGTCGACGCCGAGACAATCCTGGCCTCTGAGATGACCGAACGGGCCGAGTCGAAGAACATCTCCTACTTCGCGTTCACCGCGACGCCGAAGAACAAGACGCTGGAGCTCTTCGGCCGTAAGGGGCCCGACGGCAAGCCCGTCGAGTTCCACCTCTACTCGATGCGGCAGGCCATCGAGGAGGACTACATCCTCGACGTGCTCAAGGGTTACCAGACCTACGACACCGCGCTGAAGATCGCCGGACAGGCCGAGAGCGGCGACGGTAGCGAAGTGGTGGAGGAGGCTGCAGCGAGGAAAGGGCTGATGCGGTGGGTGAAGCTGCACCCGACCAACATCAGCCAGAAGGTGCAGATCATCGTCGAGCACTTCCATGTCAACGTCGCCCGTCTGCTGGAAGGCAAGGCGAAGGCGATGGTCGTGACCGACTCGCGTAAGGCCGCAGTGAAGTACAAGAAGGCGATCGACGCCTACATCGCCAAGCGGGCCGCCATGGACGCCTCGTACAACTATCGCACCCTGGTCGCCTTCTCCGGGTCAGTGACGATGGCCGAGGACGAGGAGTGGGCTTCGGACTGGGGGCCGCAGCCGAGCAAGGACGACGAGTTCACCGAGGCCAACCTAAACGCCGGCGCCGGCTCGGATCTGGGCGCCGCCTTCAAGGGCACGACGTACAAGATCATGCTGGTCGCGAACAAGTTTCAGACAGGATTCGACCAGCCACTGCTCTCGGCAATGTACGTCGACAAGAAGCTCTCCGGGGTCACTGCAGTGCAGACGCTCTCCCGACTCAACCGCACCCATCGCACTGCGGGCGGGGAGCAGAAGCGCAAGACATTCGTCATCGACTTCGTGAACAAGCCCGAGGACATCCGGAGCGCGTTCGAGCCTTACTTCACCAATGCCACCCTCGAGACCGAGACCGACCCGTACGTCGTCGTCCACCTCACTAACAAACTCGCCCAAGCTGGGATCTACACGCCGGAGCAGGTGCGTGAGGTTGCCGGACTGTGGGTCGGCCGCAAAGGCAACAACGCGCTCTCCGCCGCAATCAGCCCGGCCAAGAACGAGTTCGCCCGCCGCTACGCGGCTGCGATCGAGGCCGATGACAAGGTCACCCTCACCACCCTCGACCTGTTCCGCAAGGACGTCTCCACCTACGTCCGACTGTACGACTTCATGAGCCAGATCATCGACTACGGCGACCCTTACATGGAGATGCTGTCGATCTTCCTGCGGCTTCTGGAGAAGGTGATCGCAGACTCGTCGTGGGCCGCGGAAGTCGACCTCTCCGACGTGGTCCTGGTCGGCGTCAAGCACAGTAAGGGGCCCGCGGTCGACATCTCGCTGACCGGTGACGGTGAGCTGAAGGGGATCGGTGCTGCGGGCACCGGGGCGCGGAAGGAACCGAAGTACGTCGCCCTCCAGGTTGTCATCGACAAGATGAACGATCTCTTCGGCGCCGAGTCGTTCACTGCGTCGCAGGTTCGGGAGTTCGTTCAGGGCCTGGTGGAGCGGCTGCTTGCCTACCCGGAGCTGGTCAACCAGACCAAGGTGAATTCGAAGAAGCAGTTCATGGAGTCACAGGACTTCCAAGCCGCGGTCACCGAGGCCGTCGTCGAGAACCAGGAAGCCCACAACACCATGGCCGACTACTTCTTCAGCGACGGTCCCGCCATCAGCGCGGTCATCATGGCGCTCGCGGACGCCTTCTACGAGGCCGCGATCGATCAGCAGACAGAGGCGTGAGCAGCCCAGGCCCGATCTGGGCCGGTGAACGGCCACAACTGCTTACCCGAAGTGGGTGATCCTCAACACATCAGCATGGGTCCCTGATGGTTCAGCCTCCGTGGGTCTCAGTTCGGGTCTCAGTTCCGTTCGATCCGACTTGGTTCCAACCAGACGACGCACCCACGTTGACCTGCCGAGACGACGCGACAGGACCCCTCTGAACGAACCGGAGCGGAATTGGAAATCGTGTTGGGTGTTAAAACCCTCGCGGGTTCAAATCCCGCATCCTCCGCGCTTCTGAACAGGCAGAACGTCCGGCGTCCTTTGATTGTGGACGCCGGACGTTCTGCATCTCAGAGGTATTAGGGGGATGTCCTCGCACTCAGCTCAGGCTGGTTCGCACGCCGTCAGGCCGTCGTCGGTGTCTAGGTTGATGAAGGTCAGCAGCTGATTGCTGTCCGTGACGGGGTTGCGTCCGGTTAGCTGTCGAGTCCGGTCAGCCGTGTGAGTGTGGCGAAACCGTCGTGGGTGCCTGGCCAATGTGCCTGGACGGCATCGATGCCTGCGCGTTTGACCACGCTGCGGAGTACGGCCGTGACGATGATCGCGTCGTCGGCGTAGCCCAGGACGGGGACGAAGTCGGGGATCAGGTCGATCGGGAGCGCTAGGTAGACCAGCAACAGGGCAATTCGGACACGGACCGCACGGGGTAGTGACCGGTCCGCGGCTAGGCGGCGGATCAGGCGTAGGACGTCCGGGAGCAGTCGCAGCGCCTCACGTAGGAGGCCGCCGCGTGGTCTTACGACTAGGAGCATGACCACCAGGGCGACCCATGCCAGCAACAGCGCGGACGCGACGCCCAGGACCAGGTCCCACCAGAACGAGCCAGTCATCGCTGGGCCAGTGATGGGGTTTCGGCGGGACGTGCGTCCTCCTCGGGCGCCGCCGGCTCGGCCCGCTTCGCTGTATCGCGGGCAGCGTGCTCTGCGGCCGGGACGACGGACGTCATGCGCGCAGTTTCGCCCCCGTGACGGACTCGGTCAACGAGACGCGGCACATCGGGACATGCCCTCGCGGGATCAGAGCCGGCGTCCTCCGCGCTTCTGGACAGGCCCGGTGGCGTCGACGGGGCTTGATGGGATGCTGGGGTTGGTTGCGCCGGCCGCCATGGCTGGCGCAACCGCCCTGGTTACTCCTCCTCGAGGGCGTGGTCCGCCTTGCCGGGGGTCGGGTCCCGGGTGAGGTCGATCAGCGGGTGGGGCTCCGCGCCTTCCGGGGCGGCGTGGCGGCCCGTCTTCGGCAGGTCTTCTTCCTGGTCAGGCATGACGTCCTCCTCGTTACTCCCACGTCAGATCAGCGAGTATCCCGCATCGTGGGTGGCGCCGCTGCGGGACCAGTGGGTCTTGAGCGTGTCGGTTGGGACGTCCGGTATCGTTCCTCCCGGTAGCGTGTCCGAGCGGCCGAAGGAGCGCGCCTCGAAAGCGCGTGAAGGTTCACGCCTTCCGTGGGTTCAAATCCCACCGCTACCGCTCGGCGAGGGTGACGTGTGTCTGCGGAGAGCGCAGACCTCGTCGCCTCGCCATTTTTTTGGGGGTGCGACCCCCAAACCCCGCCCGGCGGGGCTTCGCCCCCCGGAGCCCCCCTCTTGGGTAGTGGCCGTCTCCTCGGGGTGGCCTTCCCTTCGGTGCTGGTTCGCCGGCAGCTTTTCGTTGGAGTGGTGGGGGTCGGCTCGCTTCGCTCCCCGGGCACCTCTCCTGGGTAGCGGATCTCTGCTCAAGGATGGCCTTCCTTGGGGTGCTGGTTCGTGGACACCTTCTCCCTTGGAGTGCGGGGGTTCGGCTCGCTTCGCTCCCCGGGGCATCTCTTCTTGGGTAGTGGACCTCTGCTCAGGGGCGGCCTTTCATGCGGCACTGGGTCGCGGACGCTTTTCCTCTTGGAGTGCGGGGGTCGGCTCGCTTCGCTTGCCGGGGCACCCTCTCCCGCGCAGGGAGCCTTCCCTCAGGGCGGTCTTCCATGCGGCACTGGGTCGCAAACACCTTTTCCCTTGGAGCGGGGGGCGGGGGGCTTCGCTCGTCGGGGCACGCCTTCTGGGTGGGGGATCTCTCCTTGGTCCGCCTTCCTTGGGGTGCTGGTTCGCGGGCGCTTTCTTCCCTGCTGTGGGGTTCGGCTCGCCTCGCTTCCCGCAGCCCCTCCTGGGGCGCGGTCCTTCTCCTCACGGGTGGTCTTCCTTGGGTGTTGGTTGGCGGGCGCCTTCTGTTGGAGTGGGGGTGGCTCGCTTCGTTCCTTGGGCGTTCTCGGGGTGTTGTTGGTGGGGTTGGTTCCGAGTGTTGGTTATTTCGTTGGTTTGATCTCTTCCAAGGTTGGGTTGTTGGGTTTTCTTGGTTGGGTGCTTTGGTGTGGGGCTTGTGGCTTGGTGGTGCTTGGGGCTCTCCTTGGGTTGGTTCTTGGCTTCTCCTTCCTCTTCGTGTTGGGGGGTTGTGGGTGGTTGCTCCGGTTGGGTGGGTTACTTATCGGTAGTGGGGTTGTTCGGGGGTGGGGGATCCGGTGATTCTTTGGAATGCACCTGAATGACCTAGTTCGGTTTCGTGGTTGGGCATTTATTCTGTGGGTGGCCGCCTGCCGTGCCGGCGAAACCGGCAGGCGGTCGCATGCTGTCGGATGGGAGGAGCGTTGTTTATGCTCAGGAACTTCACCGGCTGGTTGGACTCCTACATCTCGCGGAAAGAGCCCTGCGCCGTGTTGCGTGCGCTTGTCGTTCTGATGGCAGTTGTCGGGGTTGCTGGGTGTTTGTTCGATTCGACTGGCATTAGAGCGGCGGCAATTGTCGGGGTGATTGTGTTCGGGGTTTCGGCGTTGGGGATCCTGCTTGCGGATCGGTATCGGTTGCAGTTGGGGCATGACACCCAGCGGGAGTTGCTCGCGCGTTACTGCGACTTTGTGATCGACAACCGGATGGCGCCGCTCGTGTCCATTGAGAACTGGCATCACAAGGTGTATGTCGAGGCCAACGGGGACGTGCGGGAGGTGGCCATGATCAAGGCGATCGCCCTGCGGGACGAGGTGCACTTCATCCGGTTCCACCTCGGCAGCGAGTGGGACCAGCCGGAGGAGTACCGACGCAACGTCACCATCCGCGCACGTGGCATCAGCGTCGACGGGGTCCTCGGGCCACAGTGGAACGTCACCAACACCTGGTTGTCCGAAGCCAAGCTGAACACGATCGTCCACTTTCGGTCACCCGTTCGACGGGGTGAGGAGGTGCGGCTCGAAATGGTGCGGTTCTGGCCCGCCAAATGTCAACCCATGATGCGGTTCGGCGTTCCCGAGGACTTCTTCTTCCGGACCACCGACCTCCTGCGCATCAAGCAGTTCGAGTACCAGGTCACCCTTCCGCTCGGGTTCGACGTCGCGCACTCGCCGATTGGTTTCACGGCACCCGACGAGCACACCAGCATCGACACCTACAGCGACGTCCAGGGACGCCGCGTCGTCGTTTGTCGGGCTGCCCGGCTGCCCAAGCGGCAATCCGTCGGAATGCGCTTGGAATTGGTGTAGTCCGCGAAAAACGAACTACACCGACGCACGTGCGACTCAGTCGTCGCCCTCGCTGCCACCCATTCCTTCTCTCCCTGTGTACGGCCGCATTTCTTGCGGCGGACGCAGGAGAAACTATTCAATTAAGATCAACTAGCGCAACCGCTGTCACACCATTGGGCAATTGACAGCGCCGAATGGGCCCTGTGGCACGACGACCGGATGATCAAGGGTGATCAGGCGGGCAGTGCGCCGATCACCGTGTCGCCGTCCATCCTCAGCACGCGACCGCCGGCCGTGCCGAGGTCCCGCAGCGTCTCGAACGCCTCGGGGTCGCTCAGGTCGATCGGGAACTCCTCCCGACCCGCGTTGCGCAGGTCTTCCAGGGCCAGCCGCGCCTCGTGACCAGCGCGGACCGTCGACGCCAGGCCGCCCGTCGACGCCAGCGAACCTCTTGCCGCACCGAGGCGCCCGAGCGCGTCGTCGACCGCATCCAGCAGCGGGCCGCGGTTGCCCTCGCACATCGCCAGCACCAGCTCCGGCCGCGTGCCCATCACCCGCGTGCCGTCGGTGAACGAGCCCGCGGCCAGTGACAGCGCCAGCGAGCCGCCGTCGGCGCCAGTTGCCGCCAGCACCGCGGCCAGCAGGTGCGGCAGGTGGGAGATCCGCGCCACCGCCGCGTCGTGCTCCCGCGCGGTGGTCGGCACGACCTGGGCGCCGCAGTCAAGTGCCAGCTCGGCCGCCGCGCGCCACGCGTCCCGCGGGGTGTCCTCCTCGGTCGCGACCACCCACGGCGCGCCGTCGAACAGGTCCGCCGAGCCGGCCGCCCAGCCCGACGCCGACCGGCCGGCCATCGGGTGGCCGCCCGCGTACCGGGCGGACGGCAGCCGCCGCGCGACCGCCTCGATCAGCGGTTCCTTCACGCTCACCACATCGGTGAGCAGGCACGCCGGCGCGTGCTCGGCCACCAGCCGCAGCACCTCGTCGACCGCCGGCAGCGGCACGGCCAGCACGACCAGCGCGTCCTCGCGCGCGGCGCGGTCCAGGGCCGCGGCCACGGTCGGTTCGACGCGCTGGTCGGGCACCGCGACGTCCGCCGCGCCGAACACCTCCCGGCCCGCGCGTGCCGCCGCACGCAGCACAGAACCGCCGATCAGCCCGAGCCCGATCACACACACTGGTCGCCGCACGGAGGTCATCTTCCACCACACCCGAGGAGCGCATCGACCCCGCTCAGCGCAACGCGTCGAGCGCGAACGCGGCGTACATGGCGACCCCGTGCGCGAACGCGGACTCGTCGAAGTGCACCCGGTTCGAGTGGTTCGGCGCCGCAGCCTCCGGGGTGACGCCCGGCGGGCACGCGCCGAGGAACGCCATCACGCCCGGCACCTGCTGCAGCACGTACGAGAAGTCCTCCGACGCCATCAGCGGCTCCGGCATCAGCGCGCTGTTCTTCTGCCCCAGCACGGCACCCGCCAGCTCGAGCACGTGTGGCGCGACCGCGGCGTCGTTGTTGGTGGCCGGGTAGCCGGTGTCGATCCGGAACGTCGTCGTGCACCCGTGGGCCGCGGCGATGTGCTCGCACACCTTCGGGATCTCCGCCTGCACGATCTCGCGGGCGCGGTCGGACAGCGTGCGCACGGTGCCCTGCAGCTCCGCCGTCTCCGGGATGATGTTGGACGTCGTGCCGGCGGTGATCCGCCCGATCGTCAGCACCGCCGGGTCGAACACGCTGAACCGCCGCGTGATCATCGTCTGGAGTGCGCCGACCATCGCGGCCGCCGCCGGCACCGGGTCGACCGCGCGGTCGGGCATCGCGCCGTGGCCGCCCTTGCCCTTGACGGTCACGGTGTACGCGTCGGCGCTCGCCATCATCGGACCCGGCCGGCACATCACCACCCCGGACTGCGCGGTCGACGTGATGTGCAGCGCGAACGCCTGCTCGACCGGCCGGCCCGCGGCCTCCAGCACGCCGTCCTCCAGCATGTGCCGGGCGCCGTGCTCGCCCTCCTCGCCGGGCTGGAACATGAACACGACCTTGCCGGTGAGCGCGGACTTCCGGCTCTCCAGCAGGCGGGCGGCGGACACGAGCATCGCGGTGTGGGTGTCGTGTCCGCACGCGTGCATCCGGCCGTCCTCCTCCGACGAGAACGCGAGGCCGGAGTCCTCCTGGAGGGGCAGCGCGTCCATGTCACCGCGCAGCAGCACGGTGGGGCCCGGCCGTTCGCCGTTGAGCACCGCGATCACGGACGTGCAGGACTTGCCCGTGCTGACGTGCAGACCGAGCCCGTCCAGCGCGTGCAGCACCGCCGCCTGCGACTTCGGCAGGTCGAGGCCCAGTTCCGGGTGCTTGTGCAGCCGCCGGCGCAGCGACACCGTCCGTGGCTGCAGGGCACGAGCGGCGTCGAGCAGGCCGGTGAACCGGGGGTCGTCGACGAGCGATGCGGTGGTCATCCGTAGATGATCGCACCGATTCGACGCTGCGTGAGGATCACGGGCCGTAGCGCCGGTCGGCGGAACTACTACGGCACCTCGTCTTCCTGCCGGAGAGGCGGAGGAATACCGTATCCCCATGTCGGAGCAGGACCCGGTAGCGGGCTTCGCGGTCGCCGTCGTTCGCGAAGAAGGCAAGTGGCGGTGCACGGCCATGGCCGGCGACGCACTCCGCGAGCTGGACGCGGCGATCACCGAGCTGCGCAAGATCAGGTCCACTGGCGCGGCGTTCGGGCTGCTCGACGTCGACGACCAGTTCTTCCTCGTGGTGCGACCGGGCCCGGGCGGCGTGCAGCTGTTCGTGTCCGACGCGGCGGCGGCACTGGACTACGACGTGGCGGCCGACGCGCTGGACCTGCTGCGCGTGGACCCCCCGGCCGACGACGACGATGACGAGGTGTGGCCGGAGGGTGCGCTCGACATCCTGGCCGACATCGGGTTACCAGCGCCGGAGCTGCAGGTGATCGCCGGCGAGGTGGACCTCTACCCGGACGAACAACTGCAGATCATCGCGCAGCGGTGCGGTTTCGCCGACGAGTTCAACCAGCTGCTCGACAGTCTGGACAGCATCGCGCAGTGACCTCGCGCAGTGACGAGGACCTGGTCCGCGCCGCGCTCGCCGTGGCCGCGGCGGCCGGGGACGACGTGCCGATCGGGGCACTGGTGGTCGCACCGTCCGGTGAGGTGCTCGCGTCCGCGCGCAACGCGCGGGAGGAACTCGGGGACCCGACCGCGCACGCCGAGGTCCTGGCGTTGCGGGCCGCGGCCGCGCGGTTCGGTGACGGGTGGCGGCTGGGTGGCTGCACCCTGGTCGTGACGGTCGAGCCGTGCACGATGTGTGCCGGCGCGCTGGTGCTGGCACGGGTGGCACGGCTGGTCTTCGGGGCGTGGGAACCGAGGACAGGTGCCGTGGGGTCCCTCTGGGACGTGGTGCGGGACCGGCGCCTGACGCACCGGCCGGAGGTGGTCGGGGGCGTGCTGGCGGACGAGTGCGCGGCGCTGCTGGACGGCTTCTTCGCCGCGCACCGGTCCGGTCAGTAGCTGCCGCTCTTCGGCATGAGCCACCAGAGGATCAGGTAGGCGACGAACTGCGGGCCGGGGAGCAGGCAGGACAGGAGGAACGCCAGCCGCACGTGGCTGACCTTCCAGCCGTAGCGCGCGGCTATGCCCGCACACACGCCGGCGATCATCTTCTTGCTCTGGGGCCTGGTCAACGTGGTCATGACTTCACCATCCCGGGTGCCGGTGCCTGGGGCATCGTTGATAACCCCGGGATTACCCCTGAGGTACGGCCCTAAAGCCGGGTGGCGACATCCGGGTAGGTGACCGGGAGGCCGTCGGTGTCCACGACGATGTCCGCGTCGCGGTAGGCGTCCCGGTAGTTGATGACGGCGCCCTGGTCGGTGATCTCCACCGTGCGGTAGGTCTGGCGGACACGGGTCACCGTGAGGTCCGGCGTGGCGATGTACAGCACGGACAGCTCCGCCTCGCCCATCTTCCGGTGCAGGCCGAGGCGGCGGATGGGCAGGGCGGTGAAGGTCACCGAGCCGGCCACGTCGACGTCGGTGGCGCCGTCGAACTCGCTGCGCTCCACGCCCTCGCCGCGGTCGATCAGCCAGATGCCGTCCTCCGTGCGGCGCACCGAGACCTGGCGTTCGGTGTCCGCGGCGGTGGTCCGCAGCAGGCCGCGGCCCACGTCACCGAACCGGGCGGCGGTGAACTCGAACGATGCGCTGAACGGCGCCTCTGATGCGACGACGAGCCGTCCGGACGCGCGGAGCCGGCCATCGCGGACGAACAGGCGGACCTGCTCCAGACTGGTCCTGGCGAGACCCTGCCAGGTGACGATGGTCGGCTTGCGCGACCCGGGCGGCGGCGTGGTCACCGGTCGCTCTGGTCGTTCGGCCTGTTGGGGATGGCGTCCTGGATCTTGTCCACGACCTGGTCGACCTGCTCGTCGTGACCGAACCGCTTCTTGGCGAACTCGCCGGCCTTCTCGACGCCCTGCTCGATCTTGTCGCCATGCTTCTCGACGAGATCCGCCGCCTTGTTCTTCAGGTCATCGAAGTTGATGCCCAACTGAGAACTCCCTTCGCGCACTCCGTCACAACCTACTACGGCCGAATGGTGGCCTACCCGGGAAATCCGGGCAGACCACCATTCGCGGACCTTACGGGCCGGTAGGTCAGGCGCGCTTGCGGCGACGCAGGAACAGCAGCGAGCCGACGCCCCCGGCCAGCAGCACGACACCGATCAGGACCGGGACGAAGATGGACGCACCGGTCTCGGCCAGCGCACCCGAGGTGTTCTTCGGCTGCGGAGCCGGCGTGGCCGACGTGCTGGTCGGCGTGGTCGGCACCGGCGAGGTCTCGGTGGTGGTGGTCGGCGGAGCCTCGGAGGAGGTCGGCGAGACCTCCTTCTCGGTCCACTTGGCGCCGGCGGACGCGACGATCTCGCTCTTCTCGGCCTTCGCCACGATCAGCGACTGGGTCGGCTGCTCGGCGTAGTTCTCACCCACGAACAGGCGGCCCGTGTCGACACCGGCGGTGGCGGTCAACTCGAACGTGCCGTTGCCCTCCTTGGCGTCCGCGGGGACGTCCAGGAACAGCTTGCTGCCGTCCTTGACCTGCTCGGAGGTCAACTCCTTGCCGTCGGCGTCGACGACCTTGACGCCCGCGGGCAGCTTGGTGGTCAGCTTGGTGACCTGACCCGTGGTGGACACGGTGAACGGACCGATCTTGTCGCCCGTGACGCCGGTCGCGTCGGCCGGGGAGATCGCGAGTGCCGGGGTCGGCTGCTCGCCGATGCCGACGTTGTCGTTGCCGGTCAGGTACTTGTACAGCGCGACGACGTCCGCACCGGAGTCCATCGGCCCCTTGGGCAGGGGGTTGGCCTCGTCCAGGTTCTTGCCGTCACTGAAGTGCCACACGGCGGCCTGCGTCGCGGAGATGGCTTCCTTGTCGCTGATGCCGTTGGTGACCTTGACGCCCTGGTCGGTCAGCGTCTTGGCCAGCGCCTCGGTGCCGACGACCGGGTAGCCGTAGTGCAGGATCCAGTTGATCTTCGACCGGTTGGCGTGGAACGGCGACTTCGGGTTCGGGTAGGAGTCCCACGACTTCTCGACCATGCCGTGCTGCGTGTCGATGCGCGTGTCGATCTCCACGCAGTACATCTGAAGCTCGGTGCGGGAGCCGTCGTCGACCTGGAAGCCGATCAGGCTGGTGGCCATGTCGTCGTAGTTCTTGCCGACGTTCACGTGGTAGCCGTTGGTGTACCCGTGGTCGTCGACGTGGCCCGACACGGGGTCCGCGCCGGCCGGGATGGCCGCCGTCATCACCGCTACCGAGGCGCCCACGACAGCCGCTCCGGCTCGGGCGAGCTTCAACCGTCTGGCCATGACACTCCTTTTTGGTCCGAACGACAATCTGCCCCGTGTCTTCTCACCGATCTTTGGTGAGAGGGAAGTCGATCAGGCGAGGGCGCACTTTACCCAGCGCGGCGCTCCCGTCAACTACGGGGGGTACCGAAGCGGCTACAAGATCGACCTGTCGCGATCTTGTCCGGCGGATAGTTCCGGGGAGAAATCGCCCGCCGGCCATGAGTTGCGGCTATCGTCCTGCCTGTGACCGGATGGCAGTCGGGTGGCGACCAGGGCGGCTGGAACCCCAACCAGTCGTTCGGTCCGGAGGCGCAGACCAACAGGTATGACGACCCGTACAACTACGGTTCCGACCCGTATCCCGGCCTGCAGGACCAGCCCCAGTACGGCACCAATCCGTACGCCGCCGGCGGCGGTTACGACCCTCACCAGCAGCAGTACCCACCAACGGGTGGATTTCCCGCGCCCGGTTACGGCCCGCCGCCACCGCCACCCAAGCGGTCGAAACTGCCGATGATCCTCAGCCTCGTGGCGATTGTGATCATCGTCGGGGCGGTCGTCGCAATTGTGCTGTTCAACCGGACGGACAGCAGCGGCCAGCCGACCGCGCAGAAGGACACGAACTCGACGACCACGTCGAAGGACAATTCGTCGTCCGCGAAGCCGACATCACCCACTAGTGGCGGCGGAAGTGGCACAGATCACGCTGATTGGATCGCCATCGACAACGCCGGACTGAGCTACCAGGTGCCGGCGGACTGGCAGCGGTCGGACGGCGCGGTGGACAGCGGGTTGGACGTCCAGTTCAACGGCGTCGCGAACTACGGGATCTACGAATGCGAGAGCAAGAGCTACGTGCGGACCTTCGCCGCGAGCGGGAGCGTGCAGGGCAAGGACGAGAAGGACCTGGACCTGGCCACCACGCTGGAGGACTTCGCGAAGTCGTTCGCCGCGAAGGGCTACAGCCCGGACTCGACGGTGGACGTCCCGACGCCGACCGAGGTCAAGATCGGCGACAAGACCGGCATGACCGTCACCGCGAAGGTCAAGGTCAAGGTGACCATCCCCAACTGTCAGGCCACCGACGCCGAGGTCGCGATCGTGGGCGTGCCGGTGGCGGAGCAGGGCAAGCCCAAGGGCGTGGCCATGCTGGTGGTGGTCAGCGACGTGAGCGGCGGTCCTAGCGAGACGAAGACCCTCGACCCGGCGGTCACCCAGGACATCCTGAAGACGGTCAAGGTCGGCTGACCCCGCCCGGTGCGGCGCCGGTCAGCCGGCGGCGGACCAGCGAGTGACCACCTCGTCCAGGACGGCGAGCGGAAGGGCGCCGTTGCCGAGGACCTGGTCGTGGAAGGCGCGGATGTCGAACTCGTCGCCGAGGGCCTGCCGCGCCGCCGCACGCATGCGGAGGATCTCCAGGCGGCCGACCATGTACGACAGCGCCTGCCCGGGATACGCGATGTACCGGTCGATCTCGTTGCGGACGTCCAGGTCAGCCATCGGGGTGTTCTCACGCAGGTAGGCGATGGCCTGCTCGCGGCTCCAGCCCTTCGCGTGCATGCCCGTGTCCACGACGAGGCGGCCCGCGCGCATCGAGTCCGTCGCCAGCATGCCGAGGCGCTGCACGTCGCTGGTGTACAGGCCCATCTCGTCGGCCAGCCGCTCGGTGTACAGGCCCCAGCCCTCCGCGTACGCGGTCGGGTTGACCACGCGGCGCAGCATCGGCAGGTGGGTCAGCTCCTGCGCGATCGTGATCTGGAAGTGGTGGCCGGGCACGGCCTCGTGGAACGCCGTCACCTCCGACGCGAACTTGTCGCGCTCCTCGACCTGGTGCGTGTTCGCGAAGTAGATGCCCGGGCGGCTGCCGTCCATCGAGGGACCCATGTAGAACGCCGCCGGGGAGCCCGGGGCGTCGTTCGCGGGCACCGGTTCGATCTTGCACTGCTGGGAGGCGAGCAACCCGAACCACTCCGGCGCCGCGGCCTCGGCCCTGGCCACCGCCTCGCGTGCCGTGGTGAGCAGTTCGTCCTCGTCGCGCCAGCGCATGGCCGGGTCGGACTTCATGCGCGCGAAGATCTCGGCGCGGTCCGACGTGCCGAACACCCGCCGGCCGAGCGACGCGTACTCGTCGGTGAGCGCGGCGATGATGTCCAGGCCGGTCCGGTGCAGCTCGTCGGGGGTGTGGTCGGTGGTGGTGTGGACACGCGCGAGCCGGCGGTACAGGGCCTCACCGTCCGGCAGCCAGCACACGCCGACCCGGTCGTCGGGACGGCCCGGGGCGACCAGCTCCTCGGCGAGGACCCGGCGGTACGCGGCGAAGGCCGGGCGCACCACCGAGGCGAGGACCTCCTCGCGGCGGGCGGCGAACTCGGCCGGGACCTCCTGCCGCGCCAGCGGGTCCGCCGAGGGCGTGGCCAGGTACCGGTCCAGGTGCGCGACGGCCTTCTCGACGAGGCGCGCGACCGGCACCCGCCCGGCGGCCACGCCCGCGCGGTGGCGGTCGGCGACCACGGCCAGGTACGCGGGGATGGCACGCAGCCGGGCCAGGTAGTCCTCCTGGGCCTGCGGGGTGTGGAGTGTCAGCATCGGCAGCGCCATGATCAGCTCGGCGGCCGGCGCGACGAACAGGTCGCTGATCGCGAACTCCACCTGCGCCGCGTCCAGCCGATCGACCAGCTCGCCGGCGTGGTGGACGACCACGGCCCTGGTCACCGCGTCGTCCGCGGACAGGCCCGCGGGGTCGACGGCCTCCGCCCTGGCCGCCACGTCCGCGAGGCGTGCCCGCAGCTCCGCCTCGGCGGCGGGCGACGGGTCGGCCAGCTCGCGACCGTATCCGGGGATCCCCAGGACGGTCGCGTACAGCGGGTCCGACCTGAAGTACAGCTGGACAAGCTCGTCGGCGAGCGGCAGCACGTTCGTCACGACCGCAACGCTACCGGTGTTCTGCCTGGTACTCCCGCCATCGACGCAGCAGCTCGGGGATCTGGTCGCGGAGGAACTCGAAGAACTGGCGGCTCGTCTCCAGCCGCCATCCGGCCTTGGTGTCCGGCCCGACCGCGGCAACGCCCTCGGCCATGGCCTGCGCCCACTGCTCCATCTGTTTGTCCCGGT
>NZ_JBJMIE010000284.1:0-4120 GCF_045807065.1 Actinophytocola sp. | reverse complement strand
GAGCAGCAGCGGGCGCTCCCGCTTCTGCCCGTAGGTGGCCAGGATGGCCTGCGCCTCGATGGGGTCGCCGAGCGTGGTGCCGGTGCCGTGCGCCTCCACCACGTCCACGTCCGAGGTGGACAGTCCGGCGTCGGCGAGCGCGGCGCGGATGACCTTGCGCTGCGCCGGCCCGTTCGGCGCGGTCAGGCCGCTGGACGCGCCGTCCTGGTTGACGGCCGTGCCGCGGATCACCGCGAGCACCGGATATCCGTGCTTGCGCGCCGCCGACAGCGTCGCCACCAGCAGCATGCCGGCGCCCTCGCCCCACGCGGTGCCGTCCGCCGCCGCGGCGAACGACTTGCACCGCCCGTCCGGCGCCAACCCCTTCTGCCGGGAGAACTCCACGAACCCGGCCGGCGTGGACAGCACGGTCACGCCACCCGCCAGCGCCAGCCGCGCCTCACCGCGGCGCAGTGCCTGGATCGCCAGGTGCAGCGCGACGAGCGACGACGAGCACGCCGTGTCCACGGTGACCGCCGGGCCCTCGAAACCGAACGTGTACGCCACGCGCCCGGACGCCACGCTGCCCGCCGACCCGTTGCCCAGGTAGCCCTCGACCTCCGCCGGCACCGTGCGGAAGCGGGCGGCGTAGTCGTAGGTCGCGATGCCCGCGTACACCCCGACCTTCTGGCCCTTCAGGGAGACGGGGTCGATGCCGGCCCGCTCCACGGCCTCCCACGAGGTCTCCAGCAGCAGTCGCTGCTGCGGGTCCATGGCCAGCGCCTCACGCGGCGAGATGCCGAAGAACGCCGGGTCGAACTCCGCGCAGTCGTGCAGGAAACCGCCCTCCCGCACGTAGGACGTGCCGGCGTGGTCCGGGTCGGGGTCGTAGAGCGCGTCGGTGTCCCAGCCCCGGTTCTCGGGCAGGAACGAGATCGCGTCGTTCCCCTCGGCGACCAGTCGCCACAGGTCCTCCGGCGAGGTCACCCCGCCCGGGTAGCGGCAGGCCATCCCGATGATCGCGATCGGTTCGCCGGCCGCGGCCCGCAGTTCGGTGTTGTGCTGCCGCAGCCGCTGGATCTCCTTGAGCGAGTCACGCAGCGCCACCACTACTTCTTGGCTGGCGGTGTCCATCAGCAGGTCCTTCCGGGTGTTCAGGAGTCCAGGGCTTCGCGGGCCATGCGCAGCAGGCCCAGCACGTCGGCCGAGTCGATCTCGGCGGTGTCGATCCCGGCACCGTGGAGTCCGGCACCGTGGAGTCCGGCACCGTCGAGATCGGCTCTGTCGTGCGTGGCCGTCACCACGTCCGGTTCCTCGTCCTGACCGCCCGTCAGCTCGGTGAGCAGCCAGGCGGCGAGTGCGGCGGGCGTCGGATAGTCGAAGATCAACGTGCTAGGCAGGCGCTGGCCCGTCACCGCGCCGAGCCGGTTGCGGAGCTCGATCGCGGTCAGCGAGTCGAAGCCCTGCTCCAGGAAGCCGGTCTCCGCGGCCACGGCCAGCACCGACCGGTGCCCGAGCACCTCGGCCGTGTGCTCGGCGACCAGGTCGGCGAGCACGTCGGCGCGTTCGGTCTCGGTCGCGCCGACCAGGCGTTGCCGCAGCCGCTCCGGCGCGTCCGCGTCGGCCGGCCGGGCGGTGGCCGCCGCGACCAGCTCGTCCAGCTCGGGCAGGCCGGCGAGCAGCCGGCTCGGCCGGGCGGCGAGGAACGCCGGCAGCAGCTTCTCCCACGCCACGTCCACGACCGCGACGAACGTCTCGCGGTGGTCGAGCGCCCGCTGCAGCGAGGTCAGCGCGCGGGACGGGGCGAGCGGCGTGAGCCCGCGTCGGTTGATCTGCTCGGCGAACTCGGGGTCGTCGAGCAGCCGGCCGGCCAGCCAGGGACCCCACGCGATCGCCATGCCCGCCAGGCCGCGGGCGGCCCGGCGCTGGGCGAGCGCGGCCAGGTAGGCGTCCACCGAGGCGGCGCCACCGTGACTGGAGCTGCCCCAGACCCCGGAAGCCGAGGACACCAGCACGAACGCGTCGAGCGGTCGGTCGCCCAACAGCTCGTCGAGGTAGCCGGCACCGGCCGCCTTGGCGATGATCGAGTCGGCCAGGTCGGGCAGCTCGATCTCGGCGATCGGCCGCAGCGACCCGGCGCCCGCGGCGTGCACGACGGCGGTCAGGTCGTCGGGCAGGTCGGCCAGCAGCCTGCTCACCGCCGCCTTGTCGGACACGTCCGCGGCCACGCCGGTGACCTTCGTGCCGTACGCGGCCAGATCCCTGGCCAGCGCGGCGAACCCGGCCGAGCGCCTGCCGTGCCGGGTGGCCAGCACGAGGTGCGCCGCGCCGTTCTCGGCCAGCCAGCGGGCGATGCGCGAGCCGACCTGGCCGGTGCCACCGGTGACCAGGACGGTGCCACGCGGCCGCCAGGCCTGGCCCGGCTCGACGGCACCGAGCGGGGCGCGGCGCAGCCGGCGGCCGAGCAGCCCGGACGGGCGGACGGCCAGCTGGTCCTCACCGTCCACACCGGTCAGCGCGGCGGCGAGCCTGGTGCGGGCGGTGTCGTCCAGCACCGGCGGCAGGTCGACCAGGCCACCCCAGCAGCTCGGGTGCTCCAGTGCCGCGACCCGGCCCAGACCCCAGATCTGCGCGTGCGACGGGTCCAGGATCTCGTCGTCCGGCGACACGGACAGCGCGCCCTTCGTCACGCACCACAGCGGGATGGCCAGGTCCAGCTCGTCGAGTGCCTGCAGCAGGCTGAGGTTCTGCGCGAACCCGGCGGAGATGTGGTCGCGGAACCGGCGCCGGTCCGCGGCGAGCAGGGACAGCACCCCGGCCAGTCCGTCGGTGTCCATCTCGGACAGCATGTCGACGAGGTGTTCGCGTGACCCGTCGCGTGGCCTGAGCTCCACCTCGCGCACGGCGGCGCCGTGCTCGGTGAGGGCGGTGACCGCACCGCGCACCCAGGCGTCCTCGCCGTGGCCGGCGGGGATCAGCACCAGCCAGGTGCCGGCGAGCCGCGCGGTCGGCACCTTCGCGACCGGCGTCCAGTCGACCCGGTACCGCCAGGTGTCCACGAGGGACTCGTCGCGGCGGGCCCGGCGCCAGCGGGCCAGTGCGGGCAGCACCCCGCCGATGGTGTTCGGGTCCGGCACCTCCAGCGTGGCCGCCAGGGCCTCGAGGTCCTCGCGTTCCACGGCGGCCCAGAACCGCGCGTCGATGTCGTCGCCGGCCAGCTGTCCCGGCTCGGCTTTCGGTGCGCTCGACGCCAGCCAGTAGCGTTCGCGCTGGAAGGCGTAGGTGGGCAGGTCGACGCGGCGCGGCTGGTGAGGCGCGAAGAACGCGGCCCAGTCCACGCGCACGCCCCGGGTGTGCAGGAGGCCGAGCGCGGCGACGGCGGTGGCGGCCTCGGGCCGGTCGCGGCGCAGCAGCGGCACCGCGAGCACGTCCCGGTCGGCCAGCGTCTCGCTGGTCATGGCGGTCAGCACGCCGTCCGGGCCGACCTCGACGAACGTGGTGACGCCGGCGTCCGCGAGCCCGGTGACCGTGTCCGCGAACCGGACGGGCTCGCGCACGTGGCTCACCCAGTACTCGGGGTCGGTGACCGCGCCGGGCATCGCGACGGCCGGCTCGTGGAGGCGGAGCCCGGCGACGACCGTGCGGAACTCGGCGAGCATCGGGTCCATCAGCGGCGAGTGGAACGCGTGGCTGACGGTCAGCCACCTGGTCTTGTGCCCGGTGGCGGCGAGCGTGTCGCCGATCGCGGCGACGGCGTCCCGCGGGCCGGCGATGACGACCGAGTTCGGCCCGTTCACCGCGGCGATCGCGACGTCCTCGCCCAGCAGCGGGGCCACCTTGGCCTCCGGCGCACGCACCGAGAGCATGGCGCCGCCGGCCGGCAGTGCCTGCATGAGCGCGCCGCGCGCGGTGACCAGCCGGGCCGCGTCGGCCAGCGAGAACACGCCGGCCACGTGGGCGGCGGCGATCTCGCCGATGGAGTGCCCGGTCACGAAGTCCGGTCGCACACCCCACGACTCGAGCAGCCGGAACAACGCCACCTCGACGGCGAACAACGCGGGCTGCGTCCACGCCGTCCGGTCCAGCAGCTCGGGCTCGGCGGCGATGACCTGGCGCAGCGGCCGGTCCAGGTGAGCGGCCG